>RKRR01000088.1 GCA_007571305.1 Candidatus Poribacteria bacterium | reverse complement strand
CGTGCCGGTGAACCCGAGTTTCCTACCGGATACGCTCCGAGAACAAACCTCGGACTTGGTGTTCCAAGTGCCGTTGAAGGGAAGCCCAGACGCAGATGACCTGCTCATCTATATCCTGATAGAGCACCAATCGACGGTAGATGAGTTGATGGGGTTTCGTGTGCTGTTCTACATGCTGCTGATTTGGGATGGACAGCGGCGGCAGTGGGATCAAGAGAGAGTGCCTAAAAGTGAAAGGCGGCTGCGCCCGATATTGCCGATAGTGTTTTACACGGGCGACCGGCGGTGGCAAACCCCGTTGACGCTTGAGGCAGTGATGGACCTCCCTGAGGCTTTCGCTCGGTTTGTCCCGACTTATGACACCTTGTTTATGAGTGTTAAAGAGAGCGATGCGGGCGACCTACAGAAGGCTGGACATACTTTAGGGTGGCTGCTGACGGTTCTTCAGAAAGAGCATGCGAGCGAGGCAGAGCTAAGCCGTGTGCTAACGAAAGCGGTTTCCGAATTAGATGTGCTTGAGCGTGTGTCTGTTGGTGAAAAACGTGAGGCGATCATATATCTGTTGTCGCTGATATTGCATCGTCGTCCTGCGGTGGAACATGAATCATTAGTAAAATTAGTAGAACGACATAGTCCGAAGGTGGAGGTGACCCCGATGGCAGCATCTATGGCAGAAGTGCTTGTAGAACGAGGTATCGCGCAAGGCATTGAACAAGGTATTGAGCAAGGCACGCGGGAGACCACCATAAAAAATATCCTCTCCGTACTGGCGGCTCGGTTTCCTCATCACAACCGAGAGCCCGTTGAGACAGGGCTCGCTCGTATCCAAGACTCCGAAAGGCTGACGCAGCTCCTCCTCGCTGCTGCGCAGACGGAGCGATTCGAAACACTCCTTGAAATCTTGGAGATATAAGCATCAACGGTGAGGGTCGGAAACGTCACCAGCAGAAACCGTGAAAACAACCTGTGTCTTTATTGGGCTATTGTAGAATTCGTTAGCGAATAGGAAAATACCAAGTTTTAGTTGCAGAGGTTGGCAATGCAAGCATTTAGCAGGAAGAAGTACCCCCCTATATTTACACACGTAAAGTGTTTTGCTCACAGCATATTCACCCTATCCTTAAAACCGATATTTTCTTAAAACTGAATCGCTCTGCCTTCGCTGTTGCCTCTTGCTTTCCTGCCTATTATTCTGTTACAATAACCCAAGTTGCTACTTACACATTTTTAGGGATTCATCTGCGATTTTTTATTGAAAAACGTTCAGGATCCGCAGTATTTCGTAGCGTAGGGGACCCACGGTCTCCTACACCCGAAGATGCAGAACTTAACAGGTTATACTACAGAAGCGCACCCTGTGTAAGCCCTACTTTTTTCGTGTTTCATAAACTGATATTTCGCAGCACTTGTTGCATGTTGCTGCCCGTTTTTGTGCAATACCTTAACCCATTTGCCCTCTTTCGTGCAGAAGCCGAGTGCATATCCGTGAATTATGCCGATATTCTAAGGTTTTCGAGAGTGGCATGGAATTTGCCCTCTTTGTAGCATAACCTGTTAGGTTGTGCTTGTGAGGGGTTCAAATAGCAGATAACACCCCGAGGTTACGGTAAAAATTTATGCACAGGCTAACGGTTTCCTATGCTACATAATATGCACAAGAGACCAACGGTTTCCTATGCTACAGAACCGGCAACTTGGGTTACAATAACCCAAGTTGTTACCAACCGAGACAGAAAAAACAAAACTTGTTGTTTCCAACAGCCCTTTCGCCGATATCCACGCACAATCCAAAAGGAACATTTTATGACACCGACGCAAAATACAGACGCAATGCACGCTGACGACGTTGCTGCCATTGACGAACTCCGAGAGGTCTACGATCAGTTAAAGGCATCGCTTGCGAAGATCATCATCGGTCAGGAGCAGGTCATCGAGCACTTGGCGATATGTCTATTTTCTCAAGGACATGCCCTGTTAATGGGTGTTCCTGGCTTGGCGAAAACGTTGTTGGTCAGTCGGTTTGCTGAGACGATGGCGTTGCAATTCAGCCGAATCCAGTTCACGCCTGATCTCATGCCGATGGACATCACTGGCACCGACATCCTTCAGGAAGTTCCAGGCGGCAGGCGGGAATTCGAGTTCGTAAAGGGTCCGCTTTTCGCGAATCTCATTTTAGCGGATGAGATTAACCGAGCACCCTCAAAGACCCAAGCCGCGATGCTTGAGGCGATGCAGGAATACAAAATCACTGTCATCGGCAGAACATACTCTCTGGATCCTCCCTTCTTTGTCTTAGCGACGCAAAACCCAATCGAACAGGAAGGCACCTATCCGTTACCGGAGGCACAATTAGACCGATTCATGTTCAGAATCGAGGTCGACTATCCAGAGCGGTTTGAAGAGATTGAGATTGCCCGGACCACGACTGGTGCGTCTCTCCCGACGCTGGAACATGTTCTGACCGGTGAGCGGGTGCGAGCGTTTCAGGACCTCGTGCGTCGCGTCCCTGTCGCTGAGCACATCTACGAATTCGCCGTGGATCTCGCCCGAAGTACCCGCCCAAGAGGCGATGCCGCACCTGACTGGTTGAAACCTCTCGTTGCTTGGGGTGCTGGTCCGCGGGCGGTTCAGTATCTAATTCTCGGTGCGAAAGCCCGTGCGGCACTCAGTGGAAGTTATATGGCACGACTGGAAGATGTTGTTGCAGTGGCGAATCCAGTGCTGGCGCATCGTGTTATTACCTCCTTCGCAGCCGAATCTGAGAATATCACCAGTAAAGACATCGTCAACCGACTCGTTGAGGAATTGGCTGACGGTGGAGATTTAAAAAACCGAGCCTGAAACGAAGTGGAAGGGTTTTTGATTGGGTATTTTTTCAGCTATAGAGAAAGGTACGTCAATATTTTAATCCCTGCTACTTACCTGCAAGGACAATTAGAAAGACATGTTGCAACTCAAGCGAGATTATCTCGATCAGAAGGTTCTGGAACGGCTTTCGACGCTTCAACTGCACGCTCGGTTGCCTATGATCGGAAACGTATCTGGCAAACATCGAAGCCCTATTCGCGGTTCGAGCCTTGAGTTTGCGGAGTACCGCAAGTATGTGCTGGGTGATGACCCTCGAAGACTCGATTGGCGGGCTTATGCCCGGAACGATCGCTACTACATCAAAGAGTTTGAGGCTGATACCAATTTACGGATGTGCTTAGTCGTTGATACCAGCGGTTCCATGAATTTCGCATACAACGGGACGAGTAAGTTGGACTACGCTCGTCGTGTCGCCGGAACATTAGCCTATATTGCTGCAGAGCAAGGGGACGCTGTCGGACTCTACTGTGCCGGCACAGGGTTCCATAAGGATATCCCACCGAAACGTAGTGCAACACATCTGAGTGCTGTGCTCGATGCGTTAGGCACTATGGAAGCATCTGGCGAGACAGGGTTAGCGAACGTCCTCCATGAAACCGCTGAACGCGTCCCGCAAAGGGCACTCATCATCATTCTCTCGGATCTGTTCATAGAACCGGAAGTTGTCCGGAACTGTCTTGAGCATCTCCGATTCCGCAAGCACGATGTCGCAGTGTTTCATTTGTTGGAGCAGAGCGAGTTGGAATTGGAATTCGATCGTCCCATGCGTTTCGTTGACATGGAGGGAGGCGAACCTATATTGGCGGATCCAACTATCATCGGTGCACAATACCAACGGGCACTCGAAATGTATCTCGAAAGTATGAACACGGTCATTCAGGAAACCGAAGTCGATTACCACCGTATCCGCATCCATGAGAACTACGATGGTGTATTAGCGCGATTCCTATTGGGGCGGACACCCAAACGACAATTTTAATAGATTTGAGAGAAGCACGCTAAAGATGGAATCCACGTCGTTTAACCGCAAGGGAAAATTAAAATATGGGTTTTCTACAACCGTTGGCATTCATTGCACTTCCTTTGATCGCGTTACCGATCCTGATACACCTCGTCAATCAGCATCGGCACCGCACTATCCCTTGGGCGGCAATGATGTTCCTCATGAGCGCGAAACGTATGAGCAAGGGCATGGCGCGTCTTCGGCATTTGCTTATCTTGTTGATGCGTATGCTTGCAGTAGCAGCTCTGATTTTCGCAGTCAGTCGACCGCTATCAGGCGGGTGGCTGGGTAGCATAGGAATGAGTAACCCCGATGCCACCTTGATACTTCTCGACCGTTCTGCCAGCATGGAAGTTCAAGACTTACAAACGGGCCAGTCGAAAAGATCCGCGTCACTGCAAAAACTCACACAATTGCTGGAGCAGGGCGATTACGGGACGCATTTAGTTTTGATTGATAGTGCAAGCGGTCAACTACAAGAGGTAGATTCACCGAAAGCACTATTGGGGCTCCCTACAACCCGATCAAGTGCTACGAGTGCGGATATTCCGGGTATGCTTGAGTCCGCCTTAGCGTATCTCAAAGCGAACAAGTCGGGACGAGTTGACGTATGGATCTGCTCCGATTTGCGTGAGAACGATTGGGCTGTTGAAAGCGGACGTTGGCAAGCCATACGCGAGGAGCTGTCTCAGTTAGAGGGTGTACATCATTTCTTGCTTGCATACGGAGATGTGCCTTCAAGCAATTTATCGGTAAGGGTAGAAAACGTACAATGGTGGGAACACGGGAACGATGCGGAACTTGTCCTTGATGTGGTAGTGCGGTCAAAGGGTAGCAGTGAAACAACGCGGCAAGGGTTTCCAATTGAGTTTGAAGTCAACAACGTTCGTTCTGTCGTTGAAGTGGAACTCGACAGACAGGGTGCTTCTTTGCAGGGGCACCGTATCCCAATTGATACCAAATTACGTTCAGGCTGGGGCTCGGTTGAATTACCGGGCGATGCGAATTCCTTAGATAACCGTTTTTTCTTCGTGTTTGCAGAACCCACGGTGCGAAGAGCCGTTGTTGTCAGTGATGATAAGAAAAATGGTGAAGCGTTCCTTCGAGCACTTACTATTCCGATAGACCCTCGGCTTCAGCATCGAGTTGACGTGATCTCTACAGATCGTATTGCAGAGGGCGCAAGCCTGTTAAGGCTTACGGAACAATGGGAAAGTACAGGACTATTAATCTGGCAGGCGGCTCTACCACGCGGGGCAGTAGCAGATCAGATCGCGCAATTCGTTGATACAGGACGCGTCGTTATGTTTTTCCCACCCGTTACTGGAGAGGGGAGTCAAAACGCAGAAGAACGGCTATTTGCTTCACATTGGGGGGACTGGCAAACGCCCGGATATAGCCGTCAGCGGTCAGCAATCAGTCGTCAGCAAGAGGATTCTGGTATATCATCAGAAAATCTCCGGACTGATCGCCGACAACCGACAACCGCTACCCATTCTTTCGGGGTATCATGGTGGCGTGGCGATACAGATCTGCTGGCACATGTAGAGAGCGGAGCCGCGTTGCCACTGAACGAACTGCGCACGTACAGGTATCGCTCTTTTGAAAGCCCTGGGACACCCTTAGCGAGGTTTGATGACAATGCGCCTCTGCTGACTCGTGTCGCTACCGAGCGTGGTGCCGTATATTTCTGTAGCACGTTACCTACGGCACAATTTTCCGCTCTCGAACGCGAAGGTGTCATCTTTTACGTGATGCTACAACGGGCATTGGATCAAGGTAGTCAAGCGTTGGCTGTGGTATCTCAACGCGATGCGGGTCCCGACGTACTGACAGACCGCAATCAGTGGGAGTTGGTGGCTCCTGCGGACAATTCGCCGCTCCTTTCACAACGCGGGCTACACGGTGGCGTATATCAGGATGGAGCATATTTGACAGCTGTAAACCGGAGCCAAATTGAAGACAGTGCTACGGCAGTCCCAGTCGAGACGGTGGATGCACTATTTGATGGCATGTCATATCGAAGGATTGATGTTGATGTTGGTGACACATCTGCCTTGGCGAGTGAACTATGGCGCATCTTTCTCTTTGCAATGATAGTGGCACTACTCGTAGAGGCGGTGCTAAGTTTACCGAGCAAAAGAGGCAGCGTTACCCCACTAACCCAAAAACCTGTCTGAAACATTGTCTCACAGATTTCCTATAGAGGTGGCGCAAGGAAGACGAAACAGAGATCCAATAATTAAAAAAATGCAAGAACAGCAGGGAAATCTTGAATTTTTCTCAAGCGGAACCTTCTTAGGTTTGAGTTTGGCTGTCATGATCGTGGCAGGTATATTGTGTTGGCTAGCGTGGCATCGCAGCGGTTATAGCAAAAAGACCGGAGGTCTTGAGTTGTTGCGTTTTGTGTTAATTTGCTTGGTTGTTATAACCCTGAACCAACCTGAATGGCTACAAACACAACTACCAGATCAGCGTTCCACGCTCGCCGTGCTTTGGGACGAATCCAACAGCATGAAAACGCGGGATGTAATTGACCCACAAGATCTTTCTGGCACACCCAAAAGTCGCGCCGAGACGATTCAACCCCTTGTATCTGAGGAGGTTTGGAAACCTTCGGATGCCAACGATCTGAGCGTCGTGTTTGAACCGTTCTCTTCTCAGTTAGATCCAGCAGAAGAAGCAACGGATTTGAATGCCGGACTGTCGCAGGTCTTGGACACTCATGCTAATCTTCGAGGTGTTGTGCTATTGTCGGACGGTGATTGGAATATCGGCAATTCGCCTGTTGAGGCGGCTACGCGGTTTCGGATGAGAGGAATTCCCGTTTTCGCTGTTGGGGTGGGGAGTAAAGTGCCGTTACCTGATCTTGCGTTAGTTAGCATGGATGCCCCGACTTATGCGGTTGTCAATAAGCAACTTCGTATTCCGTTTGTCGTTCGCAGCACTATGGGGCAGGACCGGGACGTAAGCGTTACCCTCAGTGTCAATAAGGAATCAACGGTTACCAAGTTGATTCGTGTTCCCGCTATGAGCCAAGCACAAGAAAATATGGCCTGGATACCGCCAGCAACCGGCGACTATACACTAACAATGCGTATCCCGCGAGATACACAGGAATTAATCCCAGAAAACAATGAACTTTCTGTGCCGATATCGGTCCGCAAAGAACAACTAAAAGTCCTTGTCGTCGAATCCTATCCACGGTGGGAGTATCGCTATTTGCGCAACGCCTTGGAACGGGATCCCGGGGTTGAATTGACCTGTCTACTTTTTCATCCCAAATTGCCCAAGGTGGGTGGAGGACGCAGCTATATCAAAAATTTCCCGACGACGAATGAACTGAGCCGCTACGATGTGGTATTCCTGGGTGATGTCGGTGTCGGAGAGAAGCAACTTACAGTGGAGCAAACCCGAGACTTACGGCAACTTGTGAGTGCTCAGGCCTCTGGGCTCGTCTTTATGCCGGGGCGAACTGGAATGCATGAGTCCCTGATGTCCGGTCCGCTCGCGGATCTCTATCCTGTAGTTTTGGACGCGGCGACCCCGTACGGCGTTGGCTCAGGGACACAGGGATATTTCGCACTCACACAGTTGGGACAACGAAGTCTACTCACTCGCCTCGGAGAAACTGAGGAGATCAACCGTCAAGTGTGGCGAACGTTGCCGGGCTTCTACTGGTACGCTGGTGTAAAACGAGCTAAGGCGGGGACAGAGACGATAGCGGTGCACGACGAAGTCGCGACGGCTTCGGGACGAGTGCCGCTCATTGTAACCAAAACTTACGGGGCAGGCAAAGTGTTGTTTATGGGAACGGATAGCGCGTGGCGTTGGCGACAGGGTGTAGAGGATAAGTACCACTACCGCTTCTGGAGCCAAGTCGCTCGATGGATGGCATATCGTCGGCAGATGGCACAAGGCGAATCGATGCGGCTGTTTTATTCACCAGACCGACCACATGTCGATGATGCAGTGATGCTAAACGCTAACGTGAACGATCCATTGGGGGCTCCATTGGATAAAGGCTCGGTTGTTGTGCAGGCGATCTCACCATCAGGTAAAACACAAACAATCCGGTTGCAACCGGGTGAAGGAGATGCCATCGGATTGTTCACGGGCTCATTTGTGCCGAAAGAATCTGGCAATTACCGTCTCGTCGCGAACAGCACTGAAACTGGGGCTTCGATACAGATCGATCTGTCGGTCCAAGGTTTAAATCGGGAGCAACAAGGGCGTTTGGCGCGTTTCGATGTCTTAGATGAAATCGCTAAAATCACAGATGGCAGGTTAGTGTCAATTTCTGATGTGCGGAGTCTATTGGATTATCTCGCAGCTCTGCCGGAACCAGAGCCGACGGTGCATCGCACACGGATATGGGCACATCCACTTTGGGCGGGACTGCTCATCCTACTTCTTGGGTTGTTCTGGATTGCGAGAAAAATGATGGGGGCAATATAGCTATCAGTAGTCAGGACAGATTTTAAAAAAAAGTCCTTTCGGTTACCAGTTAAAACCCTTTCTTACCACATAAACACAAGACTGAAACCAAGTGGAAGGCGACTCTACGGAGAACCACATGAATACCCCAAATTCTCTCACCGAACCGCAAGGAAAATTAGAAAAACAAGATGGAGCGGTTAACCTGCCCCCGCGTATGAAAGCGGCATTAGAACAGTACCAAAAACGGGTATGGACGGTCAAACTTGCTGAAGGTCTACTGACAGCAATCTTTGGTATCCTTGTCTCGTATATCGTCGTTTTTTGCTTAGACCGGGTATTCGATACACCTACGTTTCTACGGGTGCTTATCTTAGTCATTGGTATGATAGGGATGATTTTTCTCTTACCAATGAAGTACTACAATTGGGTTTGGAAACATCGACAATTGGAAGGTGTCGCTCGCTTGTTGCAGCAAAGGTTTCCACGTTTCGGAGATCACGTACTCGGCATCGTAGAATTAGCGCGGAATAGAAAGGATCAATTGTCAAGTCCGACTCTGGTTGAGGCAGCCATGCGTCAGGTCGATGCCGAGGTCGAAAGACACAATTTGGCAGATGCGGTTCCCAATCCACGGCATCGTCGCTGGGCATGGACGGCTGCCCTCCCATTGGTGTTCGTAGTGATCGGAGCCGTTGTAATACCCACAACGAGTTGGAATGCCTTCGCTCGATGGCTAACCCCGTGGCGTGATGTGGCGCGTTACACTTTTGCACAATTGGAGGGTGAATCAGGGCTCCGTGTCGTCCCGTACGCCGAGTCGTTTAATGTGGAAGCCCGTTTAAAAGATAATTCGCCCTGGAAACCTGAGTCAGGCGAAGCCCGCTACGCAGACCAAGTCCCGGTGGTTACGACACGAGATGAAGAAACTTACCGATTTCAATTACCACCTCAAACACGGGATGGACGGCTCACGATTCGAGTCGGAGATGCCCGACGCACTGTTCCAATCCAACCCGAATTGCGTCCTGCTCTGACGAAGTTTATTGCCGAGGTCGAATTGCCAACCTATTTGCAGCGCAGTGAACCACTGATGGAAGATATCCGCGGTGGGACACTGAGTTTGTTGAAGGGGAGTACCGCGGTCTTAGAAGCCACAGCAACACGAGAGCTCGCAGAAGCAACCTTGAACGATCGCCCACAACGCGTCGCTGGTGCCCGTGTGACGACTGACCCAATCAGTGTAGAGAAGCAGACTGAGCTCCAGTTGGCGTGGCGTGATCACTTTGGTCTCGCTGCCCGTGAACCGCAAGTAATACAGTTAGAGGTACGAGAAGATGAATCCCCAACGGTGAACTTCAATAAATTAAAGAACAATCGTGTCGTCCTTTCGAGTGAGGTACTCACCTTTGAGGTTCAGGCAACGGATGATTTTGGTGTGAAGCGCGTGGGGTTGGAATGGGAAGGCATTGGTAACCCGATTCACAACCCCGAACCTACGAGTGGTGAGAAAACGGTAGCATCAGGTACACCAACGACAGATATTATGACTGTTGCTGCCACATTTTCTGCTGTGCGTGAAAATGTGCGTCCCCAGAGTTTACGTCTGCGCGCTTTCGCTGAGGATTATTTTCCCGATCGCGGGCGCGTGCGTTCACCCGACCTCGTCATACACGTGCTAACTCCAGCGGAACACTTCAAATGGTTGGTCGGACAGATGGAACTCTGGATGGGGGCAGCGCAGGAGGTCCACGATAAAGAATTGCAGTTGCACGAAGCCAATCGCGAACTGCGAGACCTATCCCCTGAAGCACTTGACGATCCAGCACAGCGCAGGAGACTGCAAAATCAGGCGGCTGCGGAGCGTGCCAACGCTGCGCGACTTGACAGTCTCATAGAACTTGGCACCGAGTTGGTGCAAGAAGCAGCAAAAAACGAGGAATTCGATCCGAATCAACTGGGGTCATGGGCGGAAATACTCCAGAAGTTAGAGGAGATCGCGGGACAGAGGATGCCTTCTGTCGCTGACTTACTCGCGCAAGCTGCCGAGGCACCAGGGATGAGCAGCCGCCAACAATCAGCAGTGAGCAATCAACAAGAGACATCTGCCCCGACAGCGGGGACACCTCCAGCCCCTTCCGGGGGTGAACCCGGTAATTTTGAGAAAGTGGAGAAATATGGACCTGAAAGCAGGACACCTCCTGAAGGTTTAGATGAAATTCCCGAAGATCCGAATATTCCTGGGGCCGGGGTCAGTGTAGATCGAAGTCAACAACCAGAAGGCAAGCCGGGTTACATACCTGTCAACCCGACTCCGCATGTCGTTGATGTTGAGTCCGGTTTCAACGAGGAAGAAGAAGCAGTGGGGCAGGCACCGCAAGTCGTCGGCGGTCTGGGAATCCCTACGACGGTCCTCAAAGGAAGCGGTAGAAAAAATGATAAAGAGGAAGAAGCCTCAGCTCCTCAGACAGCAGAACTCGTCTTGGAAGCGGTTAAAGAACAGCAAGAATTGTTGGATGCCTTTGCCGAATTAGCAGAAGAAATGAGCAAATTGCTTACTGGTTTTGAAAACAGCACGTTCGTAAAACGCCTGAAGGCGGCATCTAGACGGCAGATTGACATCGCGGTGGACCTGAACAATCTGGACGGTTTCGGACTTGTGCGTGACGCGGTAGAAGATGCGTCCGGCCGTGAGCGTTTGGCAGAAAAAGAGATCGCTGAGTCTAAGGTAGCAGATACACTCCTGCAGGACATGGTTGCTTATGCCGATAGGCGACCCTCCGAAGGTTTCTCACGTGTGCTATCGGAGATACAGGACGCTATTGTATCCGACCAGATGCAGGACATAGCAGAAGCGATTAAAGACAATTTTATCGGTGAATCAACGATTGACGCGGAATTCTGGGCGGATACGTTGGATCGGTGGGCAGAGCAGTTGGTGGATCCCTTACCTGAAGGGGCACCTCCAGGAGAGGTAGGAATCGTTAGGCTGCCAAATCTGCCTCCAGAAATCGTCGTGGAAGTGATGCGTATCATCAATCGTGAAATCCAATTGCGTGAAGAGACACGAGAACTTGAGCAGGCGAAGGAAGCCCTTACTGCTGATGAATACCGCGAACGTAGCATCGCATTGTATGAAACACAAATAACGCTTACCGAGGATACTCGCGAGGTGGAAGCCCAAATTAGCCTTTTGCCAGATTCCCACGAACGCTTTATCCAGAATCAACTTGCGAAGGTAGCAACAGCCGCAGAGGTTATGGAGGAGGTCGAAGACATTCTCGCAGAGCCAGACACCGGGCCCAGAGCGATTGCGGCTATAACGGAGGTAATTGAAATCCTACTCCAAACCGGACGGGTTCCAAACGCGCCTGTGATAACAAAAGCACCCCCAGCCACTGCTTCTGCTCTGATGCTCCTCGGTCTCGGGGATGACACCGGCAGAGCTTCTATTGAAAATCGTTCACCGAGACAGGCAACTGGAAAAACAGGGCGCGTCTTACCGGAAGAGTTCCGCCAAGGTTTGGACGCTTATTTCAATGTGTTAGAAGGGAGAAACTGATGACAAATACCCCGAAAGCCCCTATTCCGTTCGAAATATTCGCCAGTTTCAAGAGAATTGAGACAGGAAATCCGATCATTTCTCTGCCGCCACCCCTTTGGGCGGCCGCGACCCATGCTATTATCGTTGATGGGACAGTACATTACATTTGGTGTAAGCGCGATCTTGGTGTGCGCTGGTTGATAATGCACGCCACAGCTCCAATCAGTGATCTCACCGACATCACGCAAGATGCCCGCAACCCTATCCTTGAACCTTCAACCGATGGTTTCGATGACAACGCCGTTGAGTACCCTTTCCCGCTCCTGAATCCCGCTGATGGCAAATTTTACATGTACTATCGAGGGAAGGGAAAAACGACACCCGAACAGACGGGGCTACTTGTGAGCGATGGGGACCTTGGCGAGTGGCGGCGTGTCCGAGACATTCCTGTCATTTCTGCGGATACCGAACATGAACGGCACGGCGCAAGTCATCCTTCGGTTGCGATAGAGAACAACACCATCCACATCATTTATACAGGAAAAGCGACAAGGTCCTTCGGGGAAGGATTGACGATGTGTCACGCAACCGCACCCACGGGCAATCCTGCAGCGATCACAAAGAATCCTGCGAATCCCGTTTTCAGAGGGAGTGGGCAAACGTGGGACAGCCGAGCCGTGCGTGAAACCGAATTGTTCAAAGGTCCACAATACTTCCATATTCTCTATGGTGGATACGATGGAGAAATCTGGAGGATCGGACATGTACGTACCCGAGATTTCCATACCTTCGAGCCGAACCCTTACAACCCCGTATTCACACCCTCGGACGACCCCGATGCCTTCGATTGCGATGGTGTGCTAACGGGACAGATACTTGAAGTTGAGGACACCTACGTTATGCTCTACGCAGGCAAGAAAGGGCAGGAATGGCAAACGGGCTTGGCTACAATCCGAGATTAGATATTGGAACGTTCAAAGAGAAGAATCACAAGGAGGATTCATTGGATGAGTCGTCTACGATTTGTGTTAACAGTGGTTGCTTGTGTCAGCATGTCCATTGGTGTCATCTATGCGCAGGAAGAGACTCGGAAGGGTGGAACCCTGCGAGGACAGATTACAGATGTAACGCCAGGGCAGAATCCAATTGAAGGCGTTGAGGTCAAGATTATCACCCAAGATGGCAGTAAGGAATTCATCACAAAAACGGATGCCAACGGCAGATATGAACACGCAGGACTTCCCGCGGGACGCTACTTGATTGCCACATCTAAAGAGGGATACAACGAGCGGACAGGGAAACCTGTTACAATCGTTAATGGTGGGGACCACTTCGTTCCGTTCAAAATGACTTTAAAAGGCGATATCCAACCGTTCTCTGAAGTGCAATCGGATGAAAGAATGAACATCACCGTCAAACAGCGAATTGTATCCCTGCTGGAACGCGTTGCTGAGAGTGTCGGCAGGCGTTACGATCTGGGCGAGGCAGTTGTCGAAGCACTTCATCAGTCAATTCTCAAATCAATCGAAGTTATGTTGGAACGGGGCGGCGATCTGAGAGTCTTTGCAAAATCAATGGCAGAAGGAAACATGTCCTTAATGGAAACAGTATTGTCGCAACCAGATTACCAAACGGCATTTGCGAAACACTTGAGTGAGGTGCAGTTTAAGGACTATCTGGAATTTACAGCCGCACGACGACAACGAGATCAACAGGCTGTTGTTCACTGGATCGCTGTCTTACTCGATAAGGAACTCAGTTTGAGAGCAGATCAATGCGAAAAGGTTGTGCAGTCGATGCTTGAGACAGTAGAGAACAACCTTTTTCCGATCTCAATGAACGCATTGGGGTTGAGTCCACAACAGGCGGCACAACTGGCACATTACAGGCTGAAAGTATCGCTGGAGGGTGTCTTGAGTGAGATGCAGTCCAAAGTTTGGGAGGGATTGGTTAATGCGAATACAGACAGAGAACATATCGTGGACGTAATTGGGGATATAAGGGTTGAGCAGCCTGGGAAGCAACCCAGGATTGAACTTAACTCGGATAAAGCGGAATCTCCAGAGCAAATGATGAAGACCGCCGAAGCCAAACTTGCCGCACATACCGAGTTATTAGGGGCCCTTGATGAACGTGCGACTCGACGCTTAGCTCTCGTTGCTAAGGGTGTGGCGCAACAGTATCTCGAAGTCGGCGACGAAGTCCGAGAAGCGATATCTCGGGCAGTCGAAGCCGACCTCAGACAAAAAGTAGAAGATGGCAAAATGACTCGTGAAGAGGCTGCTGCGATGCTTAAATTCGCTGTGAGAAAGACGATGGATGGATTATCGGATAATGGCATGTCAAAGATTGACATTGTTAGTCATCCGCTTTACCAACAAACTATTAAAGATGTGCTTTCTGAGGATGCATTCGCGCGGTATCGTGAGCACCAAGCCGAAAGAGAGCACCTGCGTCTACAGGCATTGCGGGGTGTTGTGGTATCGTGCATAGACACGCAGTTGCTTTTAGATGACATGCAGCGGGAGCAAGTGGAAACGGCAGCATTGCAGTTGGTACCCACTCCACTGAGCAAAGAAAAAACAGCGAGGTTGATGTTTTTCCGACTTTTCCCACAAACGGTAGACTTTGAAGTCCTGACGCGTTGGCAACAAGGAGAGTTTGAACGAGTATTCGGTCCGATGGTGTGGAGGAGATGACGATAATGAAAGTTTCAAAATCTGTAAAGTGTGCTAAAGCCCGTAAAGTTGTCAACAACTTCCGTCGGGAATCACGGTGTTCTTGCTTGGGCGTTTCCTACCCTCCTACTCACTTGCGAACTTTTTTTTATTTTCTTGTGGTAGTGCTGACCACGTTTTCAATCGAATCCGCGAATGCCCAGGATATTGCCCTTCGCTATGGTACAGGCGTACCGGCGGCAGTTCGTATCATCAATGCTCGCGGTTTGCGCTATCTCGCGAACTCCCAAATGGAGAACGGGGGATGGTCAGGAGCAGGGAGCGGGCCCGGCGTAACAGGGATTTGTGTCATGGCGTTGATGGCAAGTGGCGAAGACCCAGACTTCGGGCCCTATGCGACTACCATCCGTAAAGCGTTACGCAATATTATCTCCAATCAGGATCCGAGAACAGGATACATCGGTGGAATTTGGGGTGGGCATGGATCCATGTACCAGCACGGTTTTGCTTTGTTGGCACTGTCTGAAGCGTATGGCGCAGTCGGCGAGCAACTACTCTGGGAAGGGAGCAATATTCCGTCTGAACGGCGGCGCCCCCTTAGCGAGGCGTTGGAACTGGCGGTACGCTCTACGTTAACCTCACAACGTAAGAATCCATGGGGTGCTTGGCGTTACTCTCCAGATTCCCATGATGCTGATACGACTGTGGCTGGGACCGTGTTGATGGGATTACTCGGGGCTCGAAACGCTGGAATCGAGATCCCCAACGAAGCCATTGACAAGGCGGTGAGTTTTTTTCAGACACACACCATGCAAGACGGAAGTGTAACGTATCAGATGACGAGCGGTCACGGTAGCGGACTCACTCGATCAGCAATAGGAGTCCTGATTTATGCGATTGCAAAAAGGAAAGATACCCCTGAATACAAAGCCGCTTCTGAGTTCATCAAACGTCGAATAGACCATCGTGGTGCTAGTCACCAGTTCTACAATCTTTACTATATGGCTCAAGCCCTGTTTCAAAGTGACTTTGAGGCGTGGAAGGCTTGGAATCAAAGAACCATCAAGTGGCTCCAGGAGACGCAGGCAGAAGATGGCAGTTTCTCGAGTCCCCATGGCAGAGCCTATGGCACCGGTATGGCTATCCTCGCTTTGGCGTTGAACTATCGCCTTTTACCCATTTATGAAAGGTGAATCGTTGTCAGTCGTCAGTACGCTTTTTCGAAGAAAATCTTTCAGTTCACAATTATAGTAGAATCGAAAAATAAGTTCATATTTGTAGCATAGGAGACCGTTGGTTTCCTGTGCCATCAGAACATATAACTTCATACACCCATTTAGTTAAAAATTGTGAGATGAAAGCCTACGCAGCGGGCGTACTGACAACTCAAGCAGGAGAAATATGATGCAATGGAATCAAAAATTACGACTTGTTGCTGCCGTGGCATTGGCGGTACTATGCACGCCAATAATACAGGCTCAGCAAATAGAGATTTTGCAATCTGATATGCAAACATTGCGTTGGAAAAATGGCGATGTCCTTCCCGGTAAGTTGTTGGAGAGTACTTCTGACGTGATTCACTGGTCATCCCCCTACTTTTCGGATGATCTGGTTATTGATATTGGTGTGTTGGATTCAGTCGTTTTCCCAAAACAGTCTGCACCAGCGATGGAGATGTTTCGCGTCGGTACCGTATCAGGAGATATCTGGATAGCTGACATAGATGATTCAGATGGGGATACCTTTCTCTTTTCCAGTGAGCGCCACGGTCAATTTCGAGTGAACCGTGAGGCGATCTATACCCTTGAACGTCGGATGCACCCTAATCTTATCTTCGACGGTTCCCAACTGACGAATTGGGAATTACCCACACAGGATGCGAACCAGCCCATGTTGCCGTTTGGTAGGAATGCGTTACCGGATTGGTATGCGGATCGCGGCGGTCATCCACGGACAGATAAAGTCAAGGCAAAAATCTTTCACGCCCTTGACTGGCCTCAACGTTTTGAGATTGACTTAGAGTTAGCTTCTGCGACGCGTCCGCCGGGCTTTGTTTTCGCCCTTGGCAAAAATCTATATGAGGCATTGCGGTTGGAAACTTGGGTTAACGAACTCGTAGTCGTTCAAGGTACGCTGTTTGAACCCGTGTTGACGATTCAGCCGGATCGGCGAAACTTCCGTTTGCGTCTTTCTTATAATGGGGGCACCGGTGTACTGGAGGTGCTTGATTTTGCTGGCAACGTGCTGCTGAAATTAGACGAAATTGGACAGACAGTTAAGGAATCCGGTCCCTATGTCTATAATCGAGGCCAAAATTTGACGGTGCGGCGGTTAAGGATTTATCGGCAGCCTATTGGTTCCACAAAGCAACAAGTCGATTCTTCCAAACCACGGGTCCACCTGATGAATGGGCAAGTCGTCTACGGTAAATTATTTGTCAAAAAAGAAATTACTTATGTCCTTGATGAAGATGGGAATCGGCATGACATCAACATCCAGCACATCGACCGTGTTGTTCAGCCGAGTGCCGAGTTCGGCGAAATAGAACAACCCGTTGCACTGACATATCCCGACGGTGCGGTTTTGCGCGGCAAGATTGCACTGGTGAACCCAGATAGTCTGTTTTTACAGACTGCGTTCTCAAATGATCCGATAGAATGTGTGTTTGCGGGTGTTTCACTGCTTCGGGTGGAATCAAGTGGTCCGAAGAATCATGGGCAAATTGAAGACGACGATAGATTATTTCACCCGTCAGGGAGTCTCCATGGGCGCGTCCTATTCGACTTGGGGGATGGATCGTTTATTCGCTGGAAACCCGTCGGGGCATCGGAAGCAGTACAACTGGAAAACATTCGGAGAGCTCATATAGAACGCAACAACAGACGCGCATCGAAGACATGGCCCTTTGACGGGTCGCGGTTTCGTCATATACTGCATCTGAAGAGTGGAGAGATCATCCCGTGTCAGATTTCATCATATAATGAAACGACTGTCGGTTTCCAGTCTCCTTTTATCAACACGCACCTTATTGATTCAGTATATGTAAAAGCCCTTGAATTCTCTGGTAGAACACATGCGAACTATACCAATAGTCACCATTTGACAAATTTGAAACACAGTATACGTTCCTATGTTGTTTTAGGGAAAGAAGGGGGCAGATTCAATCATCGCGAAGTCCCTAAAATTGAGTTTGGAGCGGATGTTGACGTGGAGGAATTGCTGGAAAAGGGCGGTGTGATACACATGGCGGATGGGAAGAAATTGGAATTTCGCCCGGATCAGAATTTAGGCGAAGTCGTCCGTGGTGACGGGATAGTTAAAAATCCCAAATTAGACGTAAAATTGGAACGTGCGTTAACGGTCCCACGCTTCAATCGTGACACGCCACCGGACCATATTTTAGTGGCAGAGAACGGAGATATGAAACGCGGGAAGTTACTGGGTTTCAATGGAGAAACGATTCAGTTTGATTCTAAACTACGCCGGTTTTCCGTTCCTATAGACCGTGTGGCACGGGTGGTCGATATCAGCGTTAATAGTGATCAGCAGTCAGCAGTCGGTAAAGAAATGTTTAATCAACCAAACGCCACGCAATCTGAGGTCTCTATCAGGTTAACCGATGGTTCAATCCTGATTTTTGAACCGCTTGAGATCAAAGATGATGCGTTGTTGGGACGTTCGTCAATCTACGGAGAAATAACGGTTCCGATCGAAAGTATCCAGCACCTCTACCTTGGAGACACGACAGAGACGTTTGAGGCTGCCTTTGCAGCGTGGGTGGTCCGACCGGCAAAAGAACCCGACTTTGGCAACAAGCCATAGAGAGTTATCAGATGTCAGTTGTCAACAAATCGTCAAAGCATTCTACTTACGCCACCACCTCTTTTTACCCTGGTACGACGCAAGTAGTTTTGAAATCTCTGTCGCCTTCTTGTCCAGACGCAATACCGCCTCACACGTTTCGATCACTTTCTGTTTAGTATCCGCATCTTGGGTCATCTGATAGGCATAGTCGTAACTCTGTGCAGCAGCCGTATGATACGCCACGAGGTCTACGTTTTCAGGGACTTCGATTGGAAGTTGCCCGAGCATCCCGACTGCCGCATCCCATGCCCCTGCTGCGGCGTGACAGATAACCTGTTGGTAGCGCAGATGTTCTTGCAATGGATCTAACCAATACGCCT
The DNA here is from genome assembly GCA_007571305.1 of Candidatus Poribacteria bacterium. Taxonomy (GTDB): domain Bacteria; phylum Poribacteria; class WGA-4E; order WGA-4E; family WGA-3G; genus WGA-3G. Next base: position 930 of record RKRR01000088.1, on the reverse strand, counting down.
GCTCATAACACGTCACCGCCTCCGAATAAACCGAATTGGCGACGTGCAACTGGGCAAGTTCGGTATAAAAAACCAACAACCCGTTCTCTGCTATTGTGTAGAGCGACTCGCCAGTACCCACAAGCCAGCCTCTCTCCAACAGGAAATCGATCGCTGAGTTCCGTTCCTCTTCTGTAATTTGGATATCGGTGAGAAGGTGCTTTGCGACAGCGGCGTTTGGAAATATCTTAGTGCGACTTTTCATCAAAGGATATGCCTGAACCGCCTTATCCATCGTTATGAGCTTAATCCCCGTAGCGATACGGAAAAGAGATACAATCTGATCGCTGTTTTTACGAGACATCTCTTCAGCGATCACCTCTCGATTTTCCGAAAAGTGCTGATTAAGTTCTTCGATTGCGTTTCGGATCTCGGTATCGCTTGGAGCGAGTTGATGGGCTTTCGCTAAGAACCTTTGTGCCGTGAAGAGTTCCCTCCACGTCCGATAGATTGTCCCCAGTCGAAAATTCGCGAATGCAAGGGTTGGCGTATCGTCTGTTGTGTTGAGGATGCTGTCGTAGACCTGGATGGCTTCAGCAAGTTTGTTTTCGGTTTCCAATGCTTGTGCATCGGCGATTGGATTTGACATAGGATATCCTGTTCCTTGATGCAAGTTTGAATGCCTATTCTAACCCAAGTTGCTACGGACAAGCGTTTAGGCAGGTAGATGCCATATTTAGATGTTTTTGTAGCGTAGGAGACCGTTGGTTTCCTGTGGACATTTATGCACACCCTAACAGGTTATGCTACAAGGTGGCAACTTCGGTTATTCTAACTTTATGGATTGGATTCCGAAACCCAGCCTTCCGTCGCTTCCGCGAACGTTTTGGATAATTCATCAGAAATCGTCTGTTCCAAGAGTTCAATCAGATCTTCACGAAACTTAATCCA
>RKRR01000075.1 GCA_007571305.1 Candidatus Poribacteria bacterium | reverse complement strand
ACAAATTTCTATGTGAATACGGAGAAGAATTCTTGTAACGAAAAATTTGCATTCCTTATAAAAATATAGTATCATTAATATAGATATAATGTGAGTTTGATAAATATTCAGGGTGGACGCATTTCCAATGAAAGTCCGCCTGATAAGGGATTTAGGGGGTTATCTCCCTAAAAATCGCCTCTTTTCGAGTGGATGTATTGCTTTTTTCCTCAATTTGCGTCCGCTTTGGACCTCTCATATTTTTTCAAACTGGCGTTAAATATATGAATGCTACGCATAAAGAAACAGCAGTGTCAGCATTGCCCGCAATCGAAACCTCACTACAATTTGTAACGTTATTTTTCTTAGGGCTTCTAACCCGTTTAGAGCAATAATTTCTTAACTCGTTGTGCAGTAACAATTTGGCGTATGCCGGAAAGAGTTAAAGATGCGCGTACTCTTTGCAACGTTATCATTCGTTACAGGTCTGATCGGGCTTGTTTTTATTATACAGGGTGGTAACCATCCTTCCAAGTATCGGGAGGTTTTGTCTGAAAACGTGAGTGCGGTCCAAGTCACGCAAGTTTATACGGAGGCAACACATAAGATAGTCGTCGGTATTGGGATTGTTAGTATAGCTGTCTTAGTCGCCGTTATTGGTCTACTCTTTCACGCAAGCAAGCCTTTAAATCTAAATCCGCCATCAACAGCCAATCTTGAAGGTTGACATACGCTTCTAATCGAACCAATTGTGGCATTGAAAAATTGAACTCGATTGCCGATAATCTTTCCAGGATCAATGAACAGATTGCCAGTGCTGCCGAACGGAGTAGACGCACGCCCGATTCAATAACGGTCGTTGCTGTTACGAAAGGGCGTTCAGTGGCGGAGATTCAGGCGGTTCTCGCTGCGGGTGCCACGGACATTGGTGAAAACCGGGTGCAGGAAGCACAACAGAAGTACGCTACAGTCAATTCATTTGTAGATACCGCGGGTGGCGATCCCAGTGATGGCACATGCCGGTGGCATCTTATTGGACATTTGCAAAGAAATAAGGTTAGAGCCGCATTAGAGATGTTTTCGCTGATTCACTCAGTTGACAGTTTGCGGCTTTTAGCAGAGATAGCGCGACGGTCTGAACAACGCTCACAACAGACGGATGTTTTAATTCAGGTAAATACGACTCGCGAGGCAAGTAAACACGGATTGGCAGCCGATGATTTGCTGCAGTTCATTGAAGATGCCCAAGCATATCCAGCAGCGCACATCGTTGGGTTGATGACAATGGGGCAGTTAACGCCGTCACCAGACGCAAATCGTCCTGCGTTTGCTTTGTTGAGATCGCTTGCTGAAAAAGTAGACACCCATAAATTCCCGGGAGTTACCATGAAGTATCTCTCTATGGGGATGACAAACGACTTTGAGGTAGCCGTTCAAGAAGGCGCGAACCTCGTGAGGATCGGCAGGGCCATCTTCGAGTTTTCAGGGAAATAGCCATCAGTTGTCAGTCTACCTTGCAGTGAGACCTAAAGAGAATTCTGATAGTTCTAACACCTTACTGGCGGGGTTTCAATTCCGTTCCGTTTGATAACTATTAAAATACCAACGAAACTGTAGCCCGTAATGAAATGGAGGGCGGTCCTACGGAAAGGCATGTTATAAGTGAACCTACCTGAACGAACCGCAAGGAATAATTAAAAATTTAGGTGTAATAGGCGTTGGAAAGATGGGCGGTATTATCGTCCGAAGTATCGCTGATACAGTATTGCCTGCGAAACAGATTTGGGTTACCGACCTTGATAATACCCTCGTCCAGCAGCTCTGCGATGAAAAAGGGACTAACAGCGCGAATGATATCGCTGCCTTAGTAGAAAGTACTGAAATTATTTTCTGTGCTGTCACGCCTCCGGCAGTCCCACATGTTTTGCCCCAGGTTGCCCGCGTCTTATCATCACCACAATGGCTCATTAGCATTGCAGCTGGTGTTACGACCACAACGCTTGAATCCTACTTCGACAACGCTCCGCCTATCGTTCGGGTGATGCCAAATATCTCAGCCTCGGTGGGTGCTGCAATCTCGGTGCTAACGGCTGGCAGCGCAGCGAATCAGGAACATCTTAAAATCGCACAACAAATTTTCAACGCTTGTGGCACCTCTTTAGTGATGGATGAACATCATCTGGATGCTGTCACGGGGGTGAGTGGGAGTGGTCCCGCCTATGTTGCCCTCTTCATCGAAGCGTTAGCAGATGCAGGTGTTCATGTCGGTTTATCTCGGGCAGATGCACAGAAACTCGCCATCCATACGGTCTTAGGTGCCGCTAAGATGTTAGTTGAGACGCAGGAACATCCGGCTGTGCTCAAGAACCGTGTTACCACACCGGGCGGGACGACCGCCGCTGGACTGCACGCTTTAGAACAAGGCGGTCTACGAGCAACGCTTACAGAAGCTATCCTCGCCGCGACGGCGCGAGCAAAAGAACTCGGTGGTACCTAACGTGAGTTTGATAAATATTCAGTGGGACGTATTTCCAATGAAAGTCCCCTGATAGGGGGTATCTCCCTAAAAATTGCCTCTTTTTGAGTGGATGTATTGCTTTTCTGCTCAATTTGCGTTCGCTTTGGACTTCTCATATTTTTTTCAAACTGACGTTGGTAGTTAATAAATTTGTGAACTAACTGGACTCAATCAATGGATATGCTCGCTCGGTTCATCAGTGGACTACTTGAATTTTTCACAATACTGGTTTTAGCGAATGCGATACTTTCTTGGTTTGTTTTTGGTACACAAAACTCGGTTGTTAGACAACTTTATTGGTGGACGAGTCGCTTCGTAGATCCAGTTTTAGGGCCGATTCGGAACGCGCTCGGACCGATGACTCGAAATCTTGGTATTGACATTTCACCTTTTGTGCTGATTATTCTCTTACAATTTTTGAGACGCATGCTCTGGTGATGGAAGGACAGATATGTCAATCTGCTTGATACCGTAAAAACTGGAGACGGTTTGCACGAAAACGCGTGACGTTATCAGAAATCTGTTTGTCAAGCGGGCCAAAAATGACATTACAAAAAATATGAAAGAAAGAAATTCCACCGCAAAAAGCGCGATGCATAAACAGCGTAAGTCTACAGAACTGAAAAAGAAACCTCAGTTGACAGATCGCGAGAGAGAAAACGCCGTTCTGGAAATTTGGGGAAACACCAATGTCTACCCCCTCGCGAACAAAAAATCTAACGTTGTGGAACGTAACACAGTGAAGGCGAACGCTACGCGGTCCCGTCGCTCCCCTCGGGCAAAGACTTATGTCCTCCGCGAGATGCCCACCGCAGTAGATGCGCTCACCCTTAGTACCCTTTGTAGAAAAGTTTGTCAGGATATCTTCCTTAAAGCGGAGTTGATGCAAGGAAATCATGTCACATACGTGCCTGCGTGGGAAACCTATCCTCTTTGGATTGAGGAATCTGTCATTAAGGCTGCAAAGTCTAAAACACCATTTAAATCATCTGTCCTTCGAAAGCGATGTCGCGCACAACATAAACAAGAATTAGAGGTCCAGAAACAGAAGTTCCATCAACTCGGTATCTTTGCGGATTGGGATACTTCGCAGAAAACCCTCGAAGCGCGACAGGAAGCAAAGCTTATCGCGCTTATCAGTCGACTCCGTGATTCTAATTATCTACATGAATCGCGGCAGTTGAGTCGATGGTGCCCCAGTTGTACTTTTCCTATAAATGAAGAGAACCTCGTACAAACACCGACCCACACCTTAAATGGCTATGTAAAGTTTCCTTTCAAGGTCGGGTTAGAGGAATTTGGCATCAATGTTTTCTTCTGTCTCCAAATGTCGCACCTTTGGGAAATAGCAGGAATAGTTGAACTTGGAATTACTGAAAATACTACCTATTGGCTCACCCAATGGCAAGATGAATACCTCCTCTTTTCGGAACCTCAACTCAACCACTTTAAGAGGCACCTTCCAAAAAGACAATCCAAACCGAAACATGTGAAAAAAATCAAAGCCTCTGAACTAGCTCAATACGTTGTAGCGCATCCACTTTTTCCATCAAAAAACTTAGAGATTACACTAATTCCTGAGACCGTGGTGAAAGATGCTGTCCCTGACAAATCGATATCTCCCTTAGAATCCGGTGTTATGCCCTTAAATCCTGCACATCATCAGCCAAGTTACAATATCGTCAAAGCCTTAAACAGGAATACCATGCCTGTTTTTGATGAGACCAAAAGGTTCCCACCTATTTTTAATGAGACCGGAAGGTTCACCGAGGAAGCGGGACAATTGTGTGGTTTGTATCTGTTTGATGCTGAGAAATTTATTGTTTCACAATTGAAGAAATCTGGCTATCTCCTCAAGACACAGAAAAGCGAAATGCATGAGCTCCACTGTTCACGCTGTAGCGAATTGGCAGTGTTTCGTCCGTGTTCAAAATGGGTGTTCTCTCTCTCCAAAAACCAGGCCACTAACCAACTACTCAAAGCCCAAGAATATTGGGATAATTACGGAGAAACAGAGCATAAAGATATTAGCGATGTACAAAACGCTGTTCGCAATTTCGAAGATTTGCAGGTTTCGGCACAGCGTCAATGGGGGATGCCGCTTCCAATCCTCCTTTGCGACCAGTGTGATGAACCTCTTACAAATAAAAATACTCTCAATTCGATCCGGAATTCTATACAACGAGGGTTTGAATTCTGGTTCCGATTGAGCGTTGAGGAACTTTTACCTGTCAATACGCGGTGTCTAAACTGTAATTCAAGTGAATTTCGCAAGGAAGCTACTCTTATTGATAGCCATTTCGCCAATTTACTTCAGATCATTGACAATTCTGATTTCAAAAAATCACTCGGTGGGCATACCAGTGTGATGTTTGTACCGCAAGGTGACACAACCGATTCAAAATGGACGAAATGGTTAGCCGAGATGAGTGTTATCTCCGCTGCTCTTAGCAGAAGCCGTCCAATTAAAGAAAGCCAACCTTTTAAGCAACTCAAGCTTAATACAATGCCTCTGATTAATGGCGGAATACGGATTACGGGTACATTTCTCAGAAAATATCCAGCTGATGTGGTACGCTTGGTTGCAATAACACCTCATGTGGGAACAAAGCCGTTTAACTCCAAGCGGCTTAGCAAGTTCGCAGAGGACTACCTCGTTCAGTATCAGCAATTGCAGGGACTATTGGAGAGTATCAGTAATTGGCTCTACCATTTTGCGCAAGATTCTCAAAGTAGAAACAAAACAGAGTCGGAAGATGCATCTCAGCAGAAACGTAAAAATGAGAGACAGAGCGACACCGAAAGAGGTAAGAACGATGTCACTGATGCACAGACACCTCCTCATCTGGAAGCCCAGCAAGTAGAAGGAGCAAGTACCACTGCTACCGATAAAATTCTCCCGATTGATTCGTTGGTACTGACTATTGCTTCTCAACTTTTATACGATGTACAACAGGCTTATCAAGACAGGAATTTTCATGAAATGTGGACACTGTTAACCGATTTCTGCGAAGAGGATCTTCGTTTTTATGTCAGTACTATGGAGTCGCGTCCTGCTACAACGCTACATGTGGCGCAAGCCACCTTGTCGAAAATCGTGACTGTGCTTCTGCAACGGTTGGCACCCTTGACTCCTTTTTTGACGGAACATTTTTATCCTCTCATTTCTACAGAAGGTATAACGGGTAATCATAGCATTTTTCAGAAGAAGTGGCGCCTACTCTCACCTACTATCGGGAAAGCCCTGCAGGGTTCCGATATGGAAACGAATGATGCAAAAGCGGAATGGGAGGTGCTTAAGAATGCCCACGATGCAGAATCCTAAAAAAAGTACGTGGCAGACGCTGCTCCCTTTAATCGGCGTGGCGATTCCAGTGTTGATAGTGGATTGGGGAAGCAAATGGCTGGTGCAGAACCATATTGCTCAGGTTACAGAGGTAATTCCGATTATTCCCGGTTTTTTCAACCTTCGGCACGATAGGAATACAGGGGCGGCTTTCGGCGTCCTGGCTGGACACAGGGTCTTACTTATTCTCATTACTATTGTCGCTTTAGCCTTCATTTTCGCCTATTATCTTCGATTCAGAGAGAGCCGTTGGATGCAGATTGCTCTCGGTTTTCTACTCGGTGGTGCTGTTGGAAACTTCATAGATCGCCTCTATTTGGGGGAGGTTATCGATTTCCTTCAATTCGGCATAGCCGACAAAGGGCTCTTTTGGCCCACCTTTAACATTGCGGATATCTCTGTCTGTATTGGGGCAGGGATGTTAATTGTTTATCTCTTTCAAAACCGAGATCAAAACCCAGAAACTTAACTTTTACCCACTTTTGTGGCTATCCGAAACCAATAGCAGACAACCGAGAAGGACATCATTAAAAATGTGTAAGTTAGGTGTTCGATTATTCTTGTTTAACTTAATCTTTCTTGCTTTCGTGATTCCACATGCCAAAGCTCAAGTCCAGTCCGAATCTCCTGAATCGGACACAGAACAAACGGAATCAGTGCCCTATAGTGAAAGTGCTTTGCGACGGTTTGAGATTATCACTTTGAGTTCCATACCGTTCACCGCGATTCATAGTTACGGAATAGTGCGCATCGTAAGAATGTTGCAAGAAAATCAATTTGCGCCTGAATTGTCCCCGCGGGACTATCGCATCATTGGCATTGGTGCTGTTTCATTGTCTCTGTTTATTGGAGTGTGGGATTGGTTGCATACTCGTAATGTTGATCGGTCGGCACCGCGTGTGCCTGAGCCGGAAACACCTCCATTGCCTGAGGGTGAGGAACCCGTGGGGGAGACTCTCACACGACTGTCTGAAACCAGTCCGGATATAGCAAGATATAGAAAGAGATCGCTACAGGACTCGCTGAATAAAGGGCTGAATAGATGGGCAAATCAGCAATCTGTCGGATTTGCTTTGCCGCTCATTCAAATTCGTTTTTAATGATACCTTGCAGAGAAATAAGGAGCATTTAGAGGATTGCATGCACTCCTTAAATTCTCATTCCACTACGTGCTAACGGGTTTGAAACTCTTTTGACTCTGAAAGAAGTGCTGTTGATTATTGGGCAGGTTATTTACCGAAAATTTGCTCCGGGAGCGCAGATCAAAAACCGAATTGCTAAAAATGGGTATTGTCTTTATGGGTACCAGTGAGTTTGCTGTTCCAGCACTCAAAGGACTCATCTCCCACAAATTTGAAATCATTGGGGTCGTCACACAGCCTGATCGACCGAGCGGACGCGGGAAACGCCTCAGTCCACCACCTGTCAAAGCAGTTGCTACAGAACATGCTATACCGGTCTATCAACCAGAGAAGGTAAGAAAATCAGATTTTGTGCGAACCCTTAGACATCTCGCCCCGGATGTAATAGTTGTTGCTGCCTTTGGTCAGATCCTTCCTCAAACCGTTTTAGATATCCCACCTTGTGGCACTATCAATTTGCATCCCTCTCTGCTTCCAAAGTATCGCGGTGCCGCCCCAATTCAGTGGGCACTCATTAATGGAGAAGCTGAGACAGGTGTAACGCTTATGTTACTGGATGCAGGCGAGGATACAGGCGATATTATCTCTACACACCGAGTCCCAATCCAAGATGACGATACTGCTTTCACATTGACAGAACAGTTGGCACAGCTCGGTGCAGATCAACTGGTCCGGTGTTTGTCCAATATGCCGGCTGGGGAACCACCATCGGCAGTTCCACAAAACGACGCAGAAGCAACGTATGCACCGCGATTGACGAAGGAAATCGGGCATATCGATTGGAATCAACCAGCGACCGCGATTCACAATTTAGTCAGGGGTACAGCGATCTGGCCCGGTGCTTATACTTTTTTTCGGGAGAAACTTCGACTGAAAATTGTCCGTTGTCAACCACTTCCACAGAAGCTTGCTGGACAACCGGGAACCCTTGAAATAGCCGAAAGACAAAAACTCCTTGTTGCTACGGCGGAAGGAACACTTCAATTGTTGGCGATCCAACCTGCAACCAAGAAATCTATGGAAGCACACGATTTTATTAACGGTTATCAATTACAAACAGGCGAGTTTTTTACTTATTAGGTTTCCGTTCTGCCCTCCGTTCCGGGCAAGTTTCTGATTTTTCTCTACGTTCTTCTTGAAATCGTGACGCGAGCCTGCAACGACAGCGCAGGCGGCTCTTGAGAAAAACACGTTAAGGTTCAGATTCACGTTGTTTAACCGCAAGGGATAATTAAAATATGAATCGTCTGAATAGTACCCTATTTGCATCATTCAAGGTTTTTCTCTATCTTTTGATTTGCCTGGGTATCATCGGAGCGTTAGCCACTCTCATCGTGATTCCGGGTTGGGTCAGGACCGAGGAGGTGCTTGTTCCCAACATTACCGGTGAAAGTTACTATGAAGCCGTGCGAATTCTTGGGGATGCAGGGTTGCAGCCCGCAAAAACCATTCAAGAGGCGAGTAGTGATGCCCCCAAGGGCGAGATTGTCTCACAAAATCCAGAGGCAAACTTTAGAATAAAATCCTATCAACCCGTTGAAATCACAGTGAGCATCGGAGCTGAATTAGTCCCAGTTCCCTCTGTCATTGGAAAATCTCGGGGTGCTGCTTTTGAATCGCTCGCAACTGCGGGTTTTTCTCCGAATCGAGTCGCCTTCGTTCATTCCGAAGATTATCTACGGGATACTGTCATCGCGCAATCACCTCCAGAAGGCGGAGGACAGCGTCGAGGCAGTTCTGTAAATCTTTTAGTGAGTCGCGGCCCCAGACCACAAGTCGTACAACTTCCGAATTTCCAAGGTCAGCTCGCTGCCGATGTGCTTGCTGCCCTGGAAACGGTGGGCCTAAAGGTTGAGACTGAATATAGTTCACATCCTAAAATCCCTCAAGGTGCAATTATCACTCACGAACCGGCAGGCGGCGTGATGGTGAGAACGGGAGACCGCGTCCTCCTCGAAATCAGCGGCGTGCAGGGGACTACTGAAAATATCAGCAGACTCTTACCCTTCACGTATACGGTGAGTGAAGAAGGGAAGCTTTCACGGCACATCAGGATTGTTATAATTGATGAGTACAGTGAACGTACTGAGGTGGACCAACGTTATGCACCCGGCACCGTGATTAATTTGGAGCAGAAAGGGGTCCGCGTCTTTGGCAAAACACGGGTGATCGTCTACGAAAATGGCGAAAAGTTGCCTGAAGTGGTTTATAGATAGGACGGAACCAAAGGAGGATACAAATCCTTACGCCTAAAGTTGCCCCCTCGTTACTTGCTGCAGATTTTAGTCGTTTTGGCGAAGAGGTGGAACGAATCGTTGCAGCTGGAGCAGACCTGCTCCACTTTGATGTGATGGATGGCGAGTTTGTGTCAAACTTCGCTATCAGTCCACCCTTTATCGCTGCTGTTCGCGGGCTCACCGATGTCCCTTTTGATGTCCATATTATGGTGACGCACCCACTTCGTTATATTGACGCGCTTGTCGCAGCAGGTGCAGATATGATTACCTTCCACATCGAAAGTGCGGATAAACCCGACGAAGTAATTTCAGCGATCAGAGCACACGGGCTTAAACCGGGGTTAGTATTTTGTCCGAAAACCTCTGTCTCGGCGGTTATACCTTACCTTTCAGACGTTGACTTAGTCCTGCCAATGAGTGTTGAACCTGGGTTCGGGGGACAATCCTTTCAACTGGATACACTGGAAAAAATAGCAACATTACATCATATCGTTCAGGAAATGACACAGCCTCCTGACATCTCCGTTGATGGTGGTGTAACTACAGAAATCGCGCCCCTGGCAGTCCAACGAGGGGCAACGATTCTCGTTGCAGGCACCGCTATCTTTCACAGTCAGCAACCAGAGAAAGTTATTGAACAACTTCGCATAGGCATGACCTAAGACGTTGCTTGCAAGATGCACACTTTCTATGTTTCTCCTTCTCATATCTCCAATAATATTGCTACGATTACGGGTTCGGAGCATCATCATCTCCGCAACGTCCTGCGCACAAAACCGGGTGAGATTGTCCGAATTATTGATGGGAAAGGGAATGTGTATACAGGGCAAATTCTTAAAACACACGATACTCGCGTTTCAAGCGAAGCACGAATCCTTAGCCGCGAATTTCACGCGGTTCTTTCACCGAAACTTACACTCTTTCAAGGGCTCCCCAAAAGCGATAAGATGGAGTTGATTCTCCAAAAAACGACAGAACTCGGTGTTACACGGATTGTGCCGCTACATTCAGAACGCGCCTTGCAAACACCGAGTCAAAACCGATATGAACGCTGGCACCGTGTTCTTATCTCTGCTACGAAGCAGTCCGAACGCGCTTGGTTGCCTGAATTGTGCACTGCACAAGAGTTTAATGCCACCCTTACACACCTCGATAAATTTTCGCTCTGCCTGCTTCTTAGTCCACATCGTGATAAGGAATCGCATGTCCAGCATATCCAGCGGGTTTTGCGGGAGCGACCGCGTCCGACTTCTGTGGCTCTTTTTGTCGGACCAGAAGGAGGGTTCACCAATCAGGAGGTTACCAGTGCCGTTGAAAGTGGGGGCACACTTGTGACGTTTGGGAGGAACATCCTCCGCACGGAAACTGCCGCGATTGTAGCCGTCGCCGTAGCCGCTTATGAATACCAGTTGTGAAAGTGATCGAAACCGTTGTGCGCTTCTCCAAAAAAATCATTGACAAACTTCACCACTTTTTGTAAAATTGCTGACTATGGATGCAAAAGAATTGACCAAAACCCTCATTGGGTATAATACAGTAAGCCCTCTCAGCAATGTTGAGGTCATGGATTTTCTCACAGGGACGCTGGAATCCATTGATTGTGAAGTCGAGCGGGTTGAATACAAAGACCCAGCAGGTGTTCTGAAGGTGAATCTCATCGGTCGTAAAGGACCGGTGAACGGTGAACGCGGGCTTGCGCTGCTCGGACATATAGATACTGTGCCTGCTATCGGTTGGTCGATGGATCCGTTTGAGGCACGGATCGCCGATGAGAAGATGTACGGCAGAGGCAGTTGTGATATGAAGGGCAGTGTCGCGTGTATGATTGAGGTAGCGTCACACTATGCGGCATCGGATTTGAAGGCACCGCTCTATGTCGTAATCACCGCTGATGAAGAGGTGGGTTACCTCGGGGCAATTGCAGTTGCCGAAAAGTCGCAGCTGTTCAAAAAGCATGGCTTCCCGAAGTATGGGGTCGTCGGTGAACCGACAGAACTCCATGCGGTATATGCCCACAAAGGGACTGTCCGCTTTACTGCCACAGCCCACGGTCGTGCAGCTCACAGCAGTACAGGCGAAGGTGACAACGCGAATCTAAAGTTAATTCCCTTTCTCGCAGAAATGCGGGATATTTATCACGAATTGACAACCAATACTCGATATTTCAATGATGAATTCACACCCGCTTTTACGGATTGGAATATCACTATGAGTGATGGCGAGTGTCCAGGGAATATTACTTCGCCGTTAAGTGTGTGTTGTATCAACTACCGTCCAATGCCCGGAGATAATGCGCAGGAGTGGATAGACCGCGCACGCGATTCAGCAGAAAAGCATGGGTTAATATTTGATCTGTATATCAATGCCCCTCCAGTACGCACACCACCCGATGCGGAGATTATCCAAGCGGCACTTGAAATAACTGGCGAAACCGAACCTCAAACCGTCGCCTATGGCACTGATGCTGCAGTCTTCGCACAGCACATGGAGACCGTCATTATCGGACCCGGCAGCATTCTCCAAGCCCATACAGTGGATGAGTGGATGGCATTGGACCAATTCCCACAAGGAATTTCAATCTTTAGTCAATTTGTGGAGCGGTTTTGTGGGACTTAGGTACATCAAAGAAAACAGCATCTGGTTTTACCCATTCCGCTTCGCCGTCTGCCCAGATTTCCCGTTTCCAGATAGGTACGATCTGTTTAAGGCGATCCATAGCGTATTGACACGCTGCAAACCCGTCTTTACGATGCGGGGACGCAACTGCTACGACTACGCTTACCTCACCGATTTCCAACTTTCCGATACGGTGAACCATTGCGACGCGATCGATACTCCACTTGTCTGAGATCTCTTGGGCGATTTCTGACATTTTTTTTTCTGCCATTGGTGGGTACGCTTCATATTCAAGACAATTGACGGGTCTACCACCTGTGTTATTCCGAACCGTCCCAAAAAACAGGACCACTGCACCGGCATCTGGGCCTTCCACCGCTTCGCGCGCTTCCTCGCCTGTGATAACTTCTGTAGTTATCTTAAACATTGCAGCCTCCCGTCACTGGTGGAATTAGGGCGACCTCGTCACCCTCTGCAAGTTCGGTGTTTTCCGTAGCATATTCCCAATTGACGGACATCTGCATCACTTCGTAGAATTCAGCGATTTCGGGCCATTCTTCCTCAAGACGTTTTAATATCGTTTGTATGGTAGCACCATCCGGGAGTTCCATTTCTTCCTCGGATCTATCTAACACTTCATGGCATACGGCGAAGTATTTAACTGTGACGTTCATAAAGATTCCTTTTCCACGGAGTTTTGGAGGTTAACAACTTATCCATTACATTCAAAAGTGTAGCACAAAATCGGTTACAAAGCAATCTTTTAATAGGTATCAGTAGAACGTGTTCGCACCCCACACCCTATAGAAGCATTTTGGAGCCACTTCGGACATATCATAATCCCACAATCCTTGTATAAACGACTAACAACCGAAAACTATTTCTTCTCTCCATTTTCGAGTCCTCATACTGATCTCTGATAGTTGACCGCTGATGCTGTAAAAATTGTGTTGATTTTTATCGGATGATATGATAAAATAAAATAAATTGTGTGAACGTGATTTATCTATCACCTTCGACAGAGGAGAGAAGGCAGTATGAGACCGAAAGCTATTTATTATTTCATCCTCGTTTTGCTGGTTTCCGTTGGACTGATAGCTTGCGGCGGCGACACTGATGATGGAACAGAAACACCCGATAAGCAGACCCAGCCGACAACAACATCCACTGAATCAACGCAGCCCGATGTAGTTGTTGGAAGAGATATTGACTTTGCCGCTGAGGAGCAAGCGATTCGTGACCTTTATGCGGAATACGCGCTTGCACATGGTGACCAAGATGTTGATGTGTTGGGGAATGTATGGCTCAGAAACGAGGCAAAAGACGTTTTTACTGCTTGGACATTCTGGGCTGGCACCTTTGAAAAAAATGAAGGATGGAAGGCAGTAAATAAGGCATGGGAGGGAATCTTCCGACTGCGTGGTGGGAAAATGGAGGTTGACATCACCTATATTGCTATTGATGGCAGAGGCAAGAAGTCCGTTTTGCGAGGCGCGTATACCTGGGGGAATCAGAAGGGCGATCTCATTTCCGAACTGAATAAGGATGGTAACGACTGGAAAATCCGCTCTATTGATTACACTGATGGACGGTTTGGAAAACAAGTGAAAGACCTCATCGAACCCCCCCATACCTTCGGAGAAATTCCCGAAGAATAGTCATGGATAAGATTATCCTCAAAGGGATTCGATTTCATGGTCACCATGGCGTTCCTGAAGCGGAGCGCCATGTCGGTGGCCATTATGAGATTGATGTAACCTTGGGGTGTAGTACGCTTGCGACCTCCGGCAGGACAGACGCACTCGCCGACACTGTTGATTACTCTGAAATCGTCACGCGTATCATTGAGATCGGCACGCAGCAGTCGTTCCAACTCATCGAGGCACTCGCTGAGAAGATCGCCACAGTGATTTTAGAACAATTCGCTGTAGATGAGATCCATCTTATCGTCAAGAAGCTGCATCCCCCCATAGACCAACCCATTGATTATTTTGCTGTCGAGATTTTTCGTAATGCGTAAATTCCGTGCTATCGTCTGTTTGCTGTGCCTATTGATGACGATTACCGCTATCGCACAAGCCGGTGGCGAGAAAAAAACGCTGTTTCCAGATTTGGCACAAGGGCTGCATCTCTATCGTTACGACTGGGATGTCGAAACATGTGTCCTTTATGTTGCCGAGATGTCCCGACATGAGTCGACATTGCGCTTTGAGGTAGCACTCGCGAATGCCCAAGTACTCGGCAAGGAAACCGTGCGTGCTATGGCGAGTCGACGCACCCAACGCGGCGACCGTCGTGTCCTCGTCGCGGTGAATGGAGGGTTCGGTGTACTCGGTGATATGCGCGGCTACGGTGGCGTGTTAGAGAGCCTGCATGTCCAAGATGGGGAACTCATCACCCAACCCACAGATGCCGAGGCATGCTTCGGTGTGACCGAGTCTGGTGAATTTCTGAGCACCCCTGTTGAAATGAAGGCAAGCGTGCAAATAGGCGCACACACGTTACCTCTCGAATGCGTTAATCAACGACGGCTTGATGGATGTCAAGTAACCCTTTATACACCGCGACTCGGTGAATCGACCCGCACGCACCGCCGCAGAGGCACGGAAATTGTAATCGGCGGGCTCCCACTCCCTTTGACCCCGAATTATGCTCACCCTTACCGCGTGGGAAGCATCTCACGCGATGGGAACAGTCCAATTCCCAGAGATGGAGCTGTTCTCTGGATTAGCACACGGTTAAAAGCCCCAAACATTTCTGATTTCAATACTGGCGCAGACGGCACCCTTACCCTTACTCTCTCACCACCCGAATGGAATCGGGTTCAACATGCTATTGGCGGGCGGCTCCGACTCCTTAAAAATGGGAAAATAAATGAGACGCTCGTGGAGATGCATCACGCTGAAAAGCGGCATACCCCCGGCAAACGCGCCTCGGTGTTGAATCTGAGCCATGAACCCCGCACTGCACTCGGTTATAACGCAGATACACTCTTTTTGGTAGTTGCGGATGGACGGCAACCGAAGTATAGCACCGGGCTAACCCTCTACGAACTCGCTGGCATTCTCATTGAACTCGGTGCAACCGAAGCGATTAATCTGGATGGCGGGTCCTCCAGTACTTTCGTGGTTAATAATTCAGTCATCAATAAACCGTCAGGACAGCGAGAACGGGAGGTCTTAAATGCCGTCTTTATTACCGTAGACGTGCCATAGGAGCAATAAACAACCTTGGAGGTCTATCTTGAAGACTTACTTCAGCATCATTCTCTCACTGCTATTTTGTCCCACTTTCGTCGCTAATCCAGCAGATACGCCTAAACTGCTGCAAGCAGTCCCCTTGTCTCAAACAGCGATTCAGTTAAAATTCGATGGCCAATTGCAAGCCGAAAATGCGGAAAACCTCAATAATTACCAGATTGCACCAAATGTCCAACTCGAATATGCTCTACTTGATCAACGCTTAAACCGTGTCTTACTGCTTACTACGCCATTGGAAATAGAAAAAGACTATCGCCTGATACTCCCAAACTCACAGACGGAAACCATAATAACACTCCCATCAATCAATGATATAACCTTTGGTACAGGCGATACCGTCACGTTCTCTGGAGGCTTGCAAGATACCAGTCTGATTGTCAGTAAGGATCGCAAGGCGCGAAACAACAATGCCGGTGCTGAGCTGACTCTTGTGTGTAATCCGACCGGCAGTGTCTTCTTCGTCGCTTTTGACCTGTATGATGCATTTGAGGACCTGGGCATCCGAGAATCTACACAGGTATTAGAAGCAACAATAAGCCTATATGTAGAACAGTGTGAGATGGACACCGAGCAGACTGTGCTCTTCCGTAGAGTGTTGCTCCCATGGCGAGAGGGCAGAGGGACATCAAATCGTGCAGAAGATGACGAACTCACCTATAACAGCGCGTTGCATCGTAGTTTACCGTGGAATAAGGCACCCGCGCAAGCAATGTTATCGGGAATAGAAGGTGATAATGAAAGTGATTACAACGGTTCTGAGGACGTTGCACATCGCATTGATGGCACGTGCAAAATTAGCGGCGCGGGCAAACGTTATGAATTCAAAAGTGAGTTGCTTACCGATGCTGTCCGATTTTGGGTAGCGAATCCCGATTATAATTACGGGTATCTCTTCGCTTTGCGTGATGGTAGTGTACCTATCGTTTTTTCTTCAAAAGAGGTAACTGATGAAAGTTTGCGTCCGATGTTGAAGATTCGGTATAGGACCAGAAAATAAAGGAAATTACATGCGCGATTTTTTACAACTACTACTCCCGTGGCAGGAGACTCCTAACGATCAGATTTCAGACCTTTTTGTCTACATCATTGTTGCTGTTTTTCTCTTCTCATTTATCTATTTTTCCTTAAAAATTTTATTCTAACGCCGCTCAATTAGGAGTTTGACAAGAAAAGTCCCCAAAAACATATCTGCCCAGCCGAGGGATCTGGAGGAACTAAAAACAGAATTTCCAGAGAATGATCATTTGTCCTTTCCAAAGAGGTTTTCAGGTGACAGAAGCCTCAGTGAGGCCTGGCAGGAATTTCAAGATTCACTCATTACGCGTCAACGCTTCGGCAATCAAGATGTGATATATAAAACGGATGAAGCATCTCTCTTCTTCAGTGAAGAACGTGTGTTGGATCAAAATCTGAATCTCCGATTTTGGAACAGCGTGCCTGCTCTCTTGGTGGGCATTGGGATCCTTGGTACGTTCGTCGGGTTGGTATGGGGCCTAATACCTTTTTCAGGAATTGATTTCTCACAAACGGCTAATATTCAGGAAGCAATTAAAGGTCTTCTATCCGGGGTGTCTACAGCATTTGTGACCTCCGTTTGGGGAATGCTGGCTTCACTAGTGTTTAACTTTTTAGAGAAGTTTGGCATTGGGAGTATCCGTAAATCGATAGCCGAGCTGCAACGAGCCCTCGATCAACTCTTCACATTGACAACACAAGAGGAAATAGCGTTTCGGCAAGAAGACGAACTGGCACAGCAGACACAAGCACTCAAAGCCTTTTCGACAGATCTCGCGAACGAGATTAAAAGTGCAATGGCACAGGGAAGGCAGGAAATCATTACGGAATTCCGCAATGCTCCTGAGACGTTCAGCAATGCTATAGGAGAACAGTTAACTCCAAGTCTAAATAATTTGAACAGTGCTGTTAACGGGATTCAGCGAACTATAGTGGCAGGAAATCAGGAAATTCTTCGTGAACTCCACAACGCCCCAGATGCTTTCAGCAATATGATAGTGGAAAAGTTTGCCCCAAGTTTCAATAGCCTAAATATAGCTGTGCAGGAATTGCGGAGACAAAAAGAGGAGTCTTCTACCCTTGCGATCCAAAAGTTGGTCGAAGAATTCCAAAAATCCCTTTCAGGATCGGCATCTGCACAAATGGAGACTCTTGCTGAAACTGTTCGCCAAGCAAGCGCAAGTTTGGTAACCTTACCTAAACAGTTGGAAGGCATGATGGCCGGTGTACAGGAGCAGGTTGATCACACCCGCCAATTGTTATCGCAAACCTCCGAAAGTCAGACAGAGCAGGTGAAAATTATGATGGAGGGTGTGGCAAGTGCCTTTCAAAACGCAATTGACACACATGAAGCGGGACTAACTGCTACGACTGATAGTATGAATGAGGAGATGAAGCAGATTGCTAACGACATACGAGAGTTATTGGAATCGGCAGCAGATCGCACTGATGCGCAGTTGGCACAACGTATGGCGGATATAGAGCAGACCTCTGCACAGACCCTTCAAACACTTCAAATCTCAATTGCGGAATTACAAAAGTCGATGACATCTACCGCATCGCAAACGACAGAAAAATCGGAAGCGATGATAACACAAATGTATCAACTCGTAGAGCAGAGTACCACTCGCCTTGAAGGTATCTTCAAATCGGGCGAATCGGGTGTCAGCGAACTTTTGCAGCAACAAGAAGTTCAAATCAAGGAAGTCAACGCGCAGATAACCAATTCGCGGCAGACACTTGAAAAGAGCAGCGAAATGTTGCAACAGATGGATGCAAGCGTAACCAGGGTCCGAGGTCTCCTTAAGAACACCGAAACCTTATCTAACTTATTGATCACAAACAGTGATAAACTTGAAGATGCAAGTGATCGACTGATGGAGGCAAGTGATGTTTTCAGTGAAGAGACCTCCGAGTACCTCACAGCGAATCGGGAAATGACTCAACAACTTCTAAACGCACTCGGGCAATCACAACAGTTACTTAACGACTTCAGCCAACATTTTCAAGTGATCGACGCTGGATTGACAAACATTTTTGAAGAAATTGAAGGCGGTCTAACAAACTACTCCACGATCACCCGTGACTCAATCAATACCTATCTTATGGACTTCTCCAAGCATCTCACAGATGCATCGAAAGCACTTGATGGCAGCGTTGCAGCCCTTGCAGAAAGCGTTCAGGAATTGGAAGATATGCACGGGCAATTGATAAACCGATGGGGACACCGGTAATGCAAAGAACTCCGCCTACCTCTAAAACGCTTGCAGATGAAAACCCTTTCAGTCTCTCATTAGGTGACTTGATGGCGGGCCTTCTGCTTATCTTTGTGCTTCTACTTTCTTTTCTCATGCTGCAGGTCCAAGACTTAATTCAAGAAAAGATAAATCAATTAGATCAGATCGATGAGCGAGAACAAATTAAAACGCTACTGATCAGCCGTTTGCTCAAAGAACTTGAAGATTTTGATGTTGAAGTTGACCCTAACACTGGGGTAATCCGTATCAAGGAGGGTATTCTTTTTGCTTTCGGTAAGGATGAACTCAAGCAGAAGGGAAAGGATTTTCTCCGTCTATTTATTCCCAAATATGTGGGAGTTTTGCTCACTGATCCAGATGTAAGTGCACATGTTGCACAAGTGATCATAGAGGGGCACACGGATAACATTGGTAGTTGGGATCATAATCTTGGCTTAAGTTTGCGTCGTGCAAATAGTGTTGCTGTATATCTATTTACAGAAGAATTTGGTACGTTCCATTATGCGGAGAGTTTGAAAAAATTACTCTCCGCGAATGGCCGAAGTTTTTCCCAACCGATTGTCCCACACGATATGAAGGAAGCGCACACCCAATCATACACGCCGATGGAATGGGTAAACAAATCTAATAACACTGAGGAAGCACGTGCCCAAAATCGGCGCGTTGAATTTCAATTTCGATTAAGGGATTGGGATCTGGTCTCGCCTAAAGCAGAAAAATTATTAGAGATAAAAACTGGACTATCTTCACCTTGAGGAGGAGTTAAAATGAATTCTGCTAAAAAAACGTGAGTTTGATAATTAATTTCTGATTTTTTTGTAGAAAGAGAACCCCTTTGGTATAATGAAGGTATCATAATCTTAGACCAAAGGAGTTCTCTGATGAGTATTGTATCACTTTTCTGCGAAATCCACGACTTTTTTTTTGCTTATGAGCGATGGAAATCCACACACTGTTTTCCGGAGCCGACACCGATAGAAACTCGCGGTCGTCCGAGAAGGCTGCATCCGAGTGAGGTGATGACGGTTCTGATCGCGTTCCATCAAAGTAACTATCGGACGTTTAAGCACTTTTATCTCAAACACGTCTGCGTCTATTGGCGGAGGGAGTTCCCGGATCTCGTGAGTTATTCTCGGTTCGTGCAGTTGAAACAAGATGTCTTGACGCTTCTGAGGGCTTACCTTTCTGCCACCCTCGGTGAGTGTAGCGGTTTCTCTTTTGTTGACTCTACCCGCTTAAGGGTGTGTGAGAATAGACGTATTTCATCACACAAGGTCTTTGCGGGAAAGGCGGAACGCGGGAAAACGTCTCTGGGGTGGTTCTATGGGTTCAAACTTCATCTGATTATCAACGACACCGGTGAACTTTTAGAGGTTGCCCTCACCCCCGGGAACACCGATGATCGCAAACTGCTTTGGGCGATGGGGGAGGGGCTCCTGCACGGAAACCTCTACGGAGATAAGGGATATATCTCAAAAGACCTGCGGGAGAAACGCCGTAAACAAGGGATCAACTGGGTTTACAAAGTCCGAAA
>RKRR01000086.1 GCA_007571305.1 Candidatus Poribacteria bacterium | reverse complement strand
TCCTTGATAAATACTCCGACACGACAGGTGCTAAACTTACTGGATTCTCACATTTCATAAACGCCGCTAATGCAATATAAACTTTTAGAAATGGTATTACCTTCGCTATTATCAATCGCAGACCGAGTCAACACGATGGCAGCAGGGATGTTCTTGAAAAAGTGACGCTCATCAAAGATATAGATGTCCGCAATCCGCACCGCGCTCATCTTGAGATTTTGGCAGACCTATCGCTTGCTGCATTGCATTCGTCACACGGATTTACGAACTTCCTTGAGCTGCATCAGGCATGGCAAAAGACGTTGGACACATCCGAGCTCAACAGACGTTTCTTCAAAGAGATCGCCGATTGGTATTTCTGGGCAGTCGAAAAAGTAAGGTTCCCATCGGATGCTGGTGACGATCGAACCGTTCGCAATGCCACGTGCGTCATCCGCTTGATAACCCGGCTTATCTTCGTCTGGTTTCTCAAGGAGAAAGCCCTCGTGCCGGACGAACTTCTTGATGAAGACAACGTCTCGGAATTGCTCACAAATCTCGATACCCACGAGAGCACATATTACAAAGCGATCCTCCAAAATCTATTTTTCGCAACGTTGAATCAGGAGATGAATACGGCTGAAAAATCGAATACCCGCAAATTCCGAGGGGAAGGACGACAACACTTCAACATCACATCGCTGTATCGCTACAAACGTTACTTTACCGACCCAGACGTAGCACTTCGCCTGTTTGAGTCAATTCCGTTTCTCAACGGTGGCTTGTTTGAGTGCTTGGATAAGCCTGCCCCAGATGGGACAAAAACTATCTTGCGTGTGGATGGATTCTCTGATAGGGAGAACAACCCACTCCACGTTCCAAACGAACTTTTTTTCTCTGAGCCACAATCGGTAAATTTCAACGCCGTCTACGGTACGAAAAATAGTCGGTATACCGTACGCGGTCTCATTCACATTCTCAACCGCTACAAGTTCACGATTGCAGAGAACACACCGATAGAACAAGAAGTCGCATTGGATCCCGAGTTGCTGGGGCAGGTATTTGAAAACTTGCTCGCTGCATATAATCCCGAAACGGGTACGACTGCCCGTAAACAGACCGGCTCCTTCTATACCCCGCGCGAAATCGTCAACTACATGGTGGATGAATCCCTTATTGCTTATCTCAAAAACTCGCTTCCCTGCCGGAGCGATCCCCGAACAACGACATCCGACTCAGCCTTCGTAGAAAACAAACTCCGACATCTCCTATCCTATAATGATGAACCCCATCAATTTACGGATACCGAAACCGAGTTGCTCATTAACGCTATTGATACCCTCAAGATTCTCGACCCCGCGTGCGGTTCCGGTGCGTTTCCGATGGGCATCCTACACAAACTCGTCTTTCTGCTTAGTAAGCTCGATCCCCGTAATGCACAATGGCGACAGCGGCAAATTGACAGGGTTCAAGGTGCTATCACGGCATCAGAGAAAATTGACGATAGCGTCTTCCGTGAAAGTGCTATTACAGAACTGGAGCAGGAGATTGACAGCATCAACGAAGCGTTTGAACGCAATGAGCTCGACTATGGCAGAAAACTATATCTGATAGAGAACTGCATCTACGGTGTAGACATCCAACCGATTGCAACACAGATTGCGAAACTTCGATTCTTTATCTCATTGATTGTAGAGCAGAAGATTGACGACACACGTGAAAACCGGGGCGTGCGTCCGTTGCCGAATCTGGAAACGAAGTTTGTCGCTGCGAATACCCTTCTTGACGTGGAGAAACCCGCTCAGATGTTGCTCCGCAATCCAGAGGTAGATGGTAAGGAGAAGGCATTAGAGGAGGTGCGCCGCCGACACTTCACAGCACGAACCCCGCGAACGAAAGACAGATACAGAGAACAGGACGCGAAACTTCGTGAAGAAATTAGCACTTTGCTAACACAAGACGGCTTTCCGAGTGAAACAACGGAGAAGATAGCAAACTGGGATCCTTATGACCAGAACACTTCCGCAGATTTCTTTGATCCAGAATGGATGTTTGGACTCACAGATGGGTTTGATATCGTGATTGGTAATCCGCCTTATGTCCGTCAAGAGAAAATTAAGGCTCTTAAACCCACACTACAAAAGCGATATACCTGTTACACAGGTGCCGCGGACCTCTACGTCTATTTTTATGAACGCGGATTGCAACTCTCGAATACAAAGGGCATCCATACCTTTATCTGCTCTAACAGTTGGCTGGATGTCAATTACGGTGCCCCGTTACAGAAGTACCTCTTGGACAATACCGCGAATGCTGTTATCTGTCATAGTGAGGCGGAACGTGAATTTGAGAGTGCCGATATTAACACTATCGTCAGCATCCTCCAAAATGGGATGCCTGATGCGGATTCCCATATCCGTTTTCTCACCTTCAAGACGTTCATTGGTGATGCAGATGCGGAAAACCGTCGAGAGCGAACACTCACCTATACCGAGTTGATACAAGCAGGCACGCGTGAAAAGAAGTATGCTGGCGACAAGTGGGGCGGAAAATACCTCCGCGCTCCCGATATCTATTGGACGATTCTGGAGAAGGGAAAAGATAAACTGATGCGCCTCGGAGACGTTGCGGAGGTGCGGCGAGGGTTTACAACCGGTGCCAATGCGTTCTTCTATCTTGACGAGGAGCGAATTCAGGCATGGAGCATTGAATCAGAATTTCTGAAACCTGTTATCAAAAGCCCGCGGGAATGCAAGTACATCCGTGTGGATCCGCGTCAGTTGCAGTTCAAGTTGTTTATGTGTCATTCGGATAAGGCAGCATTGGCAGGGACTGCTGCATTGGAATATATCAAATGGGGTGAGTCACAGCGGTATCATCAAAGACCCAGTTGCAAAGGACGACCAAGGTGGTGGGATTTAACGGAAGAATCTGGAAATAGTGTTTTTGTCAAAGAAGCAAACGAAACTTCAGCAGTGTTTTACAACCCTGATAATTATCTTGTTGATTGCCGTCTCTACTACGCTAATCTTCCTAAAGACATTCTTTTCTTTTTAAATTCAGCAATTGGTGCAATGTTTTTTGAATTCTACAATCGTGCAGGCCTTGGCGGAGGAGCAAGAAGCATGATGGTTTCGGATTATGAGAACGTCCCAACTTTAGTGAATGCACATATAGATAGGGAAACAACTGAATTGATCTTAGAATTGGTTTCTCCGTTATCGCCACGAAAATTTATGGATTCTGAATCCAAATGGTTTGCCCTTGACGCAATAATATTTGATGCCCTCAATCTCACGCAAGGCGAACGGGATGGTGTTTATGAAGTTGTAGTGAATCTTGTGGAGGCGCGTCTGCGGAAAGCGAAAAGTGTAAAGGGAAATAGAATGAAATTCGGTTGACATCTGTTGACTGAATATGGTATCATTTTTCAATGAAACCAATCAGCATTCCATAAAGGAAATTCGAGAAATGCAGCACGTTTTTATATCCTATATGCATGAGAATACGGATATCGTTGACAGGCTTTATCAAGAATTAACCTCGCGCGGTATCAAAGTCTGGCTTGATCGGAATGATATTAAACCTGGAGCTCGCTGGAAAGATGCAATTCGAGATGCAATTCGCCAAGGAACTTTTTTTATTGCATGTTTTTCAAAGGAATATAATAAACGCGATAAGACCTACATGAATCAAGAATTAACGATCGCAATTGATGAACTACGTCAGCGTCCGACAAATAAAACCTGGTTTATACCAGTCAAACTAAATAAATGTGAGATTCCTGATCGTAACATCGGTGGAGGTGAGACATTAAACGACCTTCAACACGTTAAACTCTATAAAGATTGGGATACTGGTATTCAACGCATAATTGAAGTCATTCAATCCGAATCGCCTGAACCTACAAGAGACAAAAATATCACTTCAAAGTTTCCTGATAACTTTACGGACCAAGATAGGATGAGCACAAAGCACCCTCGATCTGATAGTACCCAAAGTAGAAAATTGACTAATTGGGTGTTCCAACAAGCTGATGATTTGATGAAACGCAAAAAAATAGACGACGCGTTAGAAGGTTACTCACATGGTATTGATCTTGATCCGCATCATACTGTTGGATATAGAAGCCGAGGCGATGCTTATCACGTCAAAAGTGATTATGACAGTGCCATAGCAGATTATACCAAGGCAATAGATCGGAATCCACATGATGCCGACACCTATAATAGCCGCGGTGCGGCTTACGGGACCAAAGGCGAACTTGATCTTGCTATCAAAGACTTTACCAGAGCAATAGAGCTCGCCCCTGATGATGCTGTGGTTTATTGTAATAGAGGCAGTGCCTGCCGGGAAAAAGGTGAGTTTGATACCGCTATTGAGGACTTCAACAAAGCAATACAACTCAATTCTGATTATACGAAAGCATATTACAACCGAGGCAATATTTACATATTCAAAGGTGACCTTGATGCTGCCATTGGAAACTATACCCAAGCAATACAACTCAATTCTGATTATACTGAGGCATATAACAACCGCGGTTGGACTTATAACAGAAAAGGTGAGTTTGATACCGCTATTGAGGACTTCAACAAAGCAATACAACTCAATTCTGATTATGCAGAGGCTTATTGTAATCGCGGTGATGCACACAATGGTAAAAGCGACCTTGATGCTGCTATTAGAGACTATATCCAAGCAATACAGCTCAAACCTAATTATGCCGAGGCTTATGCTAATCGAGGCATGGCCTACGGGAAACAGAACGAACTTGAAGCTGCGATAGAAGATCTTAACACAGCGATCCGCCTCGAGCCCAAACTTGTCCACGCCTACAGCAACCGAGGCAATGTTTACCGCCTCAAAGGCGAGTTCAGGCAAGCTATTGAGGACTTCAATAGAGCAATACACCTCAACTCTGATTATACCGAAGCCTATTATAATCGAGGAAATGTTTATAAAGACAAAGGCAACCTTGATGCTGCTGTTAGAGACTATACCCAAGCAATACAACTCAAACCTAATTATGCCGAGGCTTATGCTAATCGAGGCATGGTCTATGGGAAACAAAACGAACTTGAAGCTGCTATTGAGGACTTCAACAAAGCGATAGCACTCAAACCTGATTATGCCGAGGCATATTGTAATCGTGGTGCGACTTACCTCAACAAAGGCGAGGTTGATAAGGCTATAGAAGACTTTAACGAAGCAATAAAACTCGACCCTAATGATGCTCTCATCTATAGCAATCGTGGTGCGGCTTACGGCACCAAAGGCGAACCTGATCTTGCTATCAAAGATTTCAATAGGGCTATAAAACTCGATCCGTACGATGCTGTGGCATATCATAATCGAGGCAATGCATACCGCGAAAAAGGCGCGTTTGATACTGCTATCAGAGATTGCACGAAAGCAATAGAACTTAGACCAGATTCTGCCGAAGCTCATTGGCATCGAGGCAATGTTTACAGTGATAAAGGTGAACTTGATGCCGCCATTAGGGATTATACCCAAGCAATATGCCTCAAATCCAATTATACCGAAGCACACTACAACCGCGGCAATGCTTACAATAGTAAAGGCGAACTCGAGGCTGCTGTTAGGGATTACACCGAGGCGATACGAATCAATCCAGATTATGCCGAAGCTTATGCTAATCGGGGCATGGTCTATGGGAAAAAAGGTGAACTTGATTTTGCCCTTGCAGATATCAACAAAGCGATACAACTCAATTCTGATTATGCAGAGGCTTATTGCAATCGCGGTAGTACTTACTTATTCAAAGGCAACCTTGATGCTGCGATTAGAGATTACACCCAAGCAATACAACTAAAAAAGGAGTATCCTGATGCCTATTACAACCGCGGGGTAGTGTATAGCAAAAAAGGTGAAATTGAACGTGCGATTGCAGACTATACCCAAGCAATAGCACTCAAACCCGATTATGCAGATGCCTATTATAAGCGCGGTGGTGCCTTTTTGCGTCTCGGAGAACAGGAAAAGGCTGAGGCGGACCTAACGGCCGCCAGAAACAAGGGTGCCGATGCCATCACTGCTTTAGATAAAATACTAAAAGATTACGATCGCGCATGGAAAACCCTCGGTAATCTATGAAATATTTGACAATTGAAGATATTCTGATCATTGCCATGGGACATGTCGGGGCCTATCAGCTGTTAAATGAAAACCAGTTATACTATTTGGTGGGTATAGTGGATGAAAAATTTGGTGATACCGATCTATTTCCAACTGTATTCCAAAAAGCTGCTGTGTATGCCCACCATATCATTACGGGGCATATATTTCTTGATGGAAACAAACGTGTTGGTTTAACATGTGCACTCCGGTTTTTAGAATTGAATGGCTATTCTCGTCGCCTTGACATTGAGGATTCCATTATTGAACTGGGGTTTGGGATTGCGGATGGCACCATCACAGATATTGAAGTGATTGCTGATCATCTACAGTCGTGGGTTCTGTAACAAACAAATATTGATGCTGTCGCAGCTCCGAGAACCAGCCCCTTCAGAATGAACCCTCTTCGACTTCCTACCCTTACAGCATCCAAAAAGTGACTTGACAAAACCTGTCTAAAATGATAGACTGACTTCAAACGAAGGAACCTGAAGACTATACTTTTAGCTCTTAAAGATAAAGAAAGGATGGCAGTATGGCATCACAAAATGAACTGCAGTCAATGCTAAACGCCCCCATCGCCTTAGCACCAAATACCTACCTACATTTCTATAACGGAGGGAAACTTCGAGCGGAGTTTATGGGCGAACCCGACCCGAAAGATGACTATTACTCCGAAGAATGGATCTTTTCCACAAACCGGGCAATCACTCCCGGCAGAGAGAATCCGCCCGACAAAGGACTCAGTCGCATCCAACTCCCAAGCGGTGAGATTGTCTTGCTGAAAGCACTACTGGACGCATTTCCAGAAGAAACACTCGGTAGCCCGCACGTTGATAAATATGGGACAGAATTAGGCGTGCTTCTCAAGATTTTTGATGTCGGCGAAGGTGCCCATATACCTATCCATTGGCATCCAAATCCCGATTTCTCGCAAAAACATCTCAATTCCCCCTTCGGCAAGAACGAGGCATGGATCCTCATCGGTACACGTCCAGGCGCGAAGGCATGGATAGGTTGGAAAGAAGCGATAGACAAAGCAGAGTTCCGCCGTCTGATGGAAGCACAAGATGTGCCAACGCTGCGGAGTCTCATGCACGTGGTTGAACCGAAGGTTGGAGAAGTCTATTTTCTACGCACTCCGATTGTCCATTCATTGGGTACGGGACTTTGTGTTCTCGAACCACAAGAACCGACCGACTGGAACATCCTTGCCGAATGGGAAGGCTTTCCCTTTGAAAGAGACGATGGACACCTCGGTCTCGGATGGGATCTCGCTGTAGATGCCGCTGAGTTTGATAAATTGGAACTGGACTATCTTAACAACTACATTCGACGCACACCAGAACTCGTCCGCGCGGAGCGGGATAGCCGAGAAGATCGAATCGTGCCAGAGGAAGCCTCGAAATTCTTCGGTTGTTCACGTCTCACAGTGAATTCGACACTTAGTATGCCAGCAGACCAAGGTTTTTACGCTCTTGTAACTTTAGGCGGTGAAGGTGTGCTGCGTGGGGATTTTGAAGACGTTCCGCTCAAGCGAGGCAAATCTGTCTTTATTCCACGGTGCTTGTCCAGTTACGTCATCGTTAGCACGGGCTACACGCCGATGGAAATTATCTGTTGCTATCCACCAAGCCTCTAAAAAGTAGGTGATCATACGCCGTATATGCCGTCACAAGAGGTGGCGGCTCCCTGTGATGTAACAGAAGCAGGTATGCTGTGTGAGGCAATGGCAGTACGCAATGTTGGATTTTAAACCCCCTAAGCCAAATACAACCCTAATTCAGATTGCGAAAACCCTCGTGCCGTTTATCAACCGCTTGTGTTTGAAGGGGTTAACACTGGATATAGATGCAGAATCCATTACTTATCTAAAAACGGTAGATGGACATCCTACTGTATTAGTTCCCAATCATGCAGCGCGTGCGGATCCTGCGGTTATGTTCTTTTTGTCCAAGCGGCTCTCTCAGCCGTACTACTACATGACTGCACGGGAGACCTTTGACAAGGGGAAATTCGGAGGGGTACGCAGTTTTCTACTACAGCGGTTCGGGGCGTTTTCCGTCGTGCGTGGCACCGCGGACCGTAACGCATTCCGAACCACGCGGAAACTTCTCTCTGAAGGCAACTCACCTCTTGTTATCTTCGCTGAAGGCGAAATCTCACGGCAGAATGACACCGTCATGCGCTTTGAGAGAGGCATTGTTCAACTCTGCTTCTGGGCTCTGGACGATATGGCAAAATCAGAAGTCGAGAAACCGCTTTATATGGTTCCGATCGGGATCAAATACCATTATCCATGCGACATGTGGGACGACATTGATGCGGCCCTCGCGGAATTAGAGCAGAATATTCTTCCACCCGTGGATCGAACACCGATTGAACGCTACGAACGGTTGCGGCGCATGGGTATCGCGATATTCAAAACGCTTGCAGCTGAATATCAGTATAAAGTGGACGAGACCTTGCCGCTTGATGTGCACATCCAAAAACTGAAGATGCAAATTTTGTCCTATGCTGAAAAGGTCATGGGCATTCATTCTGAAGCTGATGTTCTCACGAGGGTAAGGGCGTTGAAGAATTTAGTCGATGCCGAGGTCTATAAAGACCTTGAGCAGATGACAGACTACGAAAGAAAGATACATGAAGAACTGCTCCAGAAATTCCAACAATTCTATCCGGACTTGGAGCGGTTAATTAATTTTATAGCGATTTCAGATGGATATGTTGCAGAAGAACGCTCACCAGAGCGGTTTCTGGAAGTGATTGTTCGTCTGGAGAGAGAAGTTTTTGGTACGTCAAAAATGCGAGGACCGCGGGTTGCATCAGTCCGCGTTGGTGAACCCAAGAATCTCCGAGACTGTTACGATACCTACAAGGCACAGAAAAGAGAAACAGTAGAGCAGATAACCCTTGAACTTGAAACAGCGGTTCGAGCGTTAGTTACGGGTGTATCATAAGTTACGCTATCGCACAAAACCCGTAGCACGCAATGAAATGGAGGGTTTTTGCTTGGGTGTTTCTTCAACTCCAGAGAGTAGCACATCAAAGTTCTAACCTGCGGCGTTGCTCCGCAAGGTAAAATTAAAAAGGAGAAAAACATGGCAAAAAAATTGTCTATTGGAAGTTGGGCTTATGCGTTTGGCCCCTATGAAGACAATCCTGTCCCATTTGACGATGTCGTCAAGCGTCTCAGTGAACTTGAATTTGATGGTGTTGAGATTGGGGCGTTTAAACCGCATATTGATATTAACGATTATCCTATGAAAAGCGACCGCGATGCCGTTAAAGGATTAATCTCCTATTACGGTTTGGAAGTCTCTGGATTGGCAGCAGACTTTTGGTCACACCCCGGTCCCGCTACGGATGAGGCGCAAGAAGACGATAAATACTATAAGTTGTTCAAAGAGAGTCTTCAACTCGCCTTGGATCTCGGATCACCTGCTATTCGGGTGGACACTGTTACTGATGCTGAAGAAGAAATTCCAGGTGTCAGTCGGGAGCAAGCATGGGATCGGATCGTTTCTGTTTGGAAACGCTGCGCGCAAGTCGCCGAGGACCACGGTGTGCTCATGCTTTGGGAATTTGAACCCGGATTCATGTTTAACAAACCGAGCGACATTATTAATATGCCACAGGCAGTAGATCATCCGAATTTCAAGGTGATGTTCGATACATGCCACGCGCACATGTGTGCTGTCGTCGGTTCTCGACAGGTGGGTGAACAGGAAACACTTGGTGCTAATGGTGTCATTGACCTCGCGCATCAACTCAAAGGGCAAATCGGACACTTCCACCTCATTGATTCCGACAATACGCTCCACGACGACCACACCAGTACACACGCGCCTTTCGGGGATGGTGTTCTGGACTTCGACGCGATTATTCCAGTCATCATGGAAGAGACTGGGTACGACGGTGATTGGTTCTCTATCGATCTCTGTTTCTGGCCCAACGCGTGGGATGTCACGGAAGACGCAAAGAAATTCCTGACCCCGTATTTGGAAAGGTATTAAGGCTTTTCATTTTTGGGAACCTGGTATGCACGTCATCCCATTACGGGCAGGTTTTGGGGTAAGTCATGATGTCTTTTCGTACAGTCAAGTATAGAGGCGAGGTTTCCTCGCTTCTATAGGCAAGTTTAACAAGACCATAACCCGTAAGCGAAGCGGAGGGCGGATCTACGGAGAGACTCGTTGGTCATTCAACTTACCTGACCGAACCGCAAGGTATAATTAAAAGATGCTGAATCTGCGTTCATTAGATCCCTTAATCGACTTGGCGTTTGAAGAAGATATTGGCATTGGTGATATAACAACGGAAGCAACAGTGCCAGCTACACAAGAGGGCATCGGAACCCTACTTGCTAAGAGTGACGGCAT
This sequence comes from Candidatus Poribacteria bacterium, assembly GCA_007571305.1. Classification (GTDB taxonomy): domain Bacteria; phylum Poribacteria; class WGA-4E; order WGA-4E; family WGA-3G; genus WGA-3G. The sequence continues at coordinate 46,211 of RKRR01000086.1, read as the reverse complement.
TATCGCAGGACTACCAGTTGCAGAACGAGTCTTCACAAAATTAGATGAGACATTGTTGTTTCGTGCGCTTGTCAATGATGGAGACACAGTGAAGGCTGGCACGCCGATTGCCGAGGTCCAAGGAAGTGCCAAAACTATTTTGATCGGTGAACGGACTGCTCTTAATTTTCTGCAGCGGCTCTCCGGTATCGCGACACTCACAGCACAATTTGTTGCGGCAGTCGCCGACTATGATACCAAAATAGTAGATACTCGGAAGACTGCAGCCGGATGGCGAGTGGTTCAGAAATATGCTGTGCATGTCGGCGGCGCGCAAAATCATCGCTTTGGGCTTTACGATGGTGTATTGATTAAGGATAATCACATCGTCGCCGCCGGGGGTATTGGTAACGCTGTGCGGCGTGCACGACAGGCTGTTCCACATACTGCCAAGATTGAGGTCGAAGTTGAAACGCTCGATCAGGTCGATGAAGCATTAGAAGCAGGAGCAGACATCTTACTCCTTGATAACATGTCTCCGAGCATTATGAAGAACGTTGTGCATGCAGTGGGAGATCTCGCAGTGACGGAAGCCTCTGGTGGCATTACACTGAAGCAGGTCGAAACTGTCGCTGCAACCGGCGTAAATCTCATCTCTGTTGGGGCGTTGACACACTCAGCAATACCGATGGATATTAGTCTGACGCTGACGCTCATTGCTCAATAGTTGTGGGTTATCAGTTGTCAGTTAAGAGGTTCTCGTTTTATAGAGGTTGTCCCTTGTGCCTGATGATCGAAAGGGTTTTTCGCTGAGAAATTGTCCTGATAGCCGACAGCCACTCAAAAGGAGTTTTCGCTGGTAATGCAGGAATTTTTGAGCCGCGAAAACGTGGCTTGCGGTACGTTTTTTGACAAGGGAAAGATCTGAGCGAAAACGCAATCATTCAAAAGAAGGAAGATTATGGCGACTACATTTGAGAAAATTGAACCTGAAACAACGAAATTGGGTTGGATTGGTACCGGCGTAATGGGACGGTGGATGTGTCAACATCTGATGGACCTCGGATATGGGATGACGGTCTATAACCGAACAAAATCAAAGGCTGACCCATTACTGGAAGCAGGCGCGGCGTGGGCAGATTCGCCAAGCGAAGTTGCAGCCACCGCCGATATTATCTTTACGATTGTTGGATTTCCACCTGATGTCCGCGAAGTTTATCTCGGTGACAGCAGTATCTTAAATGGCGCGAAACCCGGAAGCATTATCGTTGATATGACAACGACAGAACCCTCTCTCGCCCAAGAAATCTATGCCGCAGCGCAAGCGCAGGATGTTTCATCAATTGATGCCCCTGTTTCGGGTGGCGATGTTGGGGCGCGAGAGGCGCGCCTTTCCATCATGGTGGGAGGGGACGAGGCTGCTGTCCAAGCCGTTATGCCGCTCTTCTCAGCAATGGGGAAAAATATTGTCCATCAAGGTGGTGCAGGTGCTGGTCAACACACTAAAATGTGTAATCAGATCACGATTTCGGGAACAATGATCGGGGTCTGCGAAGGGTTAATTTACGGCTACAGAGCTGGATTGGATTTAGAGACGATGCTGTCCTCGATTAGTGGAGGGGCAGCTGCTTGCTGGTCTCTGGACAATTTGGCACCACGACTTCTCCAGCGGAACTTCGATCCCGGATTCTTTGTGGAGCATTTTATCAAAGATATGAGCATCGCCTTGGACGAGGCGCGCAAAATGAACCTAAGTCTCCCTGGACTCGCGTTGGTGCATCAGCTTTACACGGCAGTACAGGCGCAAGGACATGGGAGGTTAGGCACCCAAGCTCTGATGCTGGCATTGGAGCAGATGTCTGGTGTAGAAGTCAACTAAGGGTTAGTGCCTTTTAGTCATGCCCACGCTGGTGTGGTTTGGAACCGCACCAGCGAAGTACAGGCATAGTGGAGAGCTCCCAACTTTTACACCGAGGCAGGGTCCAGGCGCATGGGCATTATGAGAGAAACATAGTCATCATCGTCTACGGGTTTAATAAGAACCGGATTCAGTTCGCCTGAAAATTCTATTGACAGGGACTCCGTTTTGATGTGGGACAATGCATCTATCAGTAACCGAGCGTCAACACCGATCCGGACGCTTCCGGTGCTGGACTCCACAGGCAGGGTCTCGTGAGCTTCCCCTAATTCCGGGGTCTTCGCGGAGACCTGAACGTGTTCTGAATCGATATCTAAGCAGATTGAGTAGTTCTTCGGATTTGACAGTAGGGCGACTCGCTTCGCCGCCCTTAAAATTCCATCTTTTGAAATAACTACCCTGTCCTCGGGCGATTCGGGAATGATTTTCTCATATTTCGGGTACTCACCTTCTACAAGTCGCGTCGTTAGGGTCGCGTTCTCGTCGGTAAAGAGGATTTGATTTTCAAAAATTGAAACGCTGATCTCACCAGCATCTGCGAAAGTTCTCGCAATCTCGCGAACGGCTTTCAATGGAACGATGAATCCGTTGGCTTCCCCCGGCGGGGTGAGAGGCTCGCAACGTGCCAAGGCAAGACGTTTCCCATCCGTGGCAACTACTTCAGTTCCCTGCTCAAGAAAATTGAAATAGAGCCCATTTAGAAAGTAACGAACTTCTTCTGTAGATGCGGCGAACTCCGTTTTCTGAAGGACATCGCGCAATGTCTCTCCGCCAATTTTCAATGCTTCCCCTTCGATTGAGGGAAGTTGTGGGAATTCTTCATCAGGCAGTCCAATGATTTTGTAGACACCTTCTCCACAGGTAATTTCAACGCGATCGTTTGCTGTTGTTGCTAAGTGTATCGGTTTATCTGCAGGTAACTCCTTGACAATATCTCCTAACTTCTTAGCGGAGACGGTAATTGCCCCTTCCTCTGTGATTGTCCCTTCAACCTTCATTCTGATACCGACTTCCAGATCCGTTGCCATGCACTCGATAGTGCCTCCAGCGGCATTGATGAGGACATTTGAGAGAATTGGTAAGGTCGTGCGTCCACTTGCAACCCCTTGCAGTACCTGCAAAGAATCCAAGAGATCATCCCTTTCAAACGTTAATTCCATTCTAAGATCTCCTTCCTAAGTTATGGCATGAAAAACACCCGTAAAAGTCAATAGTTTTCTTTCGTTATGCTGTGGATGTGATCCCTTGCTTCAGATTTGGGGAGGATCCCAGCACTTGTGTTTTATATTCAATAAAATTGTGATGGCATCAGTGATAAACAGGGAAATATGACTTGGAGAAAGCGAACCAACCTCACGACTATTATCAGGAACGTTCGCCGAATTTGTTTTGAAAGAAAAACCTTGACAAACTCCTACATTCAGTATAACATATTTAGCGAATATAACAAAGGAAAATTTTGCTTAAACACGGGCGCACACTTTGCGCTTTTCGATTACTGATGCACTCTATAATACCCTGTCCATTCTACAACTCAAGTTCTCCTAACCAAGATATATTAGAGCGGTTTAGTTTCCGGGTGTCCCGGTCGAGAGGTCGTGGCGAGAAGAAAATGAAATCGCTGTCATTCTTTTCCTGAGGATATGCATACTACAGACTCGCAGACAATCGCGAAACGGGCAGTGCTGATTGGGGCTGTCTTGATTATCGCTAATAGTTATTGGATAGCCTATGTCGAGATGATTTGGCATACCGCACATCTGACAACGGTGGCGATGTCGGTTAATGTCATGTTTGGCATTATAGCGATGACGTTTCTGAACATGATCGTGCGGCGTATCTTTCCACGCGTCGCCCTACAGCCGCGCGATCTACTTGTCGTTTTTAGCATGCTCGCTGTGGGCAGTGCTTTTTCAGGACATGACTGTATTCCACGACTCATGGGGCTCATCCCGTACGCTTTTCGCTTCGCTACACCCGAAAATGATTGGGAGGCACTGCTCTTTCATTACCTCCCCGAATGGCTCGTGGTGAAAGATCCGAAAGCGGTCAACGACTTCTATGAAGGCAAAGTTAACTTTTTTACGGAGGGTTATGTCCAGCATTGGATCGTGCCGATTCTCTCTTGGTCGGTGGTTATTTTTCTATTAATGCTGATTTTTTTATGCTTGACCTCCCTTATTCGCAAACAGTGGATCGAAAATGAGAAACTTGCATATCCGATTATTCAGATTCCGCTTGAGATTACGACCAACCGGCGCATCTTCACAAATCGCTTGCTCTGGCTCGGCTTCGGAATCGCTATGGGTATCAACCTACTTAATGGGTTGCAGTTCTTCTATCCGGTTCTTCCACAGGTTCCTGTCCGAAAATATGACCTCAACATCTATTTTACGCAGAAACCGTGGATTGCAATGGGCAGTACGCCGCTTCGGTTTCATCCGTACATAATTGGCTTCTCGTTTATTTTACCTTTGGACTTGGCGTTTTCATGTACCTTCTTCTATTTCCTTAAGAAAATGCAGTTGCTATTTGGAAGTGCTGTAGGCGTTTCAGCATTGCCTGGCTACCCGTTCTTAGGTGAACAAGGTGCAGGGGCATTACTTGCCCTGCTTGCGATTGCTTGCTGGAATGCCCGAAAACATTTCACGGATGTGTGGTCACAGATAATTCGACCCGATCGCGATGCCTCGCGAACAGAGGCAATCTCACACCGTACTGCTGTTATTACCTTAGGTATATGTCTGCTTTTATTAGCAGTCTTCTGTGTTCATAGTGGGATGACGTTATGGGCGTTTGCGATTTTTATCGGGGTCTATCTCCTGATCGTGGTGGGTTTAACCCGAATGCGTGCGGAATTAGGTCCGCCGATCCATGCTATTGGGTATCTCACACCGCAATATATGATAATTTCACTGCTTGGCACGCGGCGCCTGCGGGCGGGCAATCTGACAATGCTCTCGTTGATGAATTGGTTGAGTGGTGCGAGTTATGCCTCCTTTCGGACGCATCCGATGCCAGATCAACTTGAGGCGTTTAAACTTGCAGAGCGGACCGGTATCCGAAACCGAACGATGTTCGGCGTATTAGTCATCGCGAGTCTTGTTGGCATCCTATCCAGTTTAATTCTCTATCCGTATGCGATTTACAGTGAGGGAGTGGCAGCAGGTTCGGAACAAATTCATGCCGGTGGCGCGGATACATACAATTTTCTTTCTTCGTGGTTAGTGAATCCGAAGCCTACGGATTGGTTAGCGACCTCAGTGCTCGGATTAGCCTTTGCCGCGAATTTGGGTATCATCTTTCTGCGTTCACGTTTTGTGTGGTGTCCGTTGCATCCAGCCGGATACGTTATCGGTGTTGCTCCAGGAACAACGGATGTCATCTGGTTTCCGCTGTTCCTGGCGATGGTAGCAAAGTGGGTTATCTTACGGCACGGTGGTATTAACGCATATCGAAAAGCGATACCCTTCTTCATCGGGCTGGTGTTAGGTGAAGCGTTGATGGGATGTTTTTGGCCACTGCTGAGCCTTGTGTTGAGATCCGCAGTGTATAGTTGGATTTAAATTGAGAAACACGGACTTTAGCAACTTCTATTTTCATTGAAAATGTTCAGGATCTGCAGCAGTTCGTAGCGTAAGAAACCGTGGGTCTCCTGCGCCTGAATCTGCATAACCTAACAGGTTATACTACAGAACTGGCAACTTAGGTTATTGTAGATAGAGGATCGCAACCGAGAGGGCGTTCCACCAGAATATCTGAATGACCCTACACGAATATCAATTTTTCTTGACATTCGGTAAATTCTATGCTATTATTTTAACATACAATCTTATTTTTTCAGGTCTGTTGGGAGGTTTATACACCTCGACTCTCCTTTCGAAAAAACGGAAGCCACTCTAAAGGGAAATGTTTTTTAGAAGGCGGAGAAAACGAACAACAGACTCGCCATTAAAAAAATGATAGAAGTCAGAGAACTTACAAAATCGTACGGTACGACGATTGCTGTCGACCAAGTTTCGTTTGACGCACATGCCGGTGAAGTGTTAGGATTCCTTGGTCCGAACGGTGCAGGAAAGACTACCACAATGCGTATTCTTACCTGTTATCTTTCCGCTGATGCGGGGAGTGCCACCGTTGCAGGATATGATGTATTCGAGGAATCCGTTGAAGTCAGGAAACAAATTGGATATCTTCCTGAAAGTGCTCCACTTTATACCGATATGGGTGTCATTGAATACCTCAATTTTATGACACAGGTGCGGAGCCTTCCAAAAAGCGAAAGGAAAGAGCGGATTCGGGCGGTTATTGACATCTGTGGGCTTGAGGACGTTATTCAAAAAGACATCGGTGAACTCTCAAAAGGCTATCGTCAACGTGTCGGTTTGGCGCAAAGCCTCATCCACGATCCGCCTATCCTGATTTTAGATGAACCTACCTCTGGATTAGACCCAAGCCAAATCATTGAGATCCGTAACCTCATCAAAAACATCGGGCAGGAGAAGCTGGTCCTTTTCAGTACGCACATTTTGCCTGAAGTCTCTGCTACCTGTAGCCGCATCCTCATTATCAACAACGGGAAGATCGTCGCAAACGGAACACCGGAGGAACTAGCAAGTCAGGCGAAAGGCGAAGAAATTGTCCATGTCACCATCCGAGGTTCGCAAGAAGCAATTGAGGCACAGTTCAACGAATTAGATTTTGTTTCACAGTGGAACCGTGTTGACACCAATAATGGTATGGTGGGCTATCAAATTCACGCCTCTCAAGAGAGTGGTGCCGCGGAGGCACTTTTTCACGTCGTTGTGAAGAATGGGTGGAGTCTCACAGAACTTCGTCAAGAATCCGTGGACTTAGAGGATGTCTTCCTTAATTTGACAGACAGAGAACAGGTATAATAGTGGTGAAGGTTTTTCGGACGTAAAAGGTAAGTCCCTTGTGGTCCCCAAAAAGGCTTTGAACCACCCCAGCCATACTCGTTGACAGTTGTATGATCTTTTTGAAACCAAACCTGGTTTTCGTACCCACTAACAATTCAATGCTGACTTGGACCAAGACCGATGGTATGCCCAACAGGCAAACCGTTGTGGGATCCTATAGTTAAAAGATTATGACGAATATTACAGCTATCCTCAAAAAGGAATTTAGAAGTTATTTCAATTCACCCATCGCGTATATTTTCATCACCTTCTTCCTCGGTATCTCCGCCTGGCTTTTCTTCAGAGGTTTTTTTCTCGTTAACCAAGCGGAAATGCGCGGTTTTTTTGGACTGATGCCATGGATTTTCCTGTTTTTTATCCCCGCTGTTACGATGAAACTCTGGGCTGAAGAAAAAAAGCTCGGCACAGTAGAAATCCTGATGACGCTACCGATTCGGGATTATGAAGTCGTCATTGGAAAATACTTGGCAAGTTTTGCCCTCCTTGCCGTAACAGTGTTACTCTCACTCATTCTTCCGCTTTCGGTCATGTACTTAGGGAATCCAGATGGTGGGACACTCATCGGAGGATACATTGGACTCTTGCTGATGGGCGGGGCATATATAGCGATTGGGCTTTTCGCTTCAACGTTGACTGAGAATCAGATCGTAGCCTTTATTTTTGGAATTACTGCCTGTTTTGTGTTACTTATCATCGGTGAGGACATCGTGCTTTTTAATGCCCCGAATTGGTTGTTCCCGATTTTCAGTTATCTGGGGCTCGGCGCGCATTATAGCAGTATACTTCGAGGTGTTCTTGATTCTCGCGACATTATCTATTATCTGTCACTCATCGGTTTTTTTCTCTATCTAAGCACATTGTCGGTTGAAAGCCGCAAATGGCGTTAAGAAAGGAGTAAGCTGTTTTGGTTAATAAACGAATCAAATACGGTGGTAACACCCTCGCTTTTGTCGCAATCATCTTCGGCATCTTCGTGCTGATTAATTTCCTGTCAACGCGTCGCTTCATTCGCGCAGATCTCACCGAGGACAAACGTTATACTATCTCAAGAGCGACAAAAAATGTGTTGGACACGTTAGATGATATTGTGACGATCACCGCCTACTTTTCTATGAATCCGGCGGAAGTAGCGCAAATCCGTCGCGATGTTAGGGACGTACTGGACGAGTACAATGCATTCTCTAAGAGACTCCAGATAGATTTTGTTAATCCTGCTGATTTCGATGATGGACAGAAACAGGAACTCCGTTTCAAGGGTATCCCGGAAGTCCAAATTAATGTCGTGAAGAAGGATAAAGCGGAAATTGCGAACGTCTATATGGGTATCTCTATCGGTTATAGTGGTAAGGAAGAGATCCTACCGATTGTGCGATCAACCGCTAATTTGGAGTACGAACTCACTTCCACTATTCTCAAAGTTACCACCAAAGAGGCGAAGACGGTAGGGTTTTTGACAGGACACGGCGAATTTGATATTAATGATCAGAATCACCAGCAGTTTCGACAACTTTTGGATAAAAATGCACAAGGGCAATATAATCTCAGCTCTGTTAGTCTGCAAGACGGAAATGCCGTCGATGATAGCGTCGCGACTTTGGTGGTTGCTGGTATCCAGCAACCCTTGACGGAACGTGATAAATACGAGCTCGATCAGTTTATCATGCGTGGGGGTCGGGCAATATTCTTAGTAGATCCCATTCAAATGCAACCCGGTACATTGCAAGCGGCACCGTTGAGCACTGGTATAAACGACCTCTTAGAACACTACGGCGTGAGACTTGGGAACAATCTCTTGCTTGATGCCAGATTTCATGACAACGCGCGGTTTCAACAAAGTTTCATGACAGTGATTCAACCGTACCCGTATTTTGTTAAAATTGTAAAACCGAACTTCTCGACGGAACACAGCATTACCAACCAGTTAGAGGTGTTGACCTTACCGTGGACGAGTTCTTTAGAGTTGGTGACAACGGAAGGTATCACAGCAACATCATTGGCAAAGACGAGTGAAGCAGGACGAGCTATCCAAGGCTATTATAACCTGATGCCAAACGCTCCAATTCCGCCGAATGCTGAATCGCAAGCCTATACGGTCGCTGTCGCCTTGGAAGGCAAATTCAAAAGTTTCTATGCCGGTAAAGAAATTCCGTCGGTCCCATCTCCCGCAGGTGCTGATCCTACTGAGGAAAGTGAGGAGCCTGCCTCGGTGCCAGATACAGAGACCCGAGTCACTAAAACTGAGAGCGAACAGACCCAAATTGTTGTGGTAGGCACGGCGCAATTTCTCACGCAGTTACGTCCTGATGGCGTTAACTTTTTCTTAAACACCGTGGACTGGCTAACCCTTGGTGATGCTCTTATCGGTATCCGATCGCACACTATTACGGATAGACCTTTGCGTGCAGTTTCTGAAATTGAGAAGAACTTTATTAAGTACTTATGCATAGTAGGTGTTCCACTGATAGTTATTGTCTTTGGACTCCTCCGGTATTTCCTAAAAAGACGAGCAAAAAGATTCGTAGAGACCTACGGTTCTGTATGATTGCGGTCAGTTTCTATCGGAAACCGTCAGTGGTCAACAAGGTAAATTAAAAGATGAAAACGAAACAAATACTTGTTTTTGGTGCTATTTTCGTCGTTTTGGCAATTATTATCCTGCTATTCGAAAACCCCTTTGGACAGAGCGAATACGAAAAGAAGATTGAAACAGCAATGCCCCTGTTCCCGAACTTCGATGAGAATCATGTAGTAAAAATAGAAATTATTGCTACTGATGAGACGACAACGCTTTCAAAACAGAATGGCAATTGGGTAGTCGTTTCTATGGACAACTATCCTGCGGATAGTGAAGGTGTAGCAGAATTGCTATCCAAGGTGACCGAATTTAAAAATACGCAGCGCGTCTCCAATAATCCAGAAAAACAGGCAGAATTCGAAGTAGATAGCACAGGTGTTGAAGCGAAATTAATAGGCGCAAACGGTAAAATGTTAGCGCATCTATTTGTAGGGAAAACAACCCCCGGTTTTCTCAGCAGTTACGTGCGACCTGCTGATTCCAATGATGTCTATGTAGCACAAGGGTATCTCCAATCTGTCTTTGACAAGGGCACACGAACGTGGAAAGATCGGACTATCTTCAGTTTTAACAAAGGGATTGTTACGCAGCTTAACATCATTTCACCGGAGGAGACCGTTGAGCTGCGTCTCGATGCAGAAGGTACATGGCAGATGATCAAGCCTGTAGTCGCTGTCGCCAACACAACAGAGATTGACGCTCTTCTTACAACTTTCAGCGAGTTGGATACAGACGATTTCGCTGAAGCGAGAGATGAACTTGGTGAATACGAGTTAGACGCGCCGCAATCTACCATTTCCGCTGTACTAAACGATGGGACAACAGCAACTCTGCACGTTGGGAAAGAGGAGGAAGGCAAACTTTACGTCAAGCGCGACGACAAAGACACTGTCTTCAGGCTCTTCACGTCGAATGTAGATAGGTTAATGAAGAAATCCGATACACTCAAGGCAGAGGAACCACCAGTAGAAGTTGAAACTGAATGAAGGAGAGTCACTGTGAAGAGGTTAGAATTTTTATGTTTCGGGTTGGGTGCATTAATTGCCATAACTCTCACCGGATGTGAGCCACAAATCATAGGGCCTTTACTTCAGTCACAGGAGAGTGGGAAAATCCACGTAACAGGAAGCGGTTCAGTCGTCACTGAGCCGGATATAGCAACGTTGAATTTGGGTGTATCTGTCGAGAAAGATACGGTGGCAGAGGCACGGGAGGCAGCTGCAGCCGCAATGACAGCGGTAATAGCATCTCTGAAAGCCAATGACATCCCTGAAAACGATATTCGGACGGAAAGATTTAGCATCTATCCACAGTACGATTACATAGAGAATCGTCGAGTGCTTCGTGGATATAGTGTGAACAACACTGTCAGTGCAAAGGTGCGGGAATTAGGGAATCTCAGTGACGTTATTGACGATGCCGCTGAAGCTGGTGGCGACATCGTTGTTGTGAATTCCATCCAATTCATGATTGAGGATGCCACAGCATTACAGGCGCAAGCGCGGAGTTTGGCAGTAAAAGACGCTGAGGCGAAGGCACAAACCTTAGCAGAGGCAAGCGGTGTTAAGCTCGGAAAACCTGTGACAATCACAGAGACATCCGCCAGAGGCGATCCTCCGATTGCTTATGCGGAGAGAGCTGCGTTCGCCGAAGACGCTGCCTTCAGTTCAACCCCGATTGAAGCCGGTGAACTCACCCTCATCGTGGATGTCACGATAGTCTACGAACTGAATTAAGCTATAAATTCATCTGAAATACATTTATTGATTTGATTCAAGCAAAGCCATCTGTTCGGCAGCGGCTTCGTCGGAAGATGCCAATTTTTCGTTTAGCCCATGCTTTCCCCAAATTACTTCTAAGTTTGGGGTACATGTGTAATCCTTGAAAAAACGCGAGATGTCGTCTGATTTTCTCCGTTCAGTGAGTCTATCTCGGATAAGTGCCACATTACGGGAATCAAGTTCAATTCCTATAGACTTTCGTCCCAGTTGTTCCGCCACGACCAATGTTGTCCCCGATCCGGCGAATGGGTCGAGGATGACATCACCCGGATTGGTGGAAGAGAGAATAATCCGAAGGAGGAGTTGAATAGGAGTTTGCTGTTTGTGCAAGCGATTCCCATCAGCATCGCGCAATGCCTCATCACCCGCAAAATAGCCTGAAGTCAATTCACGAATATCGTCCCAGACATCGGTTACAAACATACCGTTTTTACGCGCGTGTTTGTAGTCGGCTGGCAGTGGTGGATCAATACGTAGACGATGAAAAACACGCGGCGTTTTGCCTTTCGTTGCAAACGCAATAACCTGATAGTGTTTGCCGAAACGTTTCATGCCTGGCACTGCCGAAGTTTTCTTTTTCCAAATAATCAGGTTTTGAAAGGTCCACCCGGTATCGCGTAGGCATCGCAACACGAATTCTGTATTCTTTTCGCGTTGCATGAAGTAAAGTGCCCCACCAGCCGAAGTCAATGCATACACCTTTTCACAGATATCGCGCATCCATCCCCAATATTCTTCTGGCGGTAAATTATCATCCCAGGCGTTGTAAGTCTTGTCTTGATTGAAAGGAGGATCGAGAAAGGAGAGGTCGATTTTCGAGGCAAAATCGCCACTATCCAAAGCAGTTGTGCAGTTTTCATGAAGCACAGTGCAGTTTTTTCCCAATAAATCGCCCATAGCGTCTACACATTCTCACCCTTCGGATGGATTCGGGTGAGTTTCTTCTGAGGGCTTTCCCCACGGTTCATTCTCGAAATCACGGACCGCAGCACCCAGTTCCCCCCAAAGATATTCATCCCATAAATCTTCAGAAAGCATTTCCAATTGCCGGTGTCGGATGTAGTCGCGGAACTGATCGCTTTTCGGATCCTCTGATTCAGGGATTTGTGTCTGTTCTTTCATAGTGCGTGTACCTTCACAAAGGCTGCATTTCGCTCCATCTGCAAGCCTCAAATTCTTATTAGTTTTCCAACAAGACGACCCGTATGATTATCGTTCTCAACAACGATTTTGCCGTTCACAAGGGTATAGTCGTAACCCTGCGCTCGCTGTGTCCAACGTCCCGCACCAACAGGTAAGTCATACACAAATTCCGGGATTTCCATACGGAGGTTTTCTGCATCAATCACATTGACATCGGCATAATACCCGGGCTTTAATAACCCGCGCTCAGGGATTCCGAAGGCTTCTGCGCCATCAGAAGTCAGCCGGCGAACAGTTTCTTCCAAACTGAACACTTGTCGCTCACCGTGCCAATATGTCAGGGCATGTGTTGAGAGAGAAGCATCGCAAATTGCGTTTACGTGGGCACCTGCATCACCGAGTCCGAGGAGTGTATCTCGGTAACGCACAACTTCCTCAACATGCGCGAGATTGTGGTTGTTCGTTGCGAATGCAAATAACTGTCGTCCCCCGGTTTCGTGGAATAGCCGAACAATTGTCTCTATCGGACGTTCGTTGTTTTGATCGGCGATGTTGCGTAGCAAATTTTCCGGTTTGCGGACGTATTCGCACGCCGGTCCGAAACGATATAACATTTTACCGAGCCGTTCATCGCTTTCGGCGGGAATATCTAACAGTCCTGTACGGGTCTTTTCGTCTTGGATTGCCGTCAACCTTTCAGGGTAAGGGAGACTGTATAATTCCTGCCATGCACTCACGTCGCGAATCGGCATCCAATTACAAAGTCCAACCATTACCGTGTTGACGCGGGAAGAGACCATTGGCCGCGCTTGTGCTCCGGCAGCACGTTCTTCATCAAGCCATCCCAAATACAGAGTCTGGATTGTCGGTACAGCTTCATGGGTGAACGCACTAAAGATTACGGGACACCCGCTCTGTCTATTCACCTCAGCGATGCGATGGATCTCCTTTCGCGTTTCTGGATACTCTGTTGTCGGATAGTTCTCATACTCCCCAAAACCGGGTGCCCATTGGAAAATCCCTTTTTTGTGTCTGCCAACGGCTTGTGCAAGCGCGACAAGTTCATCAAGGTGTGCAAATGTGCCGGGAATCGGAATGCCTTCAGAGGTTTTGTGGGTGAGTGTTCTGGATGTTGAGAATCCCAGTGCTCCCGCCTCCATCGCTTCATCAACAGAAGCTTGCATTGTCTTCATTTCATCAGGAGTTGGATTTCTGTCTCTTTTTAAACTCTCCTCACCCATTGCGTGATAACGTGTTGCCGCATGCCCAATCATACCGCAGACATTCACGCCCTTCGGACATGCATCTAAGGCATCGTAGTACTCCCCGAAGGTTTCCCAATTCCAACGCAGGCTTGACATGATACTTTCCGCAGGAATCCCTTCAACGCTTTCAAGTACCTTCGCTAAAACCGTGTGGTCGGCTTGCTTGACAGGTGCAAAACTCACACCGCAGCTCCCGAGGATCAACGTTGTGATGCCGTGCCAGCATGTCGGTGTGCCGAGCGGATCCCACATGAACTGGGCATCCATGTGTGTATGCGTATCTATGAAACCCGGTGTGACGAGTTTGTCCGTTGCATCAATTGTCTGATACGCCGCATCGGAAACATCTCCAATGGCTGCGATACGTTCACCACTAATGGCGATGTCGGCTTTGAAACCAGAGTTACCCGTTCCATCGATAACCGTTCCGTTGTGGATAACGAGATCATGCACTGCTTTGCTCCTTTACAGCGTGACACATTGCTGAATTCAGCACAGATCGGGACACTTACAGTCTGGGTTAGACCGTATACTGTTTGAGTGTATCGTCATCTAAATTCTGCAAAACATCTTTCGTGTCGGGTTTTTGTCCCTTAGCGAGCTCCTGTTCAGAGAACCCTTGTTCTGTAAGCACCTCTTCAACTACATAGATAGAGGCTTCACAGCGAAGTGCAAGCGCGATTGCATCACTCGGACGACAATCAACTTCAATGTTGTCCCCTTTCACATCCAATATCACGTGTGCATAGAAAGTCCGTTCTTCAAAAGCATGTACACACACGGCTGTAACTTTAGCCTCAAGGGTTTCAATCATCGTCTTGAGCAAGTCATGTGTCATTGGGCGCGGGAGTTGTATTTTCTCTATATGCATCTGAATAGCCGCTGCTTCTGATTCCCCGATCCAAATCAGCAGTATCCGATCTGAACCGTCCTCTTTCTCCTTCAGAACAACTATCGGTGCCCCTGTACCACGGTCGATCGAGAGGAAGTTAACTTTAACCTCGACTCTTGCTTGTTTCTCTTTTTCCATCTGTGTATCCTTTCATATTGGCTATCAGCTTTCGGCTTTCAGAAAAAGACTTTTTTTCCGACTGCCGGCGGCTATTCTGTTATTCTTCTGAAGCCGATTGTGCATTGACTGCCACATTGGAAGCATAATCGCGAATGGTCTGTGCAATTTTCTCAGTATCTAAACCGCTGAAACCAACGATTTCTTTCAGCAGAGGCACTGCCGCACCAGCATTCACAATGGAACTGAGGATTCGATTCATGCCGTTGCTGCCATTACCATTACTGCCGCCACCGAGGTCAAGCACACGGATGCTTTCAATACGCTCCGCCGGCTTCATTAGTTCAGTGGTTACTTCAGGTAGGGATTCCACAAGTGCTAATATGGCATCACTCACGAGAACTTTTGAATCTGCCTGATTCTTCGCAGCAATAGATGCTTCTTCACCATTGGCTTTTGCCTTCGCTTCAACAAGGAACGCTTCGGCGAGGATTCTTTGTGCTTGTGCCTTGACCTCAGCCGCTTCAAGTTCCGCCTTAGCGGATTCTACAACGGCATAGGCTTCCGCGTCGGTAGCCCGCTCTTTAGCGATTCGCTCCTCATCCGCTTCCTGCTCCGCGTGGATAAGAGCAATTTTGCTTTGCCGCTCCGCTTCCTCAACGGCTTCGGCAGTTAAAACACTCGCCTCAGCTTTTGCTTTTTGTGCACTGACGTCCAGGAGTTCAATCAGTGCTGCTTCACGTTCCTTCTCCTTGATTGAGATCTGGATCGCGTTTTGGGCTTGTGCTTCTTTTTCCTCCCGCTCTTTCTCGATGAGGACGATTCTGCTGGTGATACTCGTCTCTTCAACCGCACGTTGCTGCTCAATTTTGGCTTTTTCGACGGTGAGTTCTCGCTGGACTTGTGCTTCTTCAATCAACTGTTCCTGCTGGACACGAGCGATTTCTACTGCCTGTTTTTGAGCAATCTCTGTCTCTTGGACTTGGCGTTCCTGTTCAATCCGCGCGGTATCAAGCCTCTGTTTCTGCGAAATTTCCGTAGATTTCACGACTTCTTCCTGCTTGATTCGCGCCTCTTCAACAGCTTGTTGCTGTTCAAGTTTATGCGCTTCAATCTCGCGTTCCTGTTCTGCTTTGTTCGTGGCAATTGATTTACGCTGCTCTTCCTGGGCAAACTCAAGCCGTTTCGCAACTTCTAAGGCTTGCGTCTCCGTTTCCTCTTCACGTTGTTTGATTTCCAGTTCGGCTCTGAGTCGGTTCTCTTCACGTTTTACTTGGTTCTCGTGCTCGATCCGGGCAGTTTCAGTTTGTCTATCTTCGACCTCTTGTTTAATGGTTTGAATCGCAACGACATCAAAACGGTTGTTCTCGTCAAGTGCCTCGAGTGGTGTCTGATCGAGGTTCGTGACGGCAACGCTTTCTAATTTAAATCCGTTCTGTTCAAGGTCATCCCGACATGCTTCCTGAACTTGGTCAGAAAACTGTTGGCGTTTTTCATGCAATTCCTGTAAGTCCATCGTTGCAGCGACACTTCGGAGAACGCCGACAAGTTTGCCTTCAAGAAGTTTATTAACTTCGGCGGGTGTTAGTGTTTTGTCGCCAAGACTCGCCACTGCTTTGAGTACGTCCTGCTCGTTGGGTTCAATTTTGACATAGAATTCTGCTTCCAAATCGACCCGTAGACTATCTTTTGTAATCAGTGCAGCTTGCCCTGTTCGTTCGACGGGAAGTTGGAGCGTATTCAGGGAAATAAGTTGGCTTGTGTTCGTAAGTGGATTGATAAGGCTACCGCCAAAGACAGCACGTTTTTTACGGCCTCCGGAGATGACTAATGCTGAATCTGCTGGTGCTTTTTTGTAGAAAGAGCGATAGACTAACAGGAAAATGACCAGTAAGGCAATCACGCTACCGACAATAGTGATGAATAAGTTAGCATCCAACATGTTTCAATTCTCCTCTGTATAGTTTATCTCTCCCATCTAAGGCAGTGATTTTAGATTAAAAGTCAGTTGCAGTTAAGTGTAATTGATAAACAAAAAACGTTATATTATCGCAAATCCATTTCACTTTTTTTGACATCAAAAATTCGTTTTGTCTGATCATAATTGATGAGAACGACGGTATCTCCTTTGACAGGAGTCGCTTCGTCTGGTTCGGTACGGCAGCTGACAGTCAATTCGGGTCCGTCCGGGACTTGCACGCGAGCGGTCCCAAAGGTGGTTGTGATTTGCCCACTAATAACTCGCCCTCTTAAACCGAGGAGTTGGGTATCACGGACGGCTTTTTCGCTCTCTGGAAATAGTTTTGAAAGCCCGATGGAGATATATCGAGTTCCTAAGAAACAACAGCAGAGCGCAATGATGCACGATATCCAAACTCGATGTGGATTCCCCGGGATGTTGAGAAACGCATTCGCGATGAGCCCAAAAATTCCCCACGTCACCAATAGCGACATCAACACAATCATCAGAGGGACCCTACCAACGTTCAGAAACCCGAACACGTCCCCAAAGGAGGGACTCTGAGTACCTGTGTCTATATCAGCATCTACATCTGCGTCGGCATCCATGTCGAGATCCGCATCCATATCCACATCTGTGTCTACATCTCCGAAGTCCATCGCGCCTGTGATAAGTCGAAAGAGTGCCAGCAGGAACACAATCGCTAAGGGGGCTGTGAACCAGACATTATACGAGACGATGAGATAATTCAGAAATTCTATCATGGTATGCCTTTTTCTTCCATGAGTTGCTCGGTGATGCACGCGTAGGCGCGTCGTGCTGAACGGAAGCTGATATTGTCGATCCAGTGAACATTGCGTGCGACATTAATTTCAAGTTTTGCTTGAAGGAGAAGCCGATGCTTGAAATGCCGGATGAGTTTGACACCACGAATTTCCGTGAACAGTAGATTACATCGGGCATTTGCGTAGGAAACGGTGAGGCCGCCTATATACCGCTCATCTAAGACCAACACCCGGCGTGTCGTGATAAAAACGAAGTCTGGGCGCAGCAAATTGGAACGACCGAGGACACACAAGAGAATCCGCTCGTCCTCCCCGGTGTGCGCTTGCACGATCTTTTGAATGCGAGGTGGCATGTTCGCGAATTCAGCCATGTTATCTTGCAAGCGATGTGTTACTGGCAAACACAGAATAACACAGTAGAAATGGAGGTGGCGGGAATCGAACCCGCGTCCGAAGGCATTTCAATAGAGGCTACTACATGCTTATCACAGGTTTTAAGATTCGCCTATCAGACTCCCCTGCGCAGGATTCACAATAGACTATCTCAAAAAGTGATTCGCGGCACGCCCCTTGAGAATGAGCGAGCGGCTAGCCCGTATTGCGACGCTTTCGCTTCCCTGACGGGCAGCAGGTCGGCAAAGCGTAGCCACATTAAGCAGCTAATGCTAATTCTTCATCAGCATTTATAAATGTTCCGCCTATTTAACGAGGCCTGCGGAGACCTCGACATGCAACCTATATCTCATTTACCTTCGTCGAAACCTTTACACCCCCAAAAATAGCCATCAACTATGGTATCTGATACTCCCAATGTGCTGAAAATCAATCGTCAAGTCAATTATACGCCCGCATCTCACTCATGCTCGCTTCACGTTCAATCTTATCGCGTTTATCGTAAAGCTGCTTACCCATCGCAACAGCCAACTCCAATTTCACCTTGCCGTTGCTAAAATACGCGCGCGTCGGAACGATAGTCATCCCCTTTGAACGAATCGAGCGTTCAAGTTTAGTGATTTCTCGCCGATGCAATAAGAGTTTCCGTTTCCGCTTCGGCTCGTGATTTGCGATATTCCCATGTTCATAAGGACCGATGTGGGCATCCATCAGGAACACTTCTCCATCTGTTATCTGCGCATAACTGTCTGCTAAGTTAAACCGTCCTGCCCGAATTGATTTTACTTCGGTACCTTGCAGGACAACACCGGCTTCATACCGGTCACGCAAATGATAGTCATACCGTGCTTTTCGATTCACGGTAATCGCTGGAGTTGAGGAATTTCTGGCATTTTTCATCGCAGCGTTAAGTATAACATAGAATTCACTTGTGTGCAAGAAAAACTTCAGGTTTGTTTTTTTTACCAAGGATACGATTATCTCCAAAACATACGTTGAAAACAGTGGGCATTCTAATAAAGTTAACCTACACAACACACTTGCCAAAATTAACCCAACTTTCTACCTCTATGATTTCAGATACACGAACACCCTTTCGCAGCGAGATACCTTCATGTTTGGGAAAAATGGGGTGTATTCCGTGTAATTTTCGGTGCGAAGCTGCACACCCTAACAGATTATGCTACAGAACTGGCAACTTAGGTAAAATTATGAAGTTTTTTTGCAAAATAGGATTTTAGTGGAAAACGGCACGCAAATCTGATAGACTATACTATAAGTTCGGGAAACCCAGGCACTGTGTCTCGGTATGCCTGCGGAACCCAGGGAAGGAGTCTCTATATGCCAGAACTTTATGACACCCGTGCACCGAATCCACCCTCACGTGCGATATTAGTAGGGATAAAACTCCGAAATAATTTGATGCATGAAACCGAAGAATCGTTACAAGAACTCCAGGAACTTGCAGAGACAGCTGGCATTGAGGTCGTCTGTACAACAATTCATCCACGTAATGCACCAAATCCAACTTATTTCATTGGCGGGGGAAAAGTTGAGGAGCTCAAACCACTCATTGAAGAACTTGATGCCGATGCCATTATTTTTGACGAGGAGTTATCACCAGCACAGAACCGGAATCTTGAGAACGCACTTGATATTGCTGCGATTGACCGGACAGGACTCATTCTTCAAGTTTTTGCGCAACGGGCACTCACCAAAGAGGCACGTCTACAAGTAGCATTGGCGCAACTCCAATACGCACTTCCACGCCTCACTCGGATGTGGACCCACCTCTCACGACTTGCAACAGGTGGTGGCGGCGGTAGGCACCTCCGGGGGCCCGGTGAAACCCAGCTTGAAATGGACAGACGTTGGGTCCGTAGAAATATCGCACATGTCAGAAAAGCACTTGATGCTGTTGAAAAGCAACGCCATACGCAGCGGCGAAATCGGTCTGAAAAAATCAAAGTGTCCCTCGTCGGGTACACCAATGCAGGGAAATCAACCCTATTTAATGTCCTGACAGGCGAAACCGTTTTGGCTGAGGATAAATTGTTCGCGACTTTAGATTCCACGACGCGGAAGTTGGATTTGCCGCAAAAGCAACAAATTCTGTTGAGCGATACCGTCGGATTTATCAAGAAATTACCACACCAGTTAGTTGCCGCATTCAAAGCTACGCTTGAAGAAGTTTTAGAGGCAGATCTTTTGCTGCATGTTATTGATGTGAGTCATCCAGAAGCGGAAGCACAGATAACTGCTGTGAACGTGGTGCTTGAAGAATTGGAGGCTACCGACATTCCGATGTTCATGGTTTTCAATAAAATTGATAGTCTCAAAAGTGATGAGGAATTGCACATCTTACGGTGTCAATATCCGGAGGCTCTGCCTATCTCAGCGCAACGCGGCGACGGCATTCCTGCGTTAATAGATGCTTTAGCACATCGTTTTGCCGAACGTGGCACGAATCTCTCTCTCTGTATTCCGTATACGGAGGGAAAGGTGCTCGATTTACTGCATAAACACGGCACAGTGATTGATACTGAATACACAACGGAAGCCGTTCACGTCAAGGCGCGTTTGCCGAACCGCTATCTCAAATCGGTTGATCAGTTTTTAGTTTCCTCCTCAGAAGGGCACTAACAATGGGATGGTTGGACCAGACTGACATCGGTCACGACTTACAAATCTGCCCAGATTGTGACAGGGAATACGAAGTGCTCGACCAGTTTTTGGGGAGTCCATCGGAGGATCGTGCGTCCGGCAATTTGATTGATACTGTGTTCAACGATGCTTATTATGTTGCTATTCGGTGTCCACAGTGTCTCGAAATTCGGCATCTCTGTCTACAATCTCTATCACCCACTCAATTTCACATGGAAAAGGAGAGAAAATGAAGATAGGCGTTACCCAAATTATCCTTGGAGGCATGTCCCTGAACGATACGCTGACCCTTTGTCGAGATGCCGGTTACGATGCCGTTGAACTTACTTTCGGTGAGGGGCAGGACACTGACATCAATATGAGCGATAGCGAGTTGTGTGGCATTGCTGCTCAGTGTAGAGACGCAGGTATTGAAATTAGCAGTATCACAGCAGGCTATGCTGACCGTGGGAATCTACTCAGCTTGGATGCAACGCAACGTGAAAAAGGGGCAGTCTCTCTCGCTCGCGGTTTGGAGGTCGCCGGGGCACTCGGTGTCGGTGGTATTTTACTGCATCCGGGACAACTCACTGTTGAGGGAACTTACCAACAGGTTTGGGATAATCTCGTTGGTGTGCTAAAAGATCTCGCCCCTTCTGCGGAAACGCACCAAGTCGCAATCGGTCTTGAGAATGTCTGGAACAAATTCCTACTCAGCCCGAAAGAGATGCGTGATATTATAGACGAAATAGACAGCGATTGGGTAGGCACTTATCTTGATACTGCGAATATGATGGCTTACGGCTATCCGGAGCATTGGATCCGTGAACTGGCACATCGCATCAAACGGGTACACTTCAAGGACTTCTCCCGCGGGGCACACCAGTTTGTCAACCTCTTAGATGGCGATACGGATTGGCGAGCAGTTATGGAGGCGTTCCGTTCTATTGGTTACGATGGCTATGTCATTCACGAAGTCGGCGGGGATCGAGATACACAAATTGACATCGCGAAGCGGATGCGTGAGATTGTTGCGATGTAGCCGAAACAGAAAAAGCGATGGTTTTATGAGAAACCATCGCCTCATGCCGGAGGTCGGACTCGAACCGACATGGACCTAGGGCCCGCGGGATTTTGAGTCCCGTGCGTCTACCAATTTCACCACTCCGGCGACTCTACTGTTAGCAAGATATATTATACAATATTTTCAATGGAAAGTCAAATTCACGCCAAGCGGCCTTAGGAATCATGAAGAACAAACAACGGGATCTCGCATTTCAAAACATATTCCAACGGTTCCTTTGGGATGCGCAAGCCCTTCTTAATCAGTTGCGGGAAGGCAGAACATGGCAAGTTTTCGGAAATTGGGTGCTTTGGCGAGTTATACCCAAACGCCGCCGTATTTTCAAATTGATACGCGAACTCCAACCTCTTGATCCAAACGCCCCTCCTGAAATGCGGACAATCCGTGATGAAGTCTTCGCAAAAAGTTGTTTAGAACTGCAACGCACCGAAGAGGCACAGATCCTTCTGGACATCCTAAAACATGTGCATCAACCGCTTGGGTTTGAGCAAATCTTTTTCGCAGCGATCTATCCGGTTTTAGTCAAACGCGACATGGAGGCTATCCCGATTCTGACAGAAGTCAGGCATCGGCTTGATGTAGAGATTGGCTACCTCGGATACAATGAAGATTATTTTTTTTGGGTGTTCGAGATTGACGGCACAAAACGCCTCAACCTCGACACGCCGCTTGATCCAAAACTCGAAATGCGAGACGATAAACGCTATGTGATTTATTCGCTCGGCAGCACCGGTCTCGTTGATATGGACTACGCCGAGTACGCAGAACAGTGGCTCCTCGACTCGCCTCGCTTAACAATCGCACTTCCGTTACTCGCCGCCGAGTACGCAGAACAGTGGATTCTTAACGCACGCATCTACTTCTCACACATTCTCACAGATTTGAGAAAACGGAATTATCAGGTTACAGCAACGGCAATACCCGATTTTGAACGGGCGCGGTTGTCACTTTTACGCCGTCTCTCCCTGGACCGGCTAAGAAAACGTCAATTTCTGTCCGAACGCCGAAGTCGGTGAGATAGATACCCGGCTCAATTGAGAAACATATCCCAGAAATCAAGACACGTGCATCACGTGTCTCCAAGTTATCTAAATTCACACCGTTCCCGTGGATAACAGTCCCGATGTTGTGCCCAGTGCGGTGAATAAAGAATTCTCCGTATCCTTTTTCGGTGATATACGCCCGGACACAGTCATCCACTTCATAACCATAAATAGGTTCGCCGATATCCCATTTCTCACGGATAAACCGCACCCCTTTATCCCGGGCCTCCTTAACAATATCGAAAATTTCAACATATCTCAACGGAACCCTTTTATCCGCATAAGCCACCCATGTTGTATCAGCAAAAACCGCGTCTGGCTCTTTCTGTTTTGCCCATAAATCGATTAAAATAAAGTCGCCTATTTTAATTGTTTGGGTATCTGTTGAAGTCGGTGCATAATGCGGATCACTGCTTTTCGCGTTCGCAGCGACGATAGGTGGGTGGTCCGTAACTAAATCCATCTCATCAAATTGTCCGAGAATCACTTGCTGAACGTCGTATTCCGTGATTGTTTTCCCATCACGCAGTTGTGAACCGATCCACGCGAAGGCGTAGTCTTTCGCTTGCAATACGAAGTGGGCGGAGGCTTGATGTCCAGTTGCCTGTGTCTCACTCAGACGGGCTTCCAATCGCTGTGCAAGTTCCGCAGATGTCTGCACCTCAACTCCCATTGAGCGAATCCACTCTAACGTGCCGGCATCTACTCGTGAAATGTAAGGAATCTCGGCGTTTGGCGAATACTCCATTGCAACTGTTTTTATTCCAGCAAGCAAGTTGTACATCTTCTCGTTGAGTTCCTGCCAACTTGCGTAAAGTGTCGTCTGGCCCGGTACACCAACGAAGTTAGATGTCTCAATCTTATGAACCAGCCACCGCGGCTCACGCTGCGCGGGAATAAGACAGAACCATCGGCGTGTTATATTTTTTTTTGACAAATGAGCCACGTTCTGTGCAATCGGGTTTATCCCACGAAAATCGTAGAGGAGCCACCCATCCAACCCCAACGTTCTTAATGTATGTTGAATTTCAGATATTTTCATGTTCTTTAACCCTGTTTTCATTGGTAAGCACTTCCACGATGCTTGACACGATAATTTTTATTATAGATACACCTAAGCACGTCCATATTAACATAAAAATTCGTCGTTGTCAAAATGCATCCCACTGGCTTTAGGACTATTAAGTTTTAAGAGGGTAACCACTTTCTCTATAAACATTGACAATTAAGAACCAACACCTTATAATATCCCTTAAAATCAACACGGACACTGACATCCTTGCAGTCTTTACTACTATATTGCACAATTACAACCGATGAACCCATCCAAAAAACGGACGCATTCGCAGGAATACTTAGAGCGGTGTCAGCATCCTAAAATCCAAGCCCTCTGTCCAGAGACAGAAAATATCCAAGATATATGGATACCGACACTTGAACAACTACAGCAGCTCTTAACGCAGGAACTCCCCTACCCCGACAGGTCGGCATTACGCCCCACCGCGGACGGTTGGGAATACCAGACCTACTTTCGCGAATGGACAGCCGATTACGGCACCTATATTGATACACACCGACAGTTTATTGGAACCGATGCCGAGAGTGTGCTTTTGCAGGCATTGATGGTACTCCTCGGTATTGGAGAACGATGGATGGTCTAAAAGGAAGGAAATGATGACATTCGAAAAATTATTAACAACGATTCAAGATTACAAACACGCAGGCATCTCAAACCCTGAAACCTTAACAACACTTCTCAATGACACGTTCGGTGATTGGTGCGCATCCCAAGGAATAAGTTACCTCATGATGTTGGGAGATAACACCTTATACCTAAATGTAAGAGGCGAACTAAAACACCCCACATTGGTAGACGGCATAAAAGCACACTCCCGATTTCTTGTGGTTTCATTGGATAAAGTGGAGGACAATCCAGATTCAATCGTGGAAGTACTCAAATCCTACACTTCAGATGGTGATGGGGCTTATATCTGGGTGATTCCAGACGGCTACATGGCCGCACTCACACCAGCTGAGCAAGAATGGGAACAATACGGCGGGGGGTATTTTTCACATGAATCTATATGTATCTCCAACACCGCCGATAGAGATACCCATTGCCTTTTAGAGGTGCTTTACGAGGATCCTGCATTGAAAAATGTCTCCTGCGAATTTAAGGTACCGGCACATCGTTCCGTGCATTACCGACTGGATAAACTCAAGGACGAAAGCGGGGAGTCGTTAATTGTCAAAGATGCCCCCGTTAGTTATAAAATCACGAGCCGGGATGCCCGTGTTGTCGTCCAAGGTTCGCGCATCCTCACAAGCGGAGAGAACAGCATATTTGCCAGTTTTGGAACTGTCATGGCGTGGTCCCCGCAATAAACAGGTCCTTAATCTTGAGCGATTATTCAAGGTTACGATTTAACCCAAGTTGTCACCTTGTAGCATAACCTGTTAGGTTGTGCATAAATGTCCACAGGAAACCAACAACCTATGCTACAAAAACATTCAAGTCCTAAAGGATTTTCGCTGAAAAACGGCATCTATGGGTTTCCTAAAAACGTGTCCGTAGCAACTTGGGTTACTATAATAAAAAGGCAGAGGGTAGGTAATTCATCTAAATTTTTACGTTGATTTTCCTTACGTCCTCAGTTAAAATTGTAACATCGCGAACAAGGAGCCACACGATGAACCTGCAAGACTATTTTGATTTTATTGATAATACAAGCATCCGTATTAAGGGACATCGCGTCTATATTGACGAGGTCTTAAAACACCATTTACAAGGCAAAGAGCCCGAAGAAATTTTACAATACTTTCCGAACTTACCCTTAGAGAAAATCTACGCCGCGCTCCTCTACTATGAAGCAAACAAATCAGAAGTAGAGGGTTATCTACAACGAGTGCAGCAGCACGAAGAAAAATCACGCCAAGAGTGGTTGCAGATTCAGGACACAATGGAGAGGTTCGTCGAAAAACGAGAAAACTTGCGAAAAACACGCAAAAGACAGATTGCAGAAGGAAAATTCAATCCACTCTGGGATGAACCGGCATGAACCCGCGGTTTCTCTTAGATGAGCATCTCAACCGGGCAATACAGGAACAACTCATCCAAATCGATGTTCGATTAATCGGAGATGAGGGGGTACCACCGCTTGCAACCCCCGATCCCGATATTCTCTTATGGATTGAGCTCAACAACTATCTACTCGTTACAGCCAACCGGAAGACTATGGCTCGGCATCTCACTGAGCATCTGCAGACTGGCCGACATGTGCCAGGCATTCTCTGTTTTCCACAACGCACCTCCATTGGCACCTACGTTAAGGAATTGCAGAGAATTTGGAATTCGTTTGTCCCTGAGTACTACCAGGATATTATACGGTATCTTCCGAGAAAATAAAAAATGAACATCAAAGACTACTTCAACTTCAATAGTGAGTTTGACATCCAAATCCGGGGACACCGCATCGCTATTCAGCATGTGTTGGACGAGTACCTACGCGGAAAAGGACCTGATGAACTCCTACGCCGCTTCCCTACCTTATCCTTAGAAAAGATCTACGCTACTATCCTTTATTACCTTGCCAATAAAGAAGAAGTAGACCGCTATCTTGAACGGGAGCGACTTATGTCAGAAGAAGCAGACAAACTCATAAAAGCGTACGGAACGACACCCATGTTAATTAATTGGGAAGAACGCTTGGAAGAAGCTCGACAGCGATTAATCGCCGAAGGCAGGTACCCTTTATAAACAAGCAACATTTTCACCTTTCGGCGCGCGTATATTTCCTCGAAATTCTATTTCACCATCAGCATCCTACGGGTCCCTGTGAAATCACCTGCAGTGAATGTGTAGAAATAGACACCACTCGCCACGGGTTCACCCACCGCATTTTTACCATCCCAATACGCCGCCCGACTTCTGTTCTTATAGATACCAGCAGACTGATGCCCTAACTGCAACGTCCGTACAAGGACACCGTCAGCAGCATAGATATCGATAGAGACCTCACCGGCCTGCGCAAGTTGGTAAGGTATCCATGTCTCGGGGTTAAACGGGTTCGGGTAGTTTGCGAACACTGCTGTTTTCATCTCCGTTTTGTCTGACTTCAAGGTTTCCATCAAAAGATTTTCAAGGCGTGTGATGCCTTTTTGGAATTCGACGGACCCATCGTATGCTGTCCACGCCATGTCTATCCATTGCTGGACTAATTCGGGCGAGATAGGTGCGTCCGGGGTGTTCTCTACTGGCGCATTTATGTGCTGTGCGACAAGGAGGAGGTCATTTATATTGACGACCCCATCGTCGTTTATATCCTCACTGACACGTCCGCCGGACTTTGAGGCGAGATGTGTATCAAACCTGCGTACAACCTGAAGCATATCAAAGATACTGACTTTCCCGTCTCCATCTACATCTGCGGCGCGTCGTCTACCTATCGGGACGACCGGTGTGTCAGGTCGGATGCTTGTAAAGTCGGCAGCCGCATCAAACCCGAAAAACCCACTCCACCAACCCTTGCCTTCGTAGACAGCAGTTAGCAATCTGTTTGTCCCTTCTTTGAACGTAACCGGGAATTGATCTTGATAAGTCCAATCTTGTGCGTCGCGGTTAACCGCATTCGTATGTACCACGTTACCGTTGAGCCAGACCTTCACTGCATCGCCGCTACCCACATACATCGTTGTCGTCTGCACCCGGGGTGAGTCAAAAGTCAGCAGACCATAAGCGACATGGTGATCTACATCGCCGAACGCCAAGCCTGTCGTGTTCGCCATTTCATTGAGGTTATTTCCACTTGCCGATAGATAGTCCCCGACACTCCAAACCTTATCGCCGACGCTATCGCCCGCTGTTGCACCATCTCCCGCCACATCCGATTCCGTGACTTTACGACCACTCGCTTGTGCAAGAAAATCTATGCCCGAAGCCGCAGCATTCGCTCCAGATCTGTTCCCTGTCGGGGCTATCATCCACAGCCAATTCCCCCTTAATTTTGATGGACGCTGCGTGAAACCAGGGTTCTCGGTGGAAATAATTACCGTGCTGGCAGGGAAGCCATCCAACGGCGAAAAGTCCAATATCTCATTGTCCGCAAGTTCAATCCATGTCAACTTCTTCAAATCCGCGAGCGGTGAGACATCCAAGACCTCGTTATGACGCAGACTCAACCGTGTCAATCCTGTTAAACTCGCCAAGGGTGAGATGTCGGTAATCTCATTGCCGACGAGATACAGTTCTCTCAAATGCGTTAGTCCCTCTAAATCCGAGATATCCGATACCTCAGCCCCGCACATATCAAGCACCCTCAGCTTCGGTAATTCTGCCAAAGCAGAAAAATCTAATATGGGAGTCCCCCAGGAGCGATAAGTCTGCAAATTAATCGCTCCAGAAAGGGGCGACAGATCCATTGGCGGATTATCACTCATCCATATACGGGTTAAACTCGTCAGACCACCGATCGGGGACAAATCGCTGATGAGGTTATCCGAAATTTCTAACCCGTGTAGGCTCATTAATCCTTCAAGCGGCGAAAGGTCATCTATGATATTAGTATTAACAATTACCCACGTTAGGTTTATTAAGTCTTTAAGCGGTGAGAGATCATCTATCACATTGTTCCTAAATTCTACGACATCTAACTTTATCAATCCTGCAAGTGGCGACAAGTCAGAAATCAAATTGTTATTGCACCGGATCTCCCGTAGGTTTTTTGCAAATTCAAGCCCCGTTAAATCGGTAATGTCGGCATCATGTGCCTCAAAATGAGTCAATGTCGCCATCTCTAACCTGCTAATAGAAGCCCCTGGTGCTTTGCCAAGAGTCGTATTAATTGCTTGGCGCAAGTTATCGTCCGGAATGTTGACGATTTGTGCCGCCGCACCTAACGGAATTAAAATCAATATCACAGAAAGAAATATACGTCTCATCGAACGCTCCTCCTACTTGCGTATCAACATTTTTCGCGTTGCCGTGAAATCACCCGCAGTCAACGTATAGAAGTAAATCCCGCTCGCCACAGGTTCACCCACCGCGTTTTTACCATCCCAATACCCGGCGCGATGCCGATCCTGATAAACGCCGGCAGATTGAATCCCTAAATCCAGCGTCCGAATAAGCCGTCCGTCTGCGGTCCAGATTCTCACTGTAACATCCGCGGTTTCCGAGAGTTGATACGGAATATAGGTCTCCGGGTTAAACGGATTCGGATAGTTGGTGAACAGTGCCGTCACTTCTGGAATAATATCGGCATTCCACGATGGTGAGGCGGGGGCACCTCCCACAACAATTGTCAACTCAGGAATAGCCGCGTGGATTTTCTCACCCCTACGATCCCCAGCTTGGAAATTTTCCAATGTCAAGCGGCTTTTTCCGTTTCTCAGAGCCCTAAATTCAATCGAGAGCAGCGTCCCTTGCCTGCTCATGGAAGTGCCTCTGGCAAGTTGCAACCCTTGGAGTCCAGTGATTTTGCCAAGTCCGTTCTTAATAGTGCCCTGCTCAAAATGAGTCTGCCCGTCATTCTGCTTCAGGAAATCGCCCTCAGTGACGCTATTCACCTTTAGCACAGCACGGTCATAAACGACATCGGATTGCCAACCCCCTAGACTGTCCACATGTTCAACATTCAGATGCACAGTAAACGTCTTACCAACTGTCAACTGCGTCTCTGCTGTCGAAAATATGAAGTTGGTCGGTGGGCTGAATACTTCATATTTGGCATCGGATGCGAACCCAAAAAAGCCGCTAAAGCCACCGTGCCCTCGATTATCAAGCGCAACTAACAACACATTTTTCCCCTGTTTCAGGGTGACCGGGAAAGAATCTTGATAATCATGAGCACCGCGGAACACAAACGCCTTGTGAACTAACTTACCGTTAAGCCAGACTTTAACAGCATCATCGCTCCCAACGAGCATCGTTGTTTCCTGTTTCGCTGGCGAATCCAAGACAACTGAACCGTAAATGATATGGTCATATATATCTGAACCTGTTCCCCAACCGAGGGCATCTGTCATCTCGTTGATGTTATTCCCACTTGTGGAAGAAATCGAATGCAACCTCCAGGCTCCCTTTCCAACGGCTTTCCCTTCCTTTGCTCCGTTGGTCGCCACCTTAATCTCTGTTGCAGTGCCACCTGTCGCTTGCGCCAGAAAATCTGTTTTGTTATCAAGCCGCGTCCCTGGAACGATCGCCCATAACCATGGCCCTGTTATTTTCCGTCCCCCTACTGGAAATGCCGCGTTGCCTTCCATTCGGACAAATGTCTCATCGGGTAACTTGTCCAAAGGCGAAAAATCGGAAACTCTGTTGTTACGCAGATCAAGCCGCTCTAAATTCTTGAGACCGGCAAGGGGAGACACGTCTGATACATTGTTGTTCTCAAGGTATAGCACTTCCAACCGGGACAATTTCGCCAACGGCGACACGTCCGATATGGAATTCGCATCAAGATTCAACGTTTTCAAACCTTTTAATTTCGCTAATGGCGTTACGTCCGATATGGAGTTGTTAACGAGTTCCAACCACTCCAACTGCGTTAGCTCAGTCAATTTGGAAAGATCTGAGATATTACACCCGTGAATCACTAAACCTCTCAGTTTTTTTAACCCCTTCAGGGACGGGATAGCCGATATTGACTTATCGTTGCCAAATTCTATCCATCTCAACCGCGGTAATTTCGCCAAGGGAGAAAAATCTGAAATAGGGGTCCGCCACGCATCTATATGATCCAAATTCCGGAGATTTACCAGCGGCGACACATCTGATACCGGGTTACCGCTAATGCCTATCCCGTTCAATTTCACTAACTTTGAAAGCGGCGAAAAATCCGTGATCGCATTCTCCTCAAGCCCCAGCCAATCCACGTTGGTTAAGGCTCCAAGCGGTGAGACATCGCTTATCTCGTTCCCCCGTAACTTGATGTTATTCAACCGAATCAACCCTGCCAACGGCGTGAGATCCAATATGCTGTTGTGCCGAAACTCTATCCGTTCCAGATTCGTGGCATGTTCCAATCCTGTCAAATCGCTAATCTTGCTTTCATCAGCTTCAATACGCCTTAATTTTTTCATATCTGCTGACATAATTACGGCACCCGGGGCTTTACCGAGCTGTTCCGCAACTACACGCCGCAGATTCGCATCCGGGATGTTAACGGCACCCGGGGAGATCGGGAGTGTCGGGCGGTTCACTACAGAAGCAGCAGCTGCACGCGGCGAATCTTTCGACTGCAGTGCCGAGACAATATCGCTGAAATTCGCACGCCACACATCCCGTTTCACATTTTCACCACTCTGCAAAACCGCTAACCCTAAGTTTTGCAAACTCGACTTATTACGAATCTCTCTGAGAAACGCCTCCGTTTCTAAACCCACCGCCGCTGCAGCGTGTGCAGCATCTACAGGACCTTGATACTCTTCATAGAGACGATGCACGGGTTCAATACCACCGAAAACACCGCCTGTCAACTTAAGGGCCGCTTTGTAACGCGCCGTGTCTTGCTTCACAAGATCATCCATTTTCGCTTGCTCCACATACAACCGCAACGCTTGCTCCTTGTCAAAAGCATGATTTCTCGTTTTCTCAACGACACCACGCACCGTATCTTCGAACGTCTTCATCCCTTCCGTATGACACCCAATACACGACAGGCCATTGTGAACCGCAGGATCACTCGCCGCAGGATTCGACACAATATCCGTCGGTGCCACAGCTAAACGATTTCCTGAACCATCCACAATGTAATACGCTTGTAGACCGTTTGGCAGGTTGAAAATCATCTCACCCCCATCCCGCTGAAACGATAATGGATACGTGAAGATATTTTGTTGTCCAACACTCCCCGCAAAGTCATAACTCTTCCAATACGCACCATGCTTAGAGGTATGCCGCTCCACAACGCGGTTGTGATTGGAGACACCTGAATCGTTGAAACCCGCGCGCCACACCCGCCGCCCGGGTGCCGACTGAATATTCCTCGCAACATCCACACCCAGTTCTCTTTCCAAGGCCCGTTCTGTTGCGGGCAGATCTAAGATATCGTGATAAAGCGGCGGCAATGTCGCAGTTGCCAGGAACCAATCCACATACACAAACGGCACTTCACAGTTCATCGAGTCACGAAGGTTCTCGAGTTTCGCCCGTAATCCTGCTTGAGACGTGGCATCGAATTCAATGAGATAAGGATACAGGCTCTCAATTTCTGTCCAGGCATCTCGAACATCCCATTCATAATCACGCAGGTCAATGTAGAAAATCGTCTTTTGTGTGTCAATAGGGTCTGGCTTAATGATCTCAGAGCTCCAGGAGAGACTGTTCACGAGTTTCGAGAGGGCAACCCGATACGCCTCGAGTGCCTCTGGGCTTTCGCCGGCGTTATACAAGTGCGTCATCGTAAAATACCGCGCATACGGACGATCAAAGTTGGAAAGTCTCCCGAGATGCCGCTGGATAGTATTCAACATCGCATTGGGTGTAATGAAGGTCACATCGTGCTGGATGTCCCAACTCGGTGCCCCGGCTTGGATCCAGTTGCCAATGGTGAGGATCACTTGCGGAGAAAGTTGTGGTTGTCCTAACGGCATCCGCTTCGCAGGGTCCTTGTCAAGTAGCCGCATATAAAGGTTAGATTGAATAGGTTTCCCAGGCACGACTTTCCCTGTATCAATCAACCCTTGCGCGGAGTCAATGATGAGGTTCTCAGTAAAGGCACCATGTGGCCCGTGGCAGCCGAGACAACTCTGTTCAAAGATCGCATACGCGCCTTGCGCGAGTCTCTGATTTTGCGTGAGATGCTGTTGCGCTCTCGCAGGATGATATATGAACAACCCCATCAACACAGATGCTAAAACAATAGATATCCTTATTTTCACTCCTTGACTCCTTCGTTGTTAATTTTTAGATTGTGTTTCCGCGTTAGCATATTATAACCCAGGTTGCGAGTTCTGTAAAGTATAACCTGTTAGGGTGTGCAGCTTCGCATATATTTCCGATCAACTCCGCTGCTTCGGATTCCAAAACGCACAAATCACTGCCGTAATTGGGATCGCCAAAACCAACCCTAACGTCCCAGCCAGCAGCCGCACAATCTCTGCAGAGACAACACCGATGCTCAATAACTGTGGCGGCGGTGATTTGAAGAAGTCCAGATTCGGTGCTGCAACTGTAACCACAAGGAGCAACTCCACGCCGAGATACGCGAAAACCAACGTATTCACCATCGTGCCGAGGATGTCAGTTCCGACGTTGAGCCCAGAGGCAATAAGCCGCCATGTTGGCATGTTCGGATTTGCCTTGCGAATTTCCTCCATACTCGATGCAACCTCAATCGCGCCGTCAACAGCAACACCCAATACCCCCATCAACATCCCTGCCAAAAGGATCTGCACAAAATCGAAGGGGGGTGTGCGCGTGGCTTCTACGATATCCGCTGAAATAGCGTTCTCTAACCCAGAAAAATGGAGGTGTTGCTGCGCAAACAGGACAATCAAACCGGCAACCAAGATGCCACCCATTGTTCCAAGCACCGCCGAAAAGGTTTTTCGGCTCGGACCGATCACGAATACCAGCGACACAAACGCCACGACACCAGAGGTGAGTGTTACGATGAACACCGCATTCGCGCCACCGGAAATTAGCGGAAGCATGAAAAAGTAGATAACCCCCGCAGAGATTAACATCGCACACGCTGTACGGATCCCCTCAATCCTACCCACGAGGATGATTAACAGTAACATCCCGCCTATTATCCAAATCAGAAATCGGTCTCTACCGTAATCTTGAACGATGTTGACGAGACCAATTTGTTCGGGGTTCCCGGCAACACGGCAAAGAATAACATCTCCCGGTTCCGCAGGAATACTCAGCAACGGCATATTGTGGTTCACGATGTTTCGTAGTACCAAGTGCCTGCCTTTATACATCCCGCTCAACATTTCCACTTCAAGGATATGATGTTCGATTTTCGAATCGTAGACATTGAGGACATTCTTTTCTTCGTCCTCTACTGCCCGAATACTATAAGTTTGCTCGTATTTCGTATCGGAAACAAGCCAACGACTGTCCTTCCACGGTTTCACCGAAACCGTGAGTTCATCCGAAAGCGGAATTTTATGACGACTGAACGCTTCACGCAAAGCTGTAGGCACAACACGGTTCTCCAGATCGCTTGTGGCATTACTGTCAATCTCAAAAAGGAGAGTCCCGCTGGATTCAAGCAATTGGACGACTTTGCCCTTCGCGTATTCCGATTTACTCATGGAGTTTCCGTCTGCATCCCGTTGATCCAAAACCGTTGCAGAGAGTTCATTTGTGCGGTAGTACACAAAAATTGTGCCAATTAGAACGATAGCCATTGCGATAGGAACAGCGATTCGGGCTTTACTACGCGGCGGATCGGCACGGAACAATTCCTCTAATTCTTCCTCAGAGGGTAGATCCTCATGAATTTCGGATTTGTCTACCTTTGCGTACTGCGTCAGGAATCCAGCAACCGATGCAGCAATCGGAACCGTAAGTACCAACCCGATAGTTCCTACGACGGCTTGAACAATCGCAACGGCTGTCGCTTCATCGTTGACGAGACGGAGAAATGGATAGAGGATACCGACTTCAGGGAAATCAATACGTGGCAGCAACATCGTCATCATGTGCGCACCGAGGTAAGCAAAGATGAGCGTATCCGCCATTGTTCCCATAATATCCCTGCCCACATTTAACCCAGCACGAATCGCTTGTCGGACAGTGATATTCGGATTCACCTGCTTAACTTCGTGGACGCTTGAGGAGATAGACATGCTCACATCCATCATCGCGCCGACGGCACCCAAGATAATGCCAGCAGACAGGATACCCGTGAAATTCCAGTGATGCGAAGCCGGGGTGCGCCACAACGCGAGGCCGAGCTCCAGGAAACCGAACTCTTGCGCCAACCCAGTCAACGCCATCGCATGTTGGCTGACGACTGATAAGATGCCAACAGCCGCTAAACCCCCAAGTGTCCCAAGTACACCGGAAATTACCTTGAAACTAAATCCTGTAATGAGGAGGAAGGTCGCAAACGTAAGTAGGGTCGCAATGCAGAGGGCGACTGCGATCGGATTGTAACCGCTGATGGTCAGCGGCACCAGCAGGTAAAGGACGGCGAAAGCGGTGACAAACAGAGTCAGAATAGCACGGACCCCCTTCATTCCCGCAACAAGTATCATCAGGACTCCTAACGCGCCCGCCAGATAAAGCAGAAACGGGGTTCGGAAGTACTCACGCATCGACACCGTCTCAATTTTCGGACGCATCGGATCGCGGAGTGGGATATCAAGGAACAGCACATCCCCTTTATGTAATATGCGATCTCCGAAAGCCCGGCCCGTCCAAATGTTGTTCACCTGGACAGTCTCGCCTCGAAACTGTCCAGAGAGAATACGGACAGACAAAACCTGATCCGCCTCGTCGCTTGTGTCTATTTTAACAACGCGTCCTAAGCAGACTAACACCTGCAACGCACCGTCGTGCGTCACCTCGGCGAATCGATAGAGTTTTACGTGTAACACGGCGACACTCAACAGGATGAGAAGGATCGCCACGATTTTGATGTTTCTTTCTCGCATTTTTTTATTTATAGTAGATTCTGTAATTACTTATACACTTGTAGTGCCGTGTGAACTCTGAAATTATCTGATGGCACAGGCTGACAGGTTATGCTACACCTGTAGCATAACCTGTTAGGTTGTGCAGCTTCGAGCGCAGGAGACCAACACCCTACGCTACGAAATACTGCGAGTTCTGAAGGTTTTCAATGAAAATAGCAGATGAACCTCTAAAATTGTGTCCGTAGCAACTTGGATTACTTATAGGCACAAGGTAGACCTGTGAGAGTCTAACCCCACGTCATTAGCAATCGCAAATAACGTGCCAATTCCAGAAACCCCACACTTACCCCATAGGCAACTCAAAGCTGCACAGATTGGGGCATTCCTCAGAACAGATTGCACGAATCCGTGCAGAGTATAAGAAGGATCACGGAATTTTGAATCAGAGATGCTTCCGAATATTCTCAGCAACGCTGCGTGGGATCCCTTTTACAGAGAGCAAACTATCTAAACTCGCTTCTCTGATTGATTCAATTGAACCGAAATGCTGAAGCAGTGCCTGTTTCCGCTTCGGGCCGAGGTTCGGGATCTCATCAAGCACGGATACACTCAGCGATTTCTGACGGAGCCGTCGGTGATACGTAACCGCGAATCGGTGTGCTTCATCTCGTAACCGTTGGATCATCTGCAGAGTCGGGTTATCCGCTCGCAGCACAATCGGTTCCGATTTACCGGGAACGAAAATTTCTTCAATTCGCTTTGCAAGTGCAATTAACGGAATATCAGGGAGTTGGGATGACGCGAAGGTTTTCATAGCCCTTTGCGCTGCACTCAATTGTCCTTTCCCACCGTCAATCAGTATCAGATCTGGCAGTGTATTAAATTTTTCATCGTCTGCAAGGGCGCGGCGGAATCGACGCGTGATAACCTCTTGCATCATCGCGAAATCGTTCTGTCCTTTGACTGAACGGATCTTAAACCGGCGGTATTCACCTGAAGCGGGTTTTCCGTCTTCCAAAACCACCATCGATCCAACCGCGAACCTATCGCCGAGATTGGAAATATCGTACGCCTCAATCCGTCGGAGCGGGTGTTTTAACCCAAGCAATTCTTGCAGTTCGACGAGTGCTGGCTCCACCCCACTACTGTAAACCACATTCTGTTCACGCTGCGTTAGGAGGATCTCGGCGTTTTTTGTTGCCAAAATTTGCAACTTTCTGAGTCTACCCGCCCTTGGGACATGCAATCCGACACGGTTTCCCCGTTTCTCACTGAGCCAATTTTCAATCAGTTCCATCGACTCAATTGGCATCGGTAAAACGACAGTTTTTGGCACGAAGACAGCGTTTTGATAATACTGTGAAATGAAGGCACTGAGCGCGGTCGCAAGCGATTCTGGGTCTGCATCGTTGAGATAGTAATGTTCACGTTCAAGTAACTTACCATCTCGCACCCGTAGAAGTTGCACACACGCAACATCAGTCCTCGCTGCAATACCCATGACATCCTCATCCGCGGCAGACACGTTATCCATATTCTGTGTTGTAATCGCTTGTTGAACGTCTTTAAGTGTATCCCGATACTTCGCAGCCCTCTCAAAGTCGAGTGCCTCCGCTGCGGCTTGCATCTGCTCCGTTAGTTCTTTGACAACGGGCCCTGTATTTCCACTTAAGAACTGACAAACTTTCTGAACAATCTCATCGTAGTCTGGCACATCGATCTTGTCTGCACAAGGCCCAGGGCATCGTCCGATGTAGTAATCGAGGCAGACCCGATACTTATTCCCCGCTTCTACAAGAGGGAGCGTACAGGTGCGGATGGGAAACAACTTCGTTAACTGTTTGAGCGTCTGGCGGGTTGAGCGAACATAGACAAATGGTCCGAAATATCGCGTCCCGTCGTTTTCGGCTTTACGCGTAATGTGGATACGCGGAAAGGGTTCATTGAGGGTCACACGTAAATACGGATACCGTTTATCGTCTTTCAGTTTCACGTTGTAGCGCGGCTGATGTGCCTTAATCAGGTTGTTTTCTAAGATGAGTGCCTCTACTTCAGTTTCTGTGACGATGTAATCGATTTCTGTAACATACCGCATCAGCTGTGATGTCAAGGCGTATGCAGATTTCTCACGAAAATAGGAACGCACGCGGGTTCTGATACGAAGTGCTTTACCGACATAGATGACAGTGCCATCGGAGGCTTTCATTAGATAGACCCCGGGAGCATTCGGAAGAGACTGCCACAATTCAGGTATAGCATTGTCACGTTGTTCTGTTTTCATTTCGTCCGTTCCTGTGTCGATTTGCGGCTTGCTTTAGCAGTTTGTTTATGCCTGAGAGAATTCAATCTTCGCGTATATCGCCTGCAAGGACAACTCACACCCTATCGACCCGAGTTGAAAGACATCCGCCAAGGAATGAAATTCTGTCAAATCCCACGTCTGTTCCTGTCGCAGATAATGTTCAACCCGAACGCTGTTTTGTGAGATAAGAACGTATTCACACAAGGAATCAAGTTTCTGATAGGCTGCGAATTTCTCACCTCTGTCATAGGAGGCGGTTGATGGAGAAAGCACCTCTATCAGGACGGTGGGGTTGAGAAGCGTATCAAAGTGTGAATCTTCAAAGCGCGGTTCATCGCACACAACAATAACATCTGGATAGGTATATCGTCCCATTGAACTCACCTTCACCCGCATGTCACTCGGATAAACGATGCACGTCCGATCCCGTAGTTGCGTATGAAGTTCAGCGAATGTATTTCCCATGATAATATTATGTTCGTGACTCGCTCCCGGCATTGCATGTATTCGTCCCTCTTGATATTCACTTTTCGTCAGTGCTTTCCGCTCCTTGGCGAGATATTCTTCAGGGGTCAGAAGGGCTTGCGCCGCAGTCGTTCCAATAGTTTCCATAATTTCTCCATTTTCACGTGTGCTGAGGCGAAAATCTCTCATAAACCGCCCGGTAGATATCCCTACCTTCCAAAACGTACTTCATTTCAAAGTTTGTTGCGATATCCCGATCTGGGCCGAGACCTGACTCAATCGGATGCAGAGTAGATAAACCGGCAAGACGCTCCTGAATCTCTTGAAAGTATTCCGCATAATCTGTTGTAATATAAAGCCTACCGTCCTCGATATTGAGTGTGCGTGTCAGAGCGGACAGAAAGTCTTGATTCCGAAAAATCCGTCTTTTCCGTTGCCGTTTTTTGGGCCATGGATCCGGAAAGTAGATATGATACGCCTGAATGGATCCGTTCGGCACGTACCGTGTCAAGAAATAGTTTGCATCTGTCCACACCAGACGTACATTTGAGAACATGCCTGACGCTCTATCCACGCCGAAATGCCGCATGTACTTCTCGAACCGTTCCTGTGTCAATGCGACGTATTTTTGTGCCCGTTCTATGCCGATATAATTAACGGCTGGGTGCCGTTTTGATGCTTCAAGCAGGAAACGCCCTTTCCCGGATCCAATCTCTATTTCTACCGGATGCGGATTCCCGAAGAACGTTTCCCAATTAATCGGCCCAGGAAATTCACATAACGGCACACCACGTTCTGCTATGATGTCGATGATTTGAGAGTGGATTGTTGTGTTTTGGTAGTAGATGTCGTTGTAGTCGGGATTTTCACGCATAACTTTTAACTTACTAAAGTTTGGACGGCTTTTTGTAGCATAGGAAACCGTTAGCCTGTGCTGAGCACTGAGCCCCACCGTTATTTGTTGCGAAGTGCTGTGCAGTCGGAAACTTATAAAATCCGCTGATCTTTGAAAAATCAAATCGAATGTGATACGAATTGTCCAAACTATTCAGGACTTACGCAATTTTGACCATAGGACACCTTAGTGAGAGGGAGAACCCCAAAAAAACACAGATGTTCTCGTGGCACACCCTCACAGGTTATGCTACAAAAGAGCAGCATGCGTAAGTCCTACTATTGTTAACTTACGGCTCTGACAAAAATTTGTGAAGATGCGTTTTAACCAAATTGTCCTGTGGTTGATACCCCAGTACCTCAATTGCCCCGCTTATGTCAAGGTAGCTCTGTTGATACCCATCAGAATTTGCCGAGCGTCCGTACGTGATCAGATATTTGACAGGTCCCTCGTAGTCTACAGCCAGTCCGAAGAGTTGCACACAATCTCGCGGAGTCAGTAATGTGCTACAGTGCCGTATCCCGCTCGGTTCATCTGTGCCGTTGAAACTTCCGATACGGATGCTAATGAACCGCATATCGTGTGCATCAACGAGATACCTTCCTGCGATCTCCGCCATACCTTTCATTGCGCCGTACCAGCCGTCGGGACGAAACTGATCGCCTGTCGAGAACCGAGGCGGCGAATTCAGACGTTCATTCCATCCTGAAACGTGATTTGTGCTTGCATATATAATCTTCCGGATGCCACCTTCTCGTGCGGCTTCAAACAAAGTCATTGAGGCACCGATGTCGCTGACTTCACCAGGCACCTTTCCAAGCGAATCTTGACGGACATAAGCCAGATGGACCAACACGTCTTGATCGCGACACAATTCTTGCATCGCCGCGTAATCCCGGATATCTGCTTGTACTACGCGCGAGTTTGCCCCCAGGGTGGGATGAATATCCATTAAGGTCAACGTATAAGCATCCTGTTTTTCCCATGCTTGCCAGAGCGCGCTGCCGACTGTGCCAGCCGCACCTGTAATAAGAACCCGTTGTTTCATTTCTTAATTATTCCTTGCGGTTAAACGATATGGATTTGAACTTTGACATATCTTTCGTATATCCGCTCTCCATTTCGTGATGAACTAAGCGCTTTGTTCTATAGAGAGACGAAACTTGCCTCAATAAGCGTTCTGCATCAGGACGACGCGCCGTCTTGAGATTCCAGTGCCGCCATAATATCGGCATGCACGGCTTTCGGATCCGCCACCGGTTGTACGTAGAACCGGTCAATCGCCTGTCCGCCTAATCCTGAACACTTACACATCTCAACGTTCAGTCCGAGTTTTGCTAAGATACCGCTGAAGTAGTGGAGAAATCCGACTTTTTCTTCACCGGCTACGACAATTTCGGAGTAGTTACGCGCCGTCTCAACGCTCACATCGCTAACTTGCCAGGTTTCAGTGAGGTTGATGTAGCGTCTCGCGAAAACCTGTTCAAGCGTCACTTCCTCTGCGAGAAGGCTACGGATGTCAAAATCGAGGTCCCGTTTCAGTTCTTCATCAAGAGGCATCGGTTCCCCTTGATGATGCGGCGGCTGATGGACAAGCCGATAGATTTCAAGTTCAATGTTGGTATCCTGTTTCGTGTAGACCCGTGCGTCTCGGACATCTATACCGTTCGCGAAAAAGAGACCGCTCACCGTGTGTAATTTTCCAATCCGGCTCGGACTACAGAGGTGTAATTCAGTAAATCCGGGTTGATCGACAAACTGAACGATCCCCGCGCTTGATGTTGTTTCTGCATCTGTAGACGCGGCTTCGGCTTGTGATGTCATCTTTATGTGCATCGCTATATCTTCAGGAGAGACACTGATACGGTAGGAAACAGGCATGTGGTGAAGAAATTGCTGAAACTCTTCAACAGGTGCGAAGGCACCCCACTGCGTTTCTTCCTGTCCAACAAAGCGGGTCCGAGATACTTCGTACAAACTTTTCAGATTGTGTTTAACAACGTGACTAAAATTCTGTGAACCGTTGGCTTTAGAATCGCAATACGTGAGCAGATACAGAGCAGTCAAACGCTCTAACGAGTTCACCTTCTTACAGAATTCGGAAATTGTACTTTCATCCCAATGATGATAACGTGCCAAATCTATCATTGTCAGATGTTCTCGGATGAGAAAACAGATATCATCTGTCTGTTGTGAATTGAACCCAAATTCGGGTGCGATGCGTTCTGCTTTTTCTGCGCCCGTCGCCGGATGGGTTGGATCCGGTTTATCTATGTCATGCAAGAAGAGTGCCATATAGAGTGGAGCAGGATCTGATAGTGAGCGAAACGCTGTGTTGAGATCCTCTAATTCAGAGGTCGGAGATGGTGATATTGACGAGCCGAAACCCTCACCACCAAAAGGACTACTCGGTTCCGTTCGGCGAATTTCATCGAGATGTCCAATCGCAATGAGTGTATGTTTCCCGACCGTATATGGATCAAGGCTCCGTTCGCTCCGCGTCATCATCGCTCCCTCGAAAAGCTCCCCACCTTCACCGAGGTGCGACAGGATATTGAGTCGGTGCAGGCGGGTTAGCGTTTTCTCTACATCTCCCGGTGTATTTATCAATTCTGCCATCCGGTTCTGGAAAGAACGCCAGTCAAACGCATGGACGTACCGAGATATGAATGTAGAAAGGGAGGCATCAATTTCGAAGTCGTACTGTTGGAAATAGGTAAAAAGTGTAAAGAGCTCGTTTGCATCGAGTTCACCAAAGTTATTATCGATGCAATACAGCATCTCTATCCTCACCGCGAGCACATCCGAGATAGGAATCCCATTCGCTAACATCTTCCGGATCAGCAGTTCTGCTTTAAAATGCAGATATTTTGCCATCGCGTAATACTCAGCCATGAACTCATAACGTCCATCATCGGTTGCATCTGAGAATTCGAGTACCTGAGCGATCTGTGTTTGGAGCACATCACCTTTTTCGGGATGATAAGTGAGGTTGTCGTACGGTGAATCGGCGAGAACATGCAGAAGGTTTCGAACCTTAAACATGAAATCAAGGGACGGAATGAGTTGTCCGTCATCGTAGCGTTCATAGAGTTGAGGGGTTGAAGTGAAATCCGGGAGACCGCACATCCAGAGTGCATACTGGAGCGTACGTAGACCCCCCCTCCCTGTTTTCACATTGGGTTGATTGAGGTAGATTGTATCCTCGGATGCTTCCAAAGAATCTGATCTTGATTTCAGTAGATCCAGCACAAGCGAAATATCCGATTTCCCAGAATGTATCTCTCGCCGGAAGTCCTCGGTAAGCGACGCATCGCCAGCGATAAACCGCATGTCGATCAACGCGGTCATATCCTGATAGTTCCATTGGGCTATATCCGTCAAGGGGCGATAGATAAAGCTGAATTCAAACCCTGGAATCACCGAGTGGAGACTGTCGAAAAAGTCATAGAACCATCGGATAAGTTCGAGTGTGCCTTCATCGTAAGTATCCTCTAAGTCCACAGACGATGTATAGATAACGTCTACGTCCGAAAAATAGCAAAGTTCATTTCTGCCATAACTGCCAACACCATAAAGGGCGACATCGAGTTTCCATTTCTCCAATTCTGCTTCTAAGTCGTCTACCTTAAAGTCCGGAAGTAACTTCAACACCTCGATCTGCTTCTGGTACTCGTCACGAATCTGAAAAGAGGCTACCTCATAAACCTTCTGAATAACTGCATCCCAGATCTCCGTGTGAATCTTGCAAGCCGCAAACCCGCTTTCGCCTTTCAAGATGCGGACTTTCAATTGTTCCCGCTCCGCTTGAATGAAAGCAGTTAACTGTTTCTGCAGATCTTCAAAAGGCACATTTAGGTCTGGTACATAGCGATTGAGTTGTTTTTCGATCTGTCTATTTTCCATTTTCTCGCGCCTCCAATATCTCAGAGCAATCCAATTGTTACAGGGTCCTCTTGAAATCACCGAATGAGTGAAAGTTTCAATATGCCTAATTATACGCCAAACACCGAAAAAAAACAAGACCGTTTTTAGTGGGATGGGACACTTCCTGATTGCCTGTTTTTTTCTTGACACACTTTTTGACTCTTGATAGCATAAGCGATCAAGGAGTTGAAACAATGCGTGACACCAAATATCGTGTAGCCATTATCGGATGTGGTCGGATGGGACAAAACTACGCCGAGGCCTACACCACGTATCCCGATACAGAAATCGTCGCAATCGCCGATGCCAACTTGCAACGGCGGGATGTTCTCGGAGCACGTTTTGACGTTGCCGCTCTTTATCCGGACGTAGAAGCCCTATTACGGGACATTGTGCCAGACGTTGCCGTAGTCGTCACACCCACGAAATACATGAAAGATGTGGTGATTGCGTGTGCTGAAGCCGGTGTCAAAGGGATCTCTACTGAGAAACCGATTGCCGCCTGTCTACAAGATGCCGATACAATGGTTGAGGTATGTGCTGAGCGCGGAGTCGTATTCGCGGGAGGCAACCTGCAACGGGCAATGAATGAAGTCCAAGAGGCGGCAGCTCGACTCCACAACGGGGAATTTGGCGAAATCAGAGGTGTGAGCGTTCATGGATTCGGTGGCGAGATCTCTGGTGGTGGGTGTCAACATATCTCTGTACTACGTCTGTTCACCAATGCTGAGGTTGAGGAAATCGTCGCATGGGGAACCCCTTCTGAGGCGTTGGATGCAGAAACCGATGAAGGTTTAATCATCAACGGACGTTTTCAGTTGACGAATGGTCTGGAAGGCAATGTCTTCGGAACACCAACAACTTGCCGTGGTGTAGATGTCTGGACAGACGAATGCCTCATCCGATGGGATTGGAACCCACCTGAAATATTCAAAGGCTACGACCCGAATGGCAATCGTGTCCGAACTGATCCCAACTACAGGCCTTATCTATGGAGTGAATTTAACTATCTTACAGGCTCCATTCGTTCCTTCTTAGCGGCTGTTAATGGCGATGGACACCCGTGGATTACAGGCGCGGACCTCCGGCAAGCGTTGGAGGTTGCCATTGCTGCGAAACTCTCTGCAACT
Organism: Candidatus Poribacteria bacterium; assembly: GCA_007571305.1. Lineage (GTDB taxonomy): Bacteria > Poribacteria > WGA-4E > WGA-4E > WGA-3G > WGA-3G. The sequence continues at coordinate 2,380 of RKRR01000086.1, read as the reverse complement.
CGAAACAGCATACCTGTCAGACTTCCACTTGAGGATAGATCTTTGGCTCTATATCCACGTCCTTATCGGTGGCTCGGCGGAGATGCAACTGGCAAACCTCAGAGTGCCGCAGAAGCGACAGGTTTTTAATTCGCAATAAGTAGTTTTGGGAAAACCGCTCTAACCTCTTGATTTTATTCACGGGTCGTTTGTTTTCATTCGTCAAAATATGCTACAGAACTGGCAACTTGGGTTATCTTAGGAAACACCAAACGAATCATCTGATTTAACGCCTTGCGGATAATGAGAAAAAGGAGGTCCCCCAATGAACGAAGATCAAAAGTACCTATTCGATTTGACTGGATACCTCATCGTCGAGAACGCATTGACAGCAGAAGAGGTCGCCCAATGCAACGCTGCCATCGACCATCACATTGAAGGACTGAGAGAACGCGATACCTCTCTGGCAGGCGATTCAGCAGCACTCGCTGGCACGGCACACCGAATGGACATGGGAGGCATGCTCGCTTGGGAGAAGCCTTGGTGTGAGCCGTTCCGAGATTTGCTCATCCATCCGAAAATTAAACCCTCCCTTGAGGAAATTTTAGGCGAACAGTACCGACTCGACCACGGCCCAGGATTAATCGCTATGGAGCGCGGCACGGAAGGCGGCACGCTACACGGCGGAGGAATTGAACGTCCTAATTTCTCAGAAGCTTACTTCTTCAAATACGGTCGCATCTATACAGGTTTAACCGTCGTCGAATACATGCTGGCTGATGAGGGCCCCGGCGATGGAGGATTGGCAATCGTCCCAGGTAGTCACAAGGCGAATCTTCCGTGTCCCAGCAGCATGAAACGCTACCAGCAATATCAGAATCAGGTGCTTGAAGTCAATGCCAAAGCCGGTGATGCCGTGATTTTCACCGAAACTTTGACGCACGGCACGCTTCCGTGGAAAGGTAGCCATCAACGCCGCGCACTGCTCTACAAATTCAGTCCTGGATTCCAGTCCTATGGCACCGGAGCACACGAAGTGAGGTACCCCGATTACATTGAGGATATGTCGCCAGAACAACGGGAAGTCATGGAGGCACCGCACATCCGACGCTAAATTGTAGACGACCCGAACCAACTGCGGACTTCCTTGTAGGAGTGTCCTGATAGCGCACTGGGCAATTATCTCATCAGGCGTGTTCTCCAATCCCAAACTTCATCAGCTGAAGGAGAAACCTATGTCAAAACTACGAGTTGCCATCATCGGCTGCGGCGGTAGAGGCCGCGGCCACATGAAAATCCTTTCAGAATTTGATGACACTGAGCTCGTTGCCGTTTGCGATCCCGTAGAAGCGTCACGCAACACCGCAGCGGACATGTTCAATGTCTCAGCACGGCACGAGAGCATCGAGGCATTATTGGACAACGAGACCTTAGATGCTATCTTTGTTGCCACACCTGCTCATTTCAATGGCGAGGCAGCACTCCCATGCCTTGAACGTGGCATCCATACGCTCTTAGAGAAGCCACCCGGCATGAGCGTCATAGAAACAGCGGCCTTGCGCGATGCCGCAGAGCGGACAGGCGCGAAAGGAATGGTAGGTTGGAACCGTCGCTTTCACCCCATCATCGTCGAAGCGAAACGCCAGGTTACCGCACGCGGCCCCGTCACACAAATCGTCGGCGAATTCCATAAGAGTATCACCCGACTGGCACAGTCCAGTAAATTTCCAGAACACCTAATGGACAACATGTTCTTGGAGACACCGATCCATGCTCTTGATGCGATCCGCGCCATTGCTGAAGCCGATGTCCAAGAAGTACACAGCGTTGTGCAGCGAACAATCTCAAATTACAAAGATGTTCACGCCGCCCTCATCCTGTTTGACAACGGCTGTGTCGCTCAACACGTCGCCAACTACACCACAGATGCTCGCCTCGAACGCTACGAGATTCACGGGAGGGACATCTCCGCATATCTTGAAGGGGTCTCTCACGGCACCGTTTTTTCTGATGGCAAGCAACACAAACTCACTGAAGCAGGTACCGGTGGCACCGTCGAGCAGAACAGATACTTCTTAGATTGCGTCAAATCCGATACGCCTGTTTCATTCCCTGCTGCCAACCTCGATGAGGCAGTCAAAACAATGGAACTCTGCGAATCAATCCTAAGTGGACTACGCTAATTATTTCAGGGAAGTTGGTTTTTCCTTGCCTTTTTTTCGAAAATGCTATACACTTCCATAACTTTTGAAGATAAAGGATACCCAAGCAATTTTTTCCCTTTTACTAAGATAACGCACGTTGCCAGTTCTGTAGCATCACCTGTTAGGGTGTGCAGCTTCGCAAGTGAGGTTTATTATGTACTCGCAAATTAGAACGAGTTTTTGGTTTTCCATATTTA
>RKRR01000006.1 GCA_007571305.1 Candidatus Poribacteria bacterium | reverse complement strand
GGCAATACTCCGATAATAACGAGTGTCTTTGTTTTGAAAGGGTGAGTATCCTCATAATCAAAAAGTATAACACAGGTCTAAGCTACTGCGTAAGTCCTAGAACGTAGACATGCCCTGCAATTTCTGATACAATGTGCCTATGCCACGGAAAAACAAGACTCTCAATATCGGCGATACTGCGCCGCCATTCACGCTCCCATCGCATCAACGCCGAGAAGTATCGCTTGAAACATATCGCGAGACACAACACGTTATCCTAACCTTTTTTCGAGGGACGTGGTGACCGAACAGCCGTCGTCAGTTGGCGGCAGTACAAGAAAACACTGAAGGATACGCAGAATATACAGCAACCCCGCTCGCAATTGCTGGACAGTGGCCCCGTGAACTTCGAGGCTATGCCGAGAAAAACGGTGTCACTTTTCCACTACTGGTAGATAAAACACGGAACGTCATCAAAAATTACGGGGTCTATCACTGGCTCAGTTTAGAGGCTTACAACATCGCACGTCCGGCAACATTCATTATTGACAGAGCAGGGATCATTAGATATATGTACATCGGTTCCCACCAATTTGATCTCGCAAAACAGCCGGAAATCCTCGAATCTCTGAAAGACATCGCGGCACAACAAAAATGATTTTGACTTCCCCCCGAAATGTGATATAATTTAATGAAAATAGATTTTCGGGGATAGGTTACGCATCGCTATGGAAGAAACGCACATCGCCTTTATGCAACGCGCGCTGGATTTAGCACGACGGGCAAAAGGACGCACAAGCCCCAACCCTCTCGTCGGCGCGGTCATTGTAGAAAACGGAAAGGTTATCGGTGAAGGGTATCACCAGAAAGCGGGAACACCACACGCTGAAGTCCATGCATTGAACGCCGCGGGTGAGGCTGCCAAAGGCGCCACACTTTACACAACACTTGAACCGTGCTGCCATTGGGGACGGACACCTCCCTGCACGGAGGCACTGATTCGCGCAGGTATCGCGCAGGTCTACGTCGCAGAAGTCGATCCAAATCCCAGTGTCGCCGGTAAGGGTGTTCAACAACTCCAAAATGCCGGCATAAACGTCCATGTAGGTGTCCTGAGACAAGAAGCATCGGGCCTAAACGAGGTACATCGAAAATACATTCAAAGCGGTAGACCCTTTGTCATCCTCAAAACCGCTATGAGTCTCGACGGTAAGATCGCCACCGCTTCTGGAGAATCTCAATGGATTACGTCTGAGGCATCGAGGCAACGGGGACATGAGGTTCGGGACGCTGTAGATGCGATCCTCGTCGGTAGAGGAACAGTCGCACGCGATAACCCGGCATTGACGACACGGCTCCAGGACAGAGAAGGACAGGACGCAATCCGGATTGTGTTAGATTCGCACGCGATAACCCGTCCAGACGCACGCATCTTCAATACCGAAAGCGAGGTTGGTGTTATCGTGGCAGTAACGCCAGAGGCACCCACCGAAAACGTCGATACCCTCGAAAAGGCTGGTGCGGAAGTGATAAGCGTTCCGAACGCACACAGCAAAGTCTGTTTCAAGAGTTTAATGGAAATTTTAGGCAAACGAGAGATAACAAGTGTCCTCATAGAAGGTGGCAGCCAAATCAACGCCTCAGCCCTCGCTTCTGGTATCGTGGACAAGGTCATGTGTTTCATTGCCCCCAAACTTATCGGCGGACAGAATGCCCCTGGACCGATCGGCGGTGTAGGAATCCAGAGTTTATCTGAGGCAGTGAATCTACAGCAAATGCGTGTCACACCGATTCCTGAGCACGACATTCTAATTGAGGGGTATTTATAGTATGTTCACTGGGATCGTCGAAGAACTCGGAACAATTAAAAGCATTCAGGTCAAATCTCAAGATGCTACCCTTGAGATTCACGCGATCGAAGTCCTCAGTGATGCAAAAGTCGGGGACAGCGTCTCCGTTGATGGTGCCTGTCTTACGATCCGGTTCCTCACATCGGAAACATTCACCGTAGATGTATCCGCTGAAACCTTACGGCGCACAACATTAGGTGAACGAAAGGCAGGAGATCGGGTGAATTTAGAACGTTCACTCCGGCTCAGTGATAGACTGGGTGGACATCTCGTACTCGGACACGTTGACGAGGTCGCGACAATCCGATCGTGGACAGATGAGGGTGATGCCTCCGTGATGCAGATAACAATGAGTAACATCACCAAACCCTATGTCGCATACAAAGGCTCTATCACAGTCGACGGTGTCAGTTTAACAGTATCTAATGTACACACAGATACCTTTGAAGTTACGCTGATCCCGCACACAAAGGACGTTACGACCTTCGGAACAAAACGGGCGGGTGCTAAAGTTAACCTCGAAGTCGACATCGTCGCGCGTTACCTTGAAACGTTGTTAAAAAATACCGAAGAGAGGACGGGACTGAGCAAACAGCACACTTCTGAGACCCTTAATTTGAGATTTTTAGCGGAACACGGCTACATAGATTAATGGTTTTCAATTGTCAGCCGTCCGTTGCAATAGGGAAATGAAAGCCGACCAGGATTATTGTGATTTATGTGATTTACTATGATGATAAAATCTCCAATAATCATAACGCAAGTTGCTACTCACAAGATTTTAGGCATCCCGTCCCATTTTTCACTTAACTATTAAACACAGAAGGCGTCATTTAACGCTTGGCGTATAATTTAAAACATGCCAGACACATTTAATACCATTCCTGAAGCACTCTCTGCAATCCGAGATGGGGAAATCGTTATCGTTGTCGATGAACCCGACCGCGAGAACGAAGGGGACCTCATCATGGCGGCAGAAAAGGTAACGGCAGAACGGATCAATTTCATGGCGAAATTCGGCAGGGGCCTGATATGCCTGCCGACCTGTTCAGAACGCCTTGAAGAACTTGAACTCTACCCCATGGTGACATCCAATACGGCGCAAATGCAGACCGCCTTTACAGTCACCATCGATGCGAAAGAGGTGACGACCGGTATCTCCGCACAAGAGCGCGCCTATACCATCCAGAAATTCGTTAATCCCGCAGCTGAACCCTTAGATTTCGTCCGTCCCGGACACATCTTCCCCTTAGAAGCGAAACCCGGAGGTGTCCTCCGGCGGGCAGGGCATACCGAAGCCACCGTCGATTTAGCGCGAATGGCGGGACTATACCCCGCAGGTGTCCTCTGTGAGATACTCAACGAAGATGGCAGCATGGCACGTGTTCCTGAGCTGATGAAGTTCGCGGCACAACACCAACTCAAAATCATCACGATTGCTGACCTCATCGCATACCGTCGCGAAACAGAAACACTGATTCGACGCGTCGCAACCGCTGAGGTGCCAACCGCACACGGTGAATTCAAACTATACGCTTACGAAAGCACCGATACAGACGGCGAAACCGTTGAGGCAGATAAAACACACATCGCCCTCACAAAGGGAGATCTTACCGATCCCACCCCGATCTTAGTCCGGGTGCATTCGCAGTGTCTCACCGGCGATGTCTTCGGCTCCCTGAGATGCGATTGCGGCGAACAACTCGAAATCGCCCTTAAAACCATTGAGAGGGAAGGCAGAGGCGTACTTGTCTATATGCGACAGGAGGGTAGAGGGATGGGGTTGAAGGAGAAACTTAAGGCATATCAGTTGCAGGATGGTGGATTAGATACCGTTGAAGCGAATGAACACCTTGGGTTCCCCGCAGATTTGCGAGATTACGGCATCGGGGCACAGATATTAGCCAATTTAGGTGTCCGAAAGATGCGATTGATGACAAACAACCCACAAAAAGTTACAGGACTGTCTGGACACGGGCTTGAAATCGTCGAGCGTGTCCCGTTGGAAACCAAACCGAATGCGTTTAACCGCCGCTATTTAGAAACAAAACGTTCCAAACTTGGACACCTCCTCCTACGTGAGGAATAACTATCAACTGTCAACACGTTTCGGTTTCAGTTTCCGTCAGAAGAATAGCAGTCACTCTTGACAACGGTTAGCCGCAACTGATCGAAGGCGGAAATTAATGACTAGAAAAATAAATGGAGAATAGGAGAGTTATCAGTTAACAGCTAGCAGTTTCAGTTACAAGAGATATTTGATTGCCCAAGACACCTCTTCAACTGACGACTGATAACTGAGGACTGATAAAAAATATGCCAAACGTTTATGAAGGACATCTCCTCGGCGAAGGTCTCAGTTTCGGTATTGTCGTCAGCCGATTCAATAGTTTCGTTACCGAAAAACTCCTCGCGGGTGCGCTGGATGCCCTCAAGCGGCACGGTGTCGATTTGGACAATGTCGACGTTTGCTGGACCCCCGGTGCCTTCGAAATTCCCGGAATCGCCAAACGTCTCGCAGAGACCGGACGCTATGACGCTGTTATCTGTCTTGGTGCAGTTATCCGAGGTGCGACCCCCCATTTTGATTACGTCGCCGCCGAGAGCGCGAAGGGTATCGCCAACATATCATCCAGCACCAACATTCCCGTTATCTACGGCGTTATCACCACAGATACGATAGAGCAGGCACTTGAGCGCGCGGGTATCAAGGCAGGAAACAAAGGTTCTGAAGCCGCTATCGCAGGAATCGAGACCGCTAACCTCTATAAAGCGATTGAAAAAATCATTAGATGAGTTGTCAGTCGCTTGTGTGAAACTGACAATCGTTTGCAACAGCCACAACTATCTCTTAACCGAAAACTGAAACGATAAAAATATGATTGCAATTATAGATTACGAAGCAGGGAACCTTACGAGCGTTGCGCGTGCCTTAACATACCTGGGCTATAAAAATGAGATTACATTCACCGCTGAAACAATACTGAGCGCGGAACGCGTGATTTTCCCCGGTGTCGGTGCCGCAAAAGCCACCATGCGAACATTACAGAAACGCGGATTGAACCAGGTCCTCAAAGACTTTTTCCGGACCGGCAAACCGATGCTCGGTATTTGTATCGGTATCCAGATTCTCTTTGAGCACAGTGAGGAAGAGAATGCGGAATGTTTAAGTTTCCTACCGGGGTCCGTAAAGAAATATCCAACGACAGCCACCAAAACACAAACTGAGACCCTAAAGGTACCTCAAATCGGTTGGAACGAAGTGTATCAGACGAAACTGCACGCAATCTTCAAAGATGTTCCGAACCCGGCACACTTCTATTTCGTCAATTCCTACTATCCAGAGCCAGCGTCAGAGAACATCGTGATCGGACAGACGAAGTACGGGCTTGAATTTTGTAGCGCGATTGCGAAAGATAATCTCATTGCAACACAGTTCCACCTTGAAAAGAGTGGGCGCGTCGGGCTAAAGATGCTCAATAATTTTCTGGAATTTTAGATTATCGGTGAACAGTTGCCAGTTTTCAGTTAGTTACTGAAAGCCGACGACTGACGGCTGACAGCCCTAAAAAAAGATGCTAACGTCTTTTCTCGCACTCTTTGTGATTCTGATTAACGTCAGTACGCACCTGTTTCAGATGTCGGAATACTATCCAGCGGTGAGCCACTGCTACTATGGGGTGATCGTTCTCTCGGTGCTCTACACGAGACCCCGTGGGCAGAACTTTTTGTTCGGTATTACGACCGTAGCCAATTGGATCTACGTCTTCCGATATCCGAACCACACTCAAAGCATTATCATAGCATTGCTCTATCCATTTGCCGTTTATGGTGTCATCCGCGTTATCCGTCACTTCCAAACCCAGAGACGCAGTGGGGTCGAACAGATAGAGGAGATAAACAGCGTCAACGCGAATTTAGAAAAACAGGTACGAGACATCTCTACGCTTTTTGAGGTGAGCCAATCAGCGAACACTAACCTAGATCTGGAGGGACTCTTTCAACGTATCATCGAAATCCTATCCAAGCGACTCGGCATCTACCGCGGATCTCTGCATCTCTATGAAAATGGGAAAGTCGTTACCTCCACAGAAACCGTTTTAGGACTCACGCCAGCAGAGATGAAACGTGGTACCGACGATCAGATGGAAGACATCCAAAAACAGGTCCTCGCGTCAGGGAAAGCGATTGGTGTTCCGCAAACCCGAAGTCCACGTAATTACATCAAACTCTTCGAGCCAGAACGGGTTAAATCCAAAGACTCGATTGCCTTCTGGTGTATCCCGATTATTGTGGAAGAAAACGTCATCGGTACACTGACGATAGACAAAGCCTCAGATGAATTCTCCGCGGAGGACGACCGACGGCTCTTGACGATTATCGCCTCTATTATCGCGCAGCGTGTCAAAATCCAACAAACAATCGACGCACTCGTTGAATCTGAACGGATGGCGACCCTCGGCCGATTGGTCCGAACGGTAGCACATGAGGTCCGAAATCCTTTAGGTAGCATCCGACTCGGTACACAACTGCTCCGACACGGCGATGTAGAGTTCGGCTCGCACATCGAAACCGATTTCGATAACGTCCAACTCTCTCAAAATGAGATTAATGAATACACAGGTATTATCATAAAAGAGGTGGATAGGCTCAACCGATTCATAGAACAATTACTTGCTTTCAGCAAACCCACAATGGATATCGCAAAACGGAGTGATATTCATCAACTCCTTGATAGTAGCCTCGCCATCTGCCGACCAGAATTGGAACTTCGTGCCATCACAATCATCACGCAATACGATGACTGTCCAGAGGTCAATGTGAACGAGGATGGAATCACACAGGTACTTCTCAATCTATTTTACAACGCCATAGAGGCAATGGACACAGATGGAACTTTGGCAATTCAGACAAAATACGTCCCAGAAACGGAAACTGTGCTCGTCCGAGTTCAAGATGACGGACCCGGGATATCACCTGAAGATGTACCGATGCTGTTCGATCCATTCTACACCACTAAACAGAAAGGGACAGGATTGGGACTTTACATCAGCCAAAAAATTCTCGCAGAACACCGAGGGAGCATTGAAGTCGATGCGAACCTTGAAGTCGGTACAGCGTTTGTTATATCCCTCCCTGTTGGGTGAATTTTAATTTATGCTCCCGGGACACTTCGTTTGCTTACCCGCAGGTTTACACGTAGAATATAACCGTAAGTCTACAACAGCGGCGCAGGGTTTTTGCGAATCAACGTTGGATTTCGTCGGGGGGGAGAAGAAATCCGTTCCTTGTATTACATTCGCGCGTGGCATTCAGCGGGTGTTTCTTCAACTCGAACGCGGGAAATGCCGAAACGCTAACCTACAATGTTCTTCCGCAAGGAAAAATTAAAAAATGTCAAATCTTGTGCTTATTGCTGACGATGACCACAGCTTTCGGCAAATACTCGCTGCGACGCTACAGAGGGCGGGCTATGAGACGCTCAAAGCCCGAAATGGAGCGGAGACGCTTGCCTGTGTCAAGGAAGCAAACGTCGATGTCATTCTGCTCGATATTTGGTTGGGCGATGCTAACGGAATTGAACTCATTGAAGACATTCATGGGCACAATAGCACGGCTTCGATTATCATAATCACAGCACACGGCACGACGCAGACTGCTATTGATGCCGCAAAGCAACGCGCCTACGGATACCTTACAAAACCGATAGATCAGCGGCAATTGCTTGATCTCGTGTCGCGCGCCGCGGATGCCAGCAGCCAAACGAAGAACGTCAAAAGCTCCACTGCCTCCATTGATGTTGAAGGACAGGGGAGAATGGTCGGACAGAGTCCGGCAATGCAAGAGGTCTATTACAAGATTGGACGCGCTGCCGTCAGTGACGAAACCGTCCTGGTTTTAGGTGAAAGCGGAACCGGTAAAGAACTGGTCGCCCAACTCATCCATCAAAACAGCGACCGATCCGACAATCCGTTTGTTGTCGTCGATTGTGGTGCCATGCCTTCGAGTCTCATAGAAAGTGTGCTCTTTGGACACGTCAAAGGTGCGTACACCGATGCACACACCGCAAGGAAGGGCAAATTCCAACAGGCAGACAGTGGGACTGTCTTTCTCGATGAAATCGGTGAATTGCCGATTGAAGTTCAGACGAAATTGTTGCGTTTCCTTCAAGAACGAGAAGTTGAACCGATGGGCGGGACCGAGACTCACGCTGTAGATGTCAGAATCATCGCAGCGACCAACCGACGACTTGAAACCGCAATTGAGCAGAAAGTCTTCCGGGAGGACCTCTATTATCGTCTCAACGTCATCCCCATCTCCCTGCCGCCGCTCCGAGAACGAAAAGAGGACATACCAGAACTCATAGACCTATTCACCCGCCGGTTTGTCGAAGAATATCAACTGCCCAATATCGGCATCTCCGCGGAAGTTGCTAAACTCCTCACGGTTCACGAATGGCAGGGGAACGTGCGCGAATTGGAAAATGCGATAAAGCGAGCACTCGTGATGTGTTCAGGACAAATGCTATTGCCTGAACATTTCGATCCGATACTCAAAAAATCTATTCATGCCAGTGAACCCGGCAATCTTGATGCCCAAATCTACAATCTGCTCCAAACACATGTGCAACACTATATGGAATCTGAAACATCACCGGACGACCTGTACGCTGAAATCCGAGCGGTTTTTGAGAAACCCCTCTTTAAAATAGTGCTTGAGCACACCAAAGGAAATCGGAGTAAAGCGTCAGATATCCTCGGCATTAATCGGAATACGCTCCATACGAAACTTGTTGAGTACAATTTTTTAAGTGATTAGATTTCTGCCCGCTCTCCATTAAGGACGATCGGTTTTCTGGTGCGGTCTGACTGAAATAACGATATGCATGGCATAGTATCAGAAATCGAGCCTGCAACAACGGAACAGGCGACTCTATGGAATAGCGCGTCGTAAGCCAATCATCGATCAGTTAATCGCAAGGAAAATTTAAATAAATGGATTTAGGTAAAGTTATTGGAACGGTCGTCGCAACTCGAAAAGATCTGAGTTTAGAAGGCACCCGTCTCCTCATTGTGCAACCCTTAGACGAAAAACACAACCCCATTTCTGAACCACTCGTCGCTGTGGATACGCTACACGACGCAGGTGTTGGCGAAACGGTCTACTTCGTTACGGGTGGCGATGCCGTAAGTGTCAGCCCCGGTAAGCGGATGCCGGTCGATGTAGCCATTGTTGGCATCGTCGATTCTATTTCGCTGCTTGACCCTCCAACTATCCCTGAAACGGAGTCCTAAAAAATGTACATCGCCAAAGTAATCGGAAAAGTCGTTTCTATCGTTAAACATCCTGCATACGAAAATCGCACACTGCTGCTCGTCCAACCGTTGAGCGTCAGATCCGAACTCGTTAGGACCCCAACGATTGCTGTCGACTACGTCGGTGCTGGCGAAGGAGATACAGTAATAATCGGTGCGGGGCCCGGTGTAGCACAAGAGGTATTTGGTATTGAAGACGCACCTATCCGAGAACTCGTCATGGGGATTGTCGATCGGGTCGATATAACACTTCAGGAGAAACTAAAATGAGACGCATGATTCTAATTGGCTGCTGCCTCATAGCTATCTGTCTACACCTCAATGCATGTAGAATCGCACAGGTGTTATCCACACAATACAGCGAAAATATAGCGAGTGCCGCCTATGGCACCGAAGCGAACCACCCCGGCATGAACGATGGAAGTCTGGAAACTTTGGCGACGCTCCCTGCGCAAAATGAACGGAACTTCATCATTAAATTCGGTGAGGTACATCCCGTCCGTAAAATCGTTATCCACAACAGCAACCTCTTCCGGTTCGAGATGGGCTATCTGAACCCGGAAACCGACGAATGGGAGACTTTTCATACAGTCATTCAACGACGCAATATCGGCGACGAGCGTGCGCAACCCCTGTTCGTCTTTGATAGATTGAACTTCCGGACGAAGATGATTCGCGTCGCAGTTACCCGAACTGTTGATGATGTCATTATAAATAAAATAATGGCAGAACCGGGAGACAAAGTCATCGACCGGCGGACAACCCTCGTCGGTCAATACTATCCACACTATCGCGTGATGCAACCCGCAGCCGCCCAAATCCGAGAGATAGAAATTTATCACCTCGCTGAGAACCAATAGAGCAAAATAGAAATCAGTTGTCTGTCGTCTGCCACTCATTCGTGGCAGACAATACGTTTGTAACTACTATACAAACAACTGACGTTTTCTGATGGCTGACTGCTGAAAGCTGCTCCTCACATTATTTAAAGAAAAAAGAAACGACTCGCAACAAACTCTATAAAATACACACGATAGCGTTAAGGCACATATATTGACGGTGAGCCTATAAGCTTTTAATCACCAATGATGCCGGAAAAATGCATCAAAAACCCGATTGCGTTGTAAAATCAATCGGATCAGAAACCTCATAATTTAAAAATGCAAATTCGCCCCTTAGTTCTGCGCGTTCCCGCGTTCAAAAGGTTCCCACTATTATTAATAGCCCTCTTTTTTTTCTTGAAAACTTCTCCCTTGCCTCTCCCGAACTCGGAAACCTGTTCTCTTGGAATCGCGGATGCCTCACCGACTCCCTTAAGGGCACAAAGCCCCCGCGCCTCGACACGTAACAGTGCAAAAACCCACAGAGAGATTGAATTGGTCAGTAGTACTTCGCAAGGTGTAACGATCCAACTCATCATCCCTAAATCTGATTTCCTTAGCCATCAGGAGCCAACAGCCGGCAGTCAGTCAGAAAGTTTAGAGGTATCTAACGACGTAGGTCCAACGTTATCCTTCCCGGGATGCAACTTCACTGTAGAACCCGGAATGCCTCACCTGCCGATGCAATCTACGCTCATGAGTGTGCCACCCGACGGAGATTTCCAATTGCGGGTGATTGATAAGGAGTTCAGCACACACAAGATAGAGTCAACTGCCCTCACTTCAAACAAGCAAAAAGATAGCTTTTTTCCAGAACGGCTTGCAGAAATCAGAAAAACCGGTTGGATACGAGAGAACCGGGTCCTCCCAATCCAACTGAATCCTGTCCAGTACAATCCTGCCCGCCGTGAAGTGCGACTCTACCATCGACTCGTGGTAGAAGTACGCTTCAGCGGAACCCGCATGTCTGTGCCCTCTCCTGTGTTATCTACTATACCGATGGGTGTGCACACCGAGTCTGTGGCATTTGACGCAATCTTCGCTGATATGCTTGTTAACCCACAGAGTGCCGTTAAATGGCGTTCCCCGATTTCACGATCACCTGCGGCACCGAGCGTTCCATTCACAGGACCGCGATATAAAATCAGCGTCACCGACTCTGGCATGTACAGGATTACAGCACAGGATCTGGCAGCTGCGGGTGCTAATATAGAAACGATAAACCCAGCGACATTAACGCTGACAAACAAAGGAAAGCGGATACCGATTTTTGTCCGTGGCGAAAACGATAAAAGATTCGACCCAACAGACGAAATCATTTTCTATGGAGAACGTCAGCAAGGAAAAACCGGTTATATTGACCCCTATTCCGATGAGAATATCTATTGGCTCTTCTGGGGTGCGGGACCAGGGCTCCGAATGGCCACAAAAACCTCACTTCCACAAACAAATAACACGCAGTCTTACGAGCGTTTCCTCACACGCTCACATATCGAGAAGGACCTACACTTCAGGCGTTTCCGTCATGTAAATCTTACAGCAAGCCAGACCTATACAGAATTTAGTCAAGGGTTACTACAGCGTCAGTTCCACTTGACGGAGTTACCACCGCTTCCAAATGATAGTTGGTTCTGGTCACAACTGAGTGCTCCTGCGTTAAAAACATTCAACTTCAATCTATCCGGCGTTTCAGACACTGCTTTACCTACAACGGTCCGAGTTAGCCTTCACGGCAGAACCAACACACCGCACCTATGTACTGTTTGGCTGAACGATAAAATCGAATTTGGAGAAGCCCGATGGAACGGCGAAACCGAATACCAAATTCATAATCAGGATATCCCACAGTCGTTTCTTAATGAAGGGCAGAACTCCATTCGAATTACAAATCCCAGTAACCCTGAATCACCTATCGACATCATCCTGCTCAATTGGATTCAGATCGACTACTGGCGAGATTTTAAAGCAGAGGCGGATGTACTCCCCTTCGCAATTACCCCGTTCCTTGATGCCACAGGGACTGCAAACTCAAGTTTCGAGGTGGAATTAAAAAACTTTACCATCCCAGACATCGAAATTTACGGGGTTGACGGCACCCGTTACGTAGGCTTGTCCGCGCTCGTCGACGAAGATGTCCCTGGGACTTACAGGATTTTCTTTCGGTCAACCCAAATTCGACCCAAGAAAGCAAGCGATCCTACGATCCAATACATTGCACTTACCGGTAACCAATTCCGAAAACCGACAATCTCGGTAGACACTCCATCCGAGCTGTATAGCACACAAAACGCTGCAGACTACATCATCATTACACATAACCACTTCATTCAGGACGTTCAGCCACTTGTTGACCATCGCTCCCAACAGGGATTACGAACGAAAGTCGTCGATGTCCAAAATATCTACGATGAATTTAACCACGGTATACTCAATCCTGAGGCTATCCGTGCCTTCCTCAATTACGCCTACCACAATTGGCAGTCCCCTGCTCCAACTTATGTCCTTCTCATAGGTGATACGAATATCAACATCAAAAACGAACCTAATTTTGTCCCAACGATGCAGGTGCAAATCCCCGGCTACGGCTCCAGTGCGTCGGACCACCAATTCGTTACATTTCGAGGTGAAGATAGTTTCCCTGACATGCTTATCGGTAGAATGCCTGCGAATAATCGCGTGGATCTACGCATATTCATCGAACGCACCATCAACTATGAAACATCTTCTTCAGTCGGTTCTTGGCATAAGCGACTTCTCATGCTTGCAGGGTCAGATCTCAGATTTCACTGGCAAACCGATCAACTCATTTCCCACAATCAGTTGGGTGGCAGATACGAGACCCAACGTATCTATGCTCCCCATACGGACGAGCCGATTTTGAGCGACGATAATATCATCACGCCTATCGGTAGACGGGTTATCGACGGCTTTAATGAGGGTGCCAGTATAGTGAACTATATCGGACATGGCGGCGGTGGGAGATGGGCTTCCAGTCGGATGCTCGACTTTGCAGATCCCGAACAAAACTTAATCAACATTTCACAACTCCCCTTTGTTATCAGTATGACCTGCTACACAGGATCGTTCGAGGGAAATAAAAATAGCCTCGCTGAAGAACTCCTGCGCTCGGAAAACGGTGGTGCCATCGCCATCATCGCCGCAACCAGCATTGGACTGTTAGATGGCGATTATTACCTGAACGCCGAAATTTTTGACGTTATCTTCAACAAACAGATACACAATTTCGGTGCTATTCTTGCACAGGCAAAGACCCAGTTCCTCATCAATACACCCAGATTCCTCGATCTCGCTGAAGTCTTCACGCTGTTCGGCGATCCTGCGACTCGCTTGAAGATACCGAGCAATACCATACAAGTCACAACAGGCATTAGTGCCGACCAAGGACAAAACGTCTCTCAAGGAGATACTTTTCTCTCGGTTTCTGGGAAACTACCCGATCGGAATTTTAATGGAGATGCCGAAATAACCGTCGTTCCGACCACTGATACGGCAATCTCAAAAAACATAAGACTGAAACCAGAAATGGTTCCTGTCGTCAATGGACAGATCCGCACAGAAATACGTGTCCCCGCTGATCCTGACTTTGATGTCGGTGCTATCCAAATTTACGCTTGGAACGCTGGTGAAGAGGCTTTAGGGCATGCCGCCTATAGTATCTTAGATCGATATGTCAACAACGTACGCCTCGTTCCGTTTCCGGTCGCTGCGAACGAACCAACGTATCTTTACATAGAAGTGGTGGACGCAACTGCCATTGACGAAATGACGTTGTTTTGGAGCACAGATGGTCGAGAATTTTTCACGACTCCTGTCGGACCGCACACCGGCACTACTTATAGAAGTTTGCAACCTATCCCCAGATATCCTTACGGAGAAATTATCGATTATTACGCCGAGATCAAAGTTAAAAGTGGACGAACATTCCAAACAGAACTCATCACCTACGATGTAGGATATGAGGAAATCGACATTGATCTCCTCCTGCTGGATCAAACCCTTACATGGGATACAACACTTCCGTTCACTCTCTCGGTACAAGTCCGAAATCCAGAGAGTCAAACGGCTCGAAACGTCCCTGTCCAATTCTTTGTAAGAGCGTTGAGTGGTAACGCGGATACTCCCAATACAAACGTCAGCGTTTCGTCAATACTGAGAGAACTCCAGAACGCTACGCCCATGGGAGATCTCCAAATAATTCCCGAAGTTCTACCCGGTAGCCAAGTTACCGTAAGTGTGCCTTGGCAACCTCCTCCGGGCGAATATCTGGTGACGGTCTACGTAGACCCACCGTCTGCTGAACTGCCGAAGGGAAGCATCATTGAGAAACGTGAAAGGAATAACTGGACATCGCAGCAGTTTTCGGGCAACCGTATTGTTCTTACACCTGAAACGCTCGATCAACCGATTCAGAGTCCAGACGGCATCTTTCATATTGCTGTTCCATCCGGCAGTGTGCAAACGAGCACCGTCCTGACTTATGCCGAAGAAGCCCTTACCATTACAAACCAACCCGATATTGTAGCGGCACTCTCAACAGCGGAAACCCTCGCCTATCAATTCGACGTGGAAGAATCCGGATTACAAACCCCTCGCACACTGACAGCAACCGCCACTTTCCAACAAGAAGATATTCCGAAAAGCACGGGCGATGTCCATATCTATCGGCAGGACGCTGATAACGGAAATTGGATTCGGGTCGGCAAGGAAACAACAAGTGGAGACACCATCTCTGCGGAGGTCAAACTGCCGGGGACGTTTGCGCTGCTCTCACACAGTGACACAAGTCCACCCGTCCTCGAGCTCACCTTTGAACACCAAGGTTTCGTCGATGGTGACTATATTTCTGATACACCAACCATCTCAATGCAGATTGAGGACGCAAACGGGGTCGATTCGCGTCCGGAGAATATAATCCTCACCAAAAACGGTGAAAACGTACCACAAGACGAATATGTGATTGCCCCATCTTCTACGAGTAATAGCTTACTCCTGATAACTTATACCCCTGTCTTGGAACCGGGGGAATACCGCATCCGGTTGCAGGCGCAGGACGCAAACGGCAATATATCAGAAACGGAGCGTACTGGAACTGTAACTGGGGAATTTGAAATCAAAAATATTGCCAATTTCCCGAACCCGTTCGTGCCGGGAAGCGGGACGTATTTCGCTTATTATCTCACGGAAAGCGCGGACGAGGTAAGCCTGAAAATCTATACGATTACAGGTCGCCGTATCCTCGCCATTGACACACTTGATGCGTCTGTCTCTTTCAACGAATTCCACTATGACGGTTATGATAGCGATGGCGAGCCGCTTGCGAATGGGGTTTATCTTTACAAATTCACGGCTCGCAAAGGGGACATCCGCAAACAAAAGGTGGGAAAAATCGCCGTGCGGAAGTAGTTGCGAGAGCGAAATCCGCAAGGTTTGATTGATTTCAGATGAAAATTCGGAAATTTAATAATGAACACCAAAGTCATCAATGGTATGACTATTCGATACTGGATCCATAAAATTCTGCACATCTAAAATCGCTAAACCTGTGAGTGATTGATAGAATCAAGGCCCCACAGGTTTATGTTAACTCCAAAACCCTTATGTCAAATCCATATCATGTAGCATCACCTGCAGCAAGAACTTCCATGATCCTTCCAAAAGGCTGATCTGGGAACAGGGACGCGAGTTTCTGTGTATACGTCAACGGGGTGAGGTCCAAAATCTCACCGTCCATGTCTATTCTATAACTCCGATGCACATCTGCCCCTGCTTCCAAGAATGTCTCGACGATCTCCAAGCACTCGTCAAGTGCCCCTGCCGCCTCTCTCACCCCATACCACGTCCCTATTGCTACGAGGAGCGGAGACATCTCATAGGTATCAGAGAAGGTTTCGGACGCGAGTGTGCTTGTGCCTGGTAAGAAAAGCGGAGACATCTCACAGGTATGAGAGTCATCGTCCCCCACTTTCAGATTCTGCACGACATCGTAGCGAAATTTTGCTTTAAAGGATGCGCTCGGATCGGCACCGTATTTGAGCAACAAGTGAACTTTTTCAGGCTGATAGACCTCACACGCAAAAGCAAGAGCATTCGTCAAGACCGGAGCCGAGGGTTTAGTGGCTTTAAGCAGTCGTTCCGTTACGTCCAAAGCAAAGGTCTGTGTCAACGCAGAGGCTAAATCCTTCGTAATGTCCTTCTCTTCTACTGCGGCGAACTCACATAGGATGTCGAGGATGGAGTCGTGTCCATACGCCGCCGCAATTTCAATAGGACGAAATAGCATCTGATTGCCACAGACAAACTGCTGCTCAAGCAGCTGTGGAGTATCTGATATGTATGCTATGACCCTCTCCTCATCAGCCATTATAATTGCCGCAGCTAAATCCGGTACCGCCCCGTTCTCAATCAGTAAATCGTAGAGAGGTTTTCGCGGCTCTATATCAAGTGCGGAGTGATGCCACGGTTTCACCAATAAATCCATCGGGGCTTTGCCTTCAGACTGTCCTGCTATTACCAACGATGGATCTGCTTCAATCAGGATTTTGGCGATCTCTATCCGATTGCATCCTGCGGCAATTGCGAGTAGGCTTATGCCGCTCCATTTCCTCGATCTGTCATAACGTTGTTTAAGCACCGCTGGGGTGTTACGGATAGATGTCTCAACGTATTCACGGTCGTCCATGAGAACCGCCGCAACGACATTCGTTGCCGCTCCGCGTTCCCTGAGGAGGTCATAGAGTTGCCGCACTGGTCTGTACCATCGCTCTTTACCGAAATCTATCAATCCTCTTGAGGCGAGTGCTTCGATCGGGGTTCGTCCATCCTGATCTCTCGTAGAAACGATCGAAGGTTCAGCAGTGAGTAGTTCGTCTACGTGTTGAGTATCGGCTTGCGTGGGATCAGGAGTGCGGAGTATTTGGAACAAGATCTCTTCGACTGGTCCCTCTTCTGTGATTTGTCGTTGATGCAACACCTCTTGCTTCAATCGCGTCCAATTTGCAAATCCGTATTCACGGGCAATCACGAGTTGTGCGTCTTGCAAACCGAATGCAGCGTCCTGGATTTCTGCATCTGTGGCATCAGAAAGTTTAGGGAAAAATGAACGAATACGCTGGAGCGCATCTATAGAGCCTTCCTTGTGTGCCTTAAGGAACTGTTTCGCTTGGGACTTAAGGTGTTCAAGACTCGGAGTGGGGGGAAGTTGCTTATGTTGCATGAGAATCTCCTCTCGTTACACCTGTCGTCCGCATTTACAGGCAAAGAAAGAAGATTTTATGCGTTCGGTAGAAACAAGGCAGGTTGAACCCTTCCCGCGGACTGGAGGTTTCCTTGTGAACCTACCCATAGGATACGATAAGGGATAATGGTTTGTCAAGTTAAAATGAAAAGAAAAAAAGCAAGAACGATGCACATAGGGATGTTCATCCTCCTCCTCACTCCCGTGCAAACACCAAGACATCGTAATGCTGTCCATCATACGTGAATTGGTTTTTGAACTGACCTTCACGGGTAAATCCTGCGGCTTCCAATACCTCCGCCTTCTTCTCAGCACCACTGTCAACATAACACTGAACCTTTGACTCAGGAAACACTATCGCAGAGAGTAAAGCCGGAATATCGTCTGCAAAATTCGGATGAAAGAAGAGATCTAACACCGCGGTTGCCGGTTGCCAACGCGTATCATGACCGACAGTTGCCCATCCGACGATCGCACCGTTCGCGGAAATTAACAACTTCGCATCATTGTAGACATCTGCGGTTTCCAAATCGTGTTTGAAATGCAGAAACCCACCCTCAAGATTCGTGGGACCGTACACACCCCACTTCAGACTCCGCAGCGTGTCCCATCCGACAATACCGGATAACGCCGTGACTTTCGGCCAATCGTGCCATTCCACGGATTTCGGGTGTGCAGGAGTAGACATGAAGTACCGCTCTTCAAAGTCCTTATTCACATGATACTTCATGAAACCCGATTCTGGAAATACACTCTCAAATCCGAAACTATGATAGATGTAATACGGATGGCTATTGTAACCCGTACCGAGATAGAGCGCGCTGCCTGTGCGTTGTCGAAAATCCTCCATCTGATACGTCATCACGCCTTTGCACGCACCCTTTCTCCGTTGTTGCGGGAGTGTGAAAACGTGTCCTAAAATACCGACCCCTTCGTACTCGACCGTCATGATGTTGGTAATCACATGTCCGTCGAGTTTGCCGACATAGAAACGGGTTTCCAAGGCATCGAGCACTTCTGTGACACACCTTTCAATATGCCACTTGTAGTTGCCGGGTTTGTGTCCAAGGAATTGTTTTATCTCTTCGGCATGCGGCACATCAGGTGCGGTAATCACACCGACTTCCATCTGCTCTTCTGTCTTGAGTATTACTTCTCCGAGTTTATTGTACATAACTCCCTCTATTGGATCAATTTTGGAAAATAAAATTGGCAAACATCAAAAAAAATGATATACTTAAAATGACTTGATGTCAAGCCCGAATACTTGTATCGCAAAACGTTCGCATGGGTGTGCAGTGTAGGCACGTGCTAAGGTTAAAATGGAGGGACTATGGAAACAGAACAGACACTGGTTCTCATTAAACCGGACGGTGTTCAACGTGGACTTATCGGTGAAGTCATTACTCGCTATGAACAAAAGGGACTTAAAATCGTTGGAATGAAATTGTTGCAGCTCCCGCGCGACACAGCAGAAGAACTCTACGCTGTCCATCAAGGCAAATCTTTTTACGATGTACTTATCGAATTCATGACCTCAGCCCCTATTGTCGCCTTAGCCATTGAAGGGCGCGGCGCAATAGAATTGGTACGTGTCCTTAATGGGGAAACCGATCCAAAGAAGTCGCTCCCCGGAAGTATCCGAGGCGATTTCTCGATCAATATCACACATAACGTAGTGCACGCATCCGACTCTGCTATGAGTGCTCAACGTGAATTAGAGATCGTATTCAGCCCCGATGAACGTTACAAATATCAGCGAATTGACGAAGTGATATTGCACCCTTCGGTGATATAATTGCTGCGCATCAACCGGAGTTTTTTATTTATCCTGCACAGTTCTAAATCTTATCCAGGAACGCTCGTGGAAAAAACGCGAAAAACAGATGGAGGACAAAACAATTGAAAACTCTTAATTTATCTATGCTTATCCTCATGCTTACCGTTGGAATCGCTTTCAGCCTCCATGCCGGTAAAGCCGACTGCGAAAATATAGATGGCGATGGTGCGAAACCTATCAAAGAGGTTGGTAAAGAGGATGCTGGCAAACAGAACGATTACGACGAGGCCGTCGAAGAAGATGACAGGAAGGGTGTCACCTATCTCGCTTTCATTGGTGGTAGCACGCCGAAACCGAATAAGTGCGGACTTAATCCAAAGAACCCGGAAGCTGAATGGACGGGTTGGGGCGGGCCTCTTGATGTGGACAATGCCACTATTGGCGAAGGAGGCGGAACCCGCAACCATATTGTCATTGGTGGAATTTACTTTGAGCGCGGCATCGGCTCGCATGCTATTGCAACCATGGTCTACGACTTAAGCGGAGGTGATTACCTCAAGTTTGAAGGCTACGTTGGCATGGCAGATGAAAAAGATCCCGGCGAATGTGGGCATGGTGGCAGTAGTGATTTCATATTCAATATTGATGGTACAGAGGTTTTCAAATCCGATAAACTGCAAGGTACTGATGGTGGAAAGAATGTTGAAGCCGTCAAAGTGGAAATTGACATTCCTGCCAACGCGAAAGAACTTGAGATCATCATGGGTGATGGCGGCGACGGAATTGGTTGTGATCATTCGGCAATTGGCGATGCCAAACTGCTCAATGCCCAAGCACTCGCAGTTGAACCCGCTAACAAACTCCCCACAATCTGGGGACATCTGAAAGATAGTTATTAGATTTGAGAAGTGCTTTACCTTGTAGTAAAGGATATTCTTAAACTAACGTGAGTTCGATAAGAAAGGTTTCTACTTGCAGCCCAAACTGTTAGTCTGTGGTACGATCTATGTCTGCGATGCAGAAACATGGAACCCTTAGCATATACGAGATGTTTAATCGAACTGACGTTAAACTACGTTCTTAAACCTGATTTAGAGAAGTTCTAACGTGTACAAACACAACAGGCTTTGATGAATCAGGTTTTCGTTGCAAATTTGTGTTATATAGGCTATTATAATTAAAAATAGATACGAATCTCAAT
>RKRR01000078.1 GCA_007571305.1 Candidatus Poribacteria bacterium | reverse complement strand
CCAAACGATTTATCAACTCAAAGAGAGTTTCCTCGAGGATTACATCCGGCAACAACTTCAAAAACCTGCTATTTCTCTCAATATTGCGTAAGTCCTAATATACTGATACGTCCTATCGTATCAAAAATTAAGAGTTCTTGCTACATTTTAACTTCAGGATGACAGACTCAGGGTGATAAACGTTTCATCTCCCATGTGCGATTGGACTGTAGCGTATAACAGAGTCTATCGTGAAGGCGGTTTGGACAACCTTGCCAAAACTCAAACAGAGTCGGCACGAGTCGGTACCCACCCCAATGTGGCGGACGCGGAATAGTATTGGGTGAATATGTCTGTTCTACTCGTTGGAACCCTTCTGTGAGATGTTCCCTCCCTGTAATCACAAGGCTCTGGCGTTCTGTCCAGACAGCAAGTTGACTGCTGAGAGGTCGGCTGGCGAAGTAAGCATTCGATTCCGCCGCTGTCATTTTTTCAACCGTGCCGGTACTGCGGACTTGTCGATCAAGTTCTCGCCAATAGAATACCAACGCGGCATTCGGATTCTCAGCAAGTTCCCTTCCCTTCTGACTGCCATAATCAGTGTAGAAACAGAAGCCTTTCGTATCAAAGCCTCTGAGTACCACCATTCTAGCGGAAGGAAGACCTTGTGGTGTTGCTGTTGCTAAGGTCATAGCATCTGGTAAATCGAGTTTGGCGGCAATTGCATCTGAGAACCATTTTTCAAATTGTTCAAACGGATCGTCCGAAACGTTCTCTTCAAGCAGATGCCCACTATATGTTCTATATTCTCTGCGTAGTTTTTCGGTGTTCATTTTTTATCTAGTTGTCAGTTAAGAGATTTTTGGTGAGATCAGACTTCTCTCTAAACCAATAGCCGTTAGAATAAAATACCTATCGTTTCCAGAAATTCGGTGAAAAGAGAATCAGTACGGTATAAAGTTCTAAACGTCCCAGCAGCATGCAGAAGGACAGCACATATTTTCCAACTGTGTGGATATGGGCATAGTTATCGGTTGGTCCGACACTGCCGAGACCGGGGCCGATGTTCGCCATCGTAGCGATTGTCGCTCCCGCAGCACTCATAAGGTCAAGTCCCAGAGTTGTCATAATGCACGTTACAATCGCGAAAATCCCGATGAAAAAGAAAAAGAATCCGAGGACATTCGTCATGACTTCGGGTGGAACGACCCGATTATTAACGCGAATAGGAAGCAAGGCATGTGGAAAGAGGAGGCGTTTAATTTCAGCTCCGCTCTGTTTGATGAGAAGTAGGAATCGCACCTGCTTCATCCCCCCACCAGTGGAACCCGCACACCCCCCGTAGAACATCAGTGTCACCAAAATGAATTGGGAGAGGGCGGGCCAGCGTTCAAAGTCAGCAGTCCCATAGCCGGTGGTCGTGATGATAGACATGACCTGAAACGTAGCATAACGTAGTGATGTCCACATTGAATCATAGGGAATATCCCCATCAACCTGAAATCTGATTGTATTCCATGAAATTATGGTAATGCTCACTGCGATAACAATACAGTAGAATTTGAATTCCGTATCTTGAAGATAAGCTTTGACATTGCCTCGGAGAGCTCGATAATGAAGTGCGAAATTGGTCCCGGCGAGGAACATAAAGAAACTGATGACCATATCTATATAAACACTATTGTAGTGTCCGATGCTATGGTTCTTTGTCGAAAACCCACCCGTTGCCATCGTGCCAAAGGTGTGGCAGAGCGCGTCAAAAAGCGACATTCCACCAAACATCAGTAGCACAGTTTCCAAAAAAGAGAGCAGGAGATAAACACCCCAGAGAAGTTTAGCGGTCTGGGCAATACGGGGTGTGAGTCGATCGGTCTGCGGTCCGGGAGCCTCGGCGCGAAAAAGCTGCATACCCCCGATGCCGAGCATTGGAAGAATAGCGACTGCAAGCACGACAATTCCCATCCCACCAAGCCAATGGGAAAGACTCCGCCAGAAGAGGACTGCGTGTGAAAGCTGCTCAATCTCAGTCAGGACAGTGGCACCTGTCGTCGAGAATCCTGCCATAGATTCAAAATAACAAAAAGAAAATTCTACCCACGATGAACGACCCTCAGTGTGAAATACATCTGCAAAGATGTAGGGAAGCGAGCCAAAAAGGGCGACTGTCACCCATCCTAAAGCGACAACTGCAAAGCCTTCGCGTATGCCGAGTTCCTCCTGCCGCGCGCGAATACTTAAACGCAGAGCCATCCCAACGACTACGGTAAGTATCGCCGAGATGACAAATGCTGTCAAATTACTCTCGGTTTCACCTGCTCTTACCTGATAATAGATAGCCACTCCCAAAGGAAGCAGCATCGTTCCCGCGAGACAAATCAGTAAATTACCAAGCGTATAGGCGATTAATTTAAGACTCATGTTAACAGTTAACGCAAGTTGCTACTCACAAGATTTTAGGCATCCTGTCCCATTTTTCACTGAATTCGGAGGCATTTCGTAGTGTAGGAGATCGTTAGTTTGCGTGCTTAAGTTCGTAGCGTAGGAAACCGTGGGTCTCCTGCGTGCTTAGCTGCACAACCTAACAGGTTATGCTACAAACTGCTCTTAACCGATAATAGACGATCGACAACCCTTTAGGCTCGGCGTTCGGCGAAAAGGTCTTCGACAATTGGAATCGCGCCGGGCATACTAAAGACAATCACTCGATCTGCGGGTTGGATAACAGACTGACCCGTTGGAATAATGAGTTTTTCCCGTCGAATAACAGCACCGATAAAGGCATTTTCTGGAAACCTTGTTTTGAAAGAGGAGAGTTCCTTGTGGACTATTTTCGCGTTGACACCAGCGACAATTTCAATGACTTCTGCATCTATACCGTGGAGCGAAGCAACAGAAACTATATTTCCACGGCGGATGAGCCGCAGGATATTGCTAACAACAGTAAGATGTCGACTAACCGCGCCATCAAGTCTCGGAATACGTGCCAACAAGGGGAGATAACGCGGTCGCTGAACGAGTGCGAGGACACGCTGGGCACCGTTCTCTTTGGCGGTCATACATGCCATAATATCGTTTTCATCATCCCCTGTAACCGAGACGAATCCGTTAACACCCTCTATACCAGCTTCTTCAAGGAGTCTATATTGGAGATAGTCACCCTGTAAAACGGTGGTGCGTTTTAGCATTCGGGATGCCAGTTGCGCTTGCGTTTCATCGGCTTCAATGAGTTTAACGTCGGTGCCGTTTTCTTCAAGCACACGAGCAAGCCCAATGCCGATAGGACTTGCCCCAACAATGATAACGCGCTCAAGCTGCTGATTAAACGTGATACCACTGATGCGTAACAATTGTTCCACTGCCAACGCACTACCGATGACAAAGACCTCGTCACCTTGTTGCAAAGCATCTGTTCCTTTCGGAATGATAATGTGCCTGCTACCATTACTGATCGGGTTGCCGTTACTGGGAGCTCCTCGACGACTAATAGCAGCAAAACGGATATCAGTGAGCAGGCCACTCGCATCTAACTCCGCGAGCAATTTTCCGATTAAGGGGTTCGACTGTCTAGCACGAAAGGAAACAAGTTGGACTTTTCCGTCTTCAAACTCGACAATCTCCCGCGCTTCAGGTATCTGCAAGAGTCGAACAAATTCAGCAACACAGTGCTGCTCTGGATTTACCAGAAGATCAATGCCGAAATCTTTAGGAGTCAGACCACTTTCTGTGGAGAAATAGTCAGGATTTGAGACACGTGCAATTTTTGTGCTGACACTGTATCTGCTGGCTATCTGACAAGCGAGCATATTAATCTCATCGCTATTTGTAACAGCTATGAGAAGTTCAGCTTCGTCAATCCCAGCGGTTTTGAGAAGGCGCGGGGATGCCCCTGATCCGTGCAGCGTTTGCAAGTCTAATTGCTCATTCACCCGGTCGCAGGCGGCACTGGATTCGTCAATGAGAACAACATCGTTAGCTTGGACAGTGAGAAGTTTGGCAATATGGAACCCTACCTCTCCTGCACCTATAATTATTGCTTTCATTTTTTATCTATTGCCTCTTGGACGAAAAACGCCCAAGTAAAATCTTTCCACTTCGTTTGGGACAGGTTTCTGGTTAATTCGATACGTTTTTGGGATCGGTGAGCTTTCTCGGCTAAACTACGTGCGAAACTTGCTCAGATTCATTAGGACTTATGCACGCTGCTCTTTTGCAGCATAACCTGTGAGGGTGTGCATTTTAAGCATGCAGGAGACCAACACCCTACGCTACGGAATACCTCCGAATCATGAAACCGTTTCAGTAAAAAATAGGACTGGATGCCGAAGATCTCGTCCGTAGCAACTGGGGTTATAGTAACTCAAGTTGCTATCTCTATGATTTCATATCCACGAACACCCGTTTTCAGCGACAATCCTTCATTTTTGCGAAAAGTTTGGTGTATTCCGCGTCATTCTTGGTGTGAAGCTGCACAACCTCACAGGTGATGCTACAGAACTGGCAACTTGGGTTAATTAGGAATATTCGTCAAGAGGCGGACAGGCACACATAAGATTTCTATCCCCGTAGACCTCGTTGATACGCGCGACTGCGGGCCAAAATTTAGCCTCTCGGACCCAAGGTTGTGGAAAGGCGGCTCTTTCACGCGAATACGGATGACTCCACTCAGATTGTGTAACCGCCTCCACAGTATGGGGGGCATTCTTTAACATATTGTCTACCCGATCAGCAACGCCCGCCTCAATCTCCGCTATCTCTTCACGTATTGAAATGAGAGCGGCACAGAACCGTTCCAACTCCGCCTTTGATTCGCTTTCTGTCGGTTCAATCATCATTGTTCCCAGCACGGGCCAGGAGACAGTCGGTGCATGGAATCCATAGTCCATTAGTCGCTTTGCGACATCGGTCACATCTATACCGGCACTTTTCTTGAAAGCACGCAAATCAATGATACATTCATGAGCAACTAAGCCGTTCTTTCCAGTATAAAGGACAGGATAATGAGGAGCAAGCCGTTTGGCAATATAGTTAGCATTCAGGATCGCAACTTCTGTCGCGGCGGTAAGTCCCTCTGTTCCCATCATTGCAATATATGCCCAAGAGATAGGCAGAATACCCGGACTCCCCCAAGGAGCAGCAGACACGGCACCAATTCCAGCGTCACCCCCGACAGGGACAAGCGGATGCGTGGGCAAGAAATCTGTGAGATGTGCTTTGACACCAATAGGGCCCATCCCTGGTCCACCGCCCCCGTGTGGGATACAGAAAGTTTTGTGAAGATTCAAATGACAGACATCCGCTCCAATATCTGCCGGCTGTCCGATACCGACAAGGGCATTCAGATTCGCACCGTCCATATAGACCTGTCCGCCGGATTGATGAACAATATCACAAATCTCTCGGATTTTCTCTTCAAAGACCCCGTGTGTTGAAGGATATGTAATCATGGCGGCTGCGAGATTTTCACGATGATCATCGGCTTTCAATCGAAGATCTTCGAGGTCAATATTCCCATCGGTATCGCATGCGACGACGACAACTTGCATCCCTGCCATCACAGCACTCGCAGGATTTGTGCCGTGAGCAGATGTTGGTATCAAACAAACATTACGATGCGACTCCCCGCGGCTCTGGTGGTATTGACGTATGACTAACAGTCCTGCATATTCGCCTTGTGAACCCGCATTCGGTTGCAATGAGATTCCACTATAACCGGTTATCTCAGCTAACCACGTTTCTAACTGTGAAAATAGATTCTGATAGCCTTCTGCTTGCTCTCGTGGCGCGAAGGGGTGCAGTCCCCCAAATTCGTTCCACGTCACCGGGACCATCTCCGCCGTAGCGTTGAGTTTCATGGTACAAGAACCGAGAGGTATCATGGCATTCACAAGGGAAAGGTCTTTGGTTTGCAGTTTGTGGATATAGCGAAGCATCTCGGTTTCAGAATGGTAACTATTGAACACAGGATGCGTCAAGTAGGAACTCTTCCGTTGTAAATCTATTGGAATTTCACTTGCAGAGACGCTTTCTAAACCCGCCCGCGCACCAAATATCCGTAGGATTTCTTCGACATCAGCAGATGTTGTCGTTTCGTCCAAAGAGATACCGATATGTGTTGAATCAATCACCCGAAGATTGATGTGTTTTGCATGTGCGGATTCGTGCAACGCCTCCACTGTTCCTGATGGAACACCAATGGAGAGAGTATCAAAACAGGGTGATTCTCCCGTTGCAAACCCAAGTTCTTCAAGTCCTGCACGTAAGATACAAGTGAGGGAATGGACGCGTTCAGCAATGTCCTTAAGTCCTGTGGGGCCATGATAGACGGCATACATCCCTGCCATCACAGCGAGCAGGACCTGCGCGGTACAAATATTACTCGTCGCTTTTTCGCGTCGGATATGCTGCTCCCGGGTTTGGAGTGCTAAGCGAATAGCCGGTTTGCCGGTCACATCTTGAGAAACACCTGCAATCCGTCCGGGAATACTACGTTTCAGTTTTTCATGTGTGGACAGAAAAGCTGCGTGGGGCCCGCCGTATCCGAGTGGCACACCAAACCGCTGTGCGCTACCGATAGCAATATCAGCACCAAACTCACTGGGGGGGCGTAAGAGCGTGAGTACCAACAGGTCCGTCGCGGTAACGAATAAACCGCCAGCGGCATGCACTTGTTCAGCGAACTTACTGTAATCGTAGATCGCCCCATCTGTAGCAGGATATTGCGTGATGGCACCTAAGATCGGTGTGTCAAAATTGACATCGCGATGGTCACCGATCTGTAATTCAATGCCGAGCGGCTCAGCGCGTGTTTGTAGGACAGCAATTGTTTGTGGATGACAGGTTTCTGACACAAAAAAATTTTGACTGCTCTTCTGCCTCACATTTGCAACACACATCCCCATCGCCTCAGCGGCGGCTGTTGCCTCATCCAAGAGAGAAGCATTCGCAACAGGCAAGCCGGTTAAATCAATTACCATCGTTTGAAAGTTTAGCAATGCTTCCAAACGTCCCTGTGAAATCTCGGCTTGATAGGGTGTGTATTGGGTGTACCACCCCGGATTCTCCAGAATGTTTCGCTGGATGACTGGGGGAACGAAGCAATTATAGTATCCCATGCCGATAAAAGAGCGAAAGACCTGGTTTTGGGCAGCAAGTTTCTTTAGGGCGATAAGCACCTCTGACTCTGACTTTACAATATGGGCTTGCAAACTACGCCCTAGGCCAGATGCAGCTCCATCTAAACTGAAGGGGGAGGATACACGAATGTCCGCTGGCACAACGTCTTCAACGAAATCAGCCATTGACGAATAGCCGAGCGTTGACAACATCAATTCAATATCCTCTGGGCGAGGGCCGATATGTCGGTTTGCGAAAGGTCTTCCGTTTTTCTGTTTTTCAAGCATGCTCCGCCTCAATATGTGCCTGATAACTATCGGCATCAAGAAGGGCATCAAGTTCGCCGGTGTCTGTCATTCTGATTTTGAGAAACCACCCCTCATCATAAGGAGATTCATTGACGTGTTCTGGGGCATCAAGGAGGGATTCGTTGACCGCAATAACTTCTCCGCTAACAGGGGCATAGAGGTCAAATGCGGCTTTGACAGATTCTATCACGCCGAACTCTGTTTTCTGTGTGAGTTCAGTGCCAACTTCGGGCAATTCAACATAGACGATATCCTGAATTTCGGATTGAGCATAATCGCTGATACCGATAGTAGCAATGTCGCCTTCTTGCTTTGCCCATTCATGGCTTTCCATGTATTTTAAGTTTTGTGGGATCATTTTCGCTCTCTATATTATTTTTAACCTAAGTTGCCACCTTGTAGCATAACCTGTTAGGTTGTGCATAAATATCCACAGGAAACCAACGGTCTCCTATGCTACAAAAACATCCGAATACTGAAGGCTTTCCGCTGAAAAACGGCATCTATGTACCTAAAAACTTGTCCGTCGCAATTTGGGTTATACTAAAGTTTGGACGACCTTCTGTAGCATAGGCTGTTAGCCTGTGTCAAGCACTGAGCACCACCGTTATTTTTTGCCAAATGCTGTTGGGAGGGAAATTTCTATAAAATTCGCTGATCTTTGAAAAATCCCTCAGAATGTGATACGAATTGTCCAAACTGTTGTATTCTTATAGTAGATTCCCTAATTACTTGGACACTCATAGCGTCGTGTGAACTCTGAAGTTATCTGTTATGGCCGGCACAGCCTAACAGGCTATGCTACAAGTGTGAACCTGTTTTCGGATTTTACTATATAACATTTCTAAAAGACTATGCTTCATTTTCCGGAAACGTTGCCCATCCATACCCGCACCCCCTTGCCAGCAGGAGAACGGATAAAATAAGGAAATAAATGTTGGTGATACAACGCATAGTTTTACAATACCACACAAACGAACAGTTTGTGTTATGAACGGAGCAGCGTCATCTGTGTGTCTGTAAAATGCCTTTCTATTCTTCGCATCGGTGCAAGCCAGGCCGCAGGGAGACGGATAATATCCTTTAAGGAACTCGGATTTTCAAAATAGGTGTCGTCTATCTGCCAGAACTGCAGACGCGGAAATGTTTCGTTATTATGATAGAACGTTCCCATATCTGCTGCAATTTGACGCATACCTGCACTGACGGGTTCAATCGTGATAAATATACCGATAGCATCGTTTTTATCCATGACATGACAGAAGGCGCGGACTTGTGTGATAGTGGGTCTACCGCTTTTGACTTCTGCGAGGATACGCGTGTCGGTTGTTTGACCTTCCTCTGGGTCCCAGAGCGTGATATGCCCGACGTGTGCCTCGCCATCTTTTCCGCCGTCCCCGACAGATTTTGTCGGTTGAAGTCCGAGTCGTGTGACTGCCCAGTTAGAAAAGTCGTGATATTTCTTTTCATCTCGGACGAGTTTATGGACTTCTTGCATATTTGTCGGGTAGCCGTGGATTTCGTAGTCTTTTGAGGGTTCTAAGCCGTGTCGGTCAGCGAGTCTGCGGCGCATCGGATCGAGTGCGAGGATAGTGAGGTCTATACCTATCCAGAATCGATGGAGGGTGTGTGCTGCGTCTATTGTGGTGCCGCACCCACAGAACGGGTCCATCACCAACATGCCTTCGTTGCTGGACGCTTCTATCATGCGTTCATAGAGGGCACGCGGCTTCTGTGTCGGATAACCGAGGCGTTCCTTAGATGATGGTGCAATCGGTTGAATCTGCCACCAGTCATCGGGATGCTTCCCGAGCGGATTCAATTTTTGGACTCCGAAATCACCTGCTTTTCGTTTATTCCCAATATGATGTTTAAACCTTTCTATTGTGGCTTCAGCATATTCTTCTCTGATGTCATCTAGATTAAAAATATATTGCGGTCCATTACTATATCTTAAGATGATGTCATGTCTTCTGCCAAAATCTTTTTTAGGATACCCTGCACCTCTATAACACCACACAATTTCATTTCGAAAATACTCATTCTTTTTGCGATTGTTTTGATCCCAGATCGCGTCCATTATGCCTTTGAGATAGTGGCTTGCGGTTGGGTCACAGTGGAGGTAGATGCTCCCTGTGTCTCTCAGGAGTCGGTGCATCTCCGCCAGCCGTGGTCCCATAAACGCGAGGTATGCCCGCATCGCGCCTTTGTTTCCTGACACTGCATTTTGTAGTACAAGGTCATAACCTTTCAAGCAGGTATCCAACGCTTTATAGGTGTCGCTGGTGCGTGCGCGTCTCTCTATGTCGGCTCGAGTATCTTGTGCAGGGTCGTCCCATGTCCATGTGTCCGTGAACGCTTTGGATTGTGCCTTCGAGTCGGTGAGGAAGGTATTGTAGTCGCGGCCGGAGTTGAAGGGCGGGTCGGTGCATATCAGATCGACACCTTGGTCGTCCATTTCTCTCATAATTTCAAGATTGTCGCCGAAGTAGAGGGTGTTCATTGTTTCTTGTCTGTATCACGGATGATGTTGGATTTCACAAGTTATCAACATTAACAGTTTGTGCTGCAAATACGGACATCGCGTCCTGTTAACGCTTTCGTTGGGTAACTATTAACGTTGAAATTTTGCGAGTTGCGCGCGGAGTTTCTCTAATTCTGCTTCAGCATCTTGCCTACGTTGTGCTTCAGTTGCTGCGAGTTTTTCGGCATCTTGTCTGCGTTGTGCTTCTCCTTCTGCGCGTGCTTGTGCTGCTTCTCTCAGATGATGTTCTTCGAGAGAAGTTGTAATCGGCGTGCCGTCTGGTAGATATGGACGGAGCAGTCTAACGTGGGTGTGCTGTTGTTCCTCCCAGCGAAAATAGAGATTTAACGCCTCGCTGAACAGACCGCCTTGTGGGTCGGGTTCCATCTCAACAGTGTTCCCTGATAGATCCCGCCGCCACCCGCGAAATTCCGCAGGCTTCTTCAACTCCGGTTGATGTATAAAATACTCTTGGACACCTATATCACTGAGATACACGTCGACTTTTTCATTCCGATCTTGCCGTGCTGTTGAGTCGGAGAGGAACTCAAAAACCGCAACGGGTGCTGCGCCTTCTGCCCATGTATAGAAACTGCGGCGGTGGGGGTATTTATCAACGCCAAACACAATGTAGATATCAGGTGCGACGGATTTGGTAATGTCTCCTTCATGATAGTAGATAAAACTGTCAATTCCGATATACACCAATTCATTGATCGAAAAGTATCGCTTGAGTTGCTCGAAAAACGTAGTAATCTGTTCACCGTGAAAATTGGTCGCTGCCATAGGTTCGTCGTCTTCACACGGATAGCCTTCTATATAGACAGTCGTTTTGCCATTTATTTTTGGAAAGACTGGCATATATTTTCTCTGTTTGAATTCAAAGTCGTTTACGGTATCCATGATTTTCTCCGTTTGATAATTGATAGATATTAGATAAAAGGGACGGTTACAATTTTAGCAGGATGCATCTTGCCACGAATTTCTATATCGATTTTTCCATCCTCAGGTTTCACTTGCGACTTTATAGAGGCGAAACCGATACTACACTTAAGACTCGGCGAAGGAGCACCACTGGTCACGCTACCGATGCGTTGATTGCCTTGATAAACTGCATAACCAGCACGTGCTACAGCACGGTCAAGCATCTGAAATCCTATCATCTGTTTCGAGATGCCTTTCTTTTTTTCTGCAACGAGTGCGCTTTTACCGATAAATTGTCGATTTTTAAATCTGATAAACTTACCAAGCCCGACTTCAAACGGATTCATGTCGTCGTTCATATCCGTTCCGTAAAGACGAAGTCCTGCTTCAAGGCGCAACGTGTCGCGCGCCCCAAGCCCTATAGGTTGCCCTTCTGCCGCGATGACAGTAGGATACAGAGCAGCCCACAAACGCCCGGCATCCGCTGCAGAAACATACAACTCAAATCCAATTTCACCGGTATACCCCGTACGTGAAATAAGAGTAGGGACACCAGCAACTTCACCAACTGTAAACCGGAAATACGGAATCTCGGAGACATCTCTCTTAGGAACGAAAGGATTCAGAATATCTATTGCCTTTGGACCCTGCAGAGCAATGAGAGCCGTCTCCTCGGACATGTCCTTTACTTCTGCACCTGTATCGTTACAGGATTCCACCCACGCCAAATCTTTTTCTATCGTGGCGGCATTGACTACCAGCATATAGTGATGATCAGCGTGTCGGTAGACAAGTAGGTCATCAACGATCCCACCTGTTTCATTGCAGAATAGGGTGTACAACACACGCCCATCGCTTAAACGACTGACATCATTCGTGCTGAGCTTCTGTACCAATTCGTTCGCTCCCTGTCCAGAGACTTCAATCTCTCCCATGTGCGATAGGTCAAACAAACCGACAATGCTCCGAACAGCCAAATGTTCCGCAACAATGCTGCTATACTGAATGGGCATCTCCCAACCGCCGAATTCGGTGAATTTCGCATTGAGGTTTCTATGGACCTCATAAAGGGGTGTTCGCTTCATTTCTTTACATCCCGTTGGGCATAAGGTAGACGAGGTTAGAAACCTCGCCAGCGGAGGCGGAGCGGTGAGGTACCCAAGCAGTTACAGTCCATAAATACGGGCGAGATTTCCACCGAAAATCTGTGCTTCAGCATCATCTCCGAGCTCCAACCGCTTGAGGGCGTTGATAACCTGAATAGGACGGTACTCAGGTAAATTAGAGCCGAAGACTATCTGATCAGGTCCAAGCTCATCAACAGCGGTTTTTACTTCCGTTGGAACAACGGTCTCCGGATCCGTTCCCCACCGCCGATGAAAACGTAAGATAGTTGTCCCCAACGAGATATTTTTGTTATCTTTTGCGGCAGAGATAGCCGAATCCAAATCGTCTGGAAGTCCCATGTGATCCATGATAACCGGGGTTTCTGGGACCCAACCTGCCACAGTACCAATCCGGTTGGGATGGCAATTGTTGGGTCCGGAATGAATTGAAACAATAAGCCCATAGTCACGGGCAGCTTCAACAACAGGACGCACGATTTCATCGTCCACATCGTAGTTGTGAACTGCAGGCATGAGTTTGATCCCGCGCATTCCCCACGCTTCGGCTGCCAATCTCACCTGTTCAACGGGTTCTGGTTCCGTTGGATGTACGAGGGCACAGCCAAGGGCACGCGAATTACCGCGAATCGCATCGGCGAGTTCACCATTTTCGGGAAGCGGTTGGGTATTCGGCATAATCACTGCGACATCCATGTCAGCTTCATCCTCTAATGCCAACAGTGATGCTAAATCAAGATTCCCATTTTCATCACGAAATAAATCGTTGAGATAGGCTTCAAAATCTCCTCGCATCAGAAAACTCCTTCTTGTGATGTTCCCTTACATTACGTGCTATAGAATTATCAAAAACTTCTTTCTCCTCCACTACGGAACCAAAGACTCATTCACAAGAAGCGGTCCAGTTGTGCCAACTTCAAGAGGCAGTGCCGCTTCCATCACGGAATCTCGGTAGATAGTATAAGCAGATTTTGCTACAGAAGGATCCGGAAAATGAATGATAAAAACGATCTGTGCCTCCACCCAATTTTTTAAATCTGGGTTATCCCGATAGCGAGCGGATACTCCGAATGCCGTATCACTTAATTGGGGCACATTAACAGGCAATGTGTTGTAAAGTTGACGCAAAACCCAGTTCGACCGGAATAATTTGACACTTCCACTCATCTTATTTTTTGGGAGTAAAGCAAGCATTCGTGGTTCTGAAGCAGGTTTTTTAATCCCTGCGGCGATATTTTTTGCGAGCAGCACCATCGCTTCACGAATCCCCGTCGCGAATTCGTAGCCTTCGATCTGAATAAAATATTTCCCTTTTGAAAATCGGAGATACCCACCCGAAAGGATCGCCTTGCTGCCTACCCACTCAAACTTTACTTGCGGATAGACATGAAAATTATAAATCCCAAAGGCATTTTCAGGGGTGTCCATATCGAAAATTTCGAGCAAAATCAAAGGCTTTGAACCAAATCGCGGTGTTTGATATTCCACTTCCGCTTGCCGCTGGAAACCGTAAGCATATAACAGATCCGGTGACTCGGCTCTATCCCGATAGAGGCTTTTGCCTTCGTAGGTTGATGGTGAGCGCGACCGCACCCAATCCAATATGTCACCATCGCTCGGTAAGAGACGCTCAGGTGAAATATTTGTTCCCTCATCGCCTCGCGCCGTTCGTGATTCTGTCGGTAATGTCGGAGCACTGCTGATATTCTCAAAAACCTCCTGCATTATCTGTTCTGCTGTCTTGAGTGTCGTGCTGTGCCAGACTCCGTAGATATATTTACCTTCCTGTTGAACGGCTGTCCAATTTCCTTGTTCTTCACTGCACGAAATTAGCACGAGACTACAGAAAAAGGTCATACAGAGCGAAAAACGATGAAGTCTTTGAAAAGGATATCCTGTTTTACGTTTCATGCGGGCGCGGGCTCCTACGCTAGGTTCTGCTACCACTGCTCAGCGAGTTGGTTGTAAAGGTCTTCGATCAACTCCTCTACAATAAGGCCTCGAGCTTGTTCAGGACTTTCCATTGGTTCAGCCCGATTGGGGACAATATAGAAATCGTGGACTTGGAGATAGTTATCACTTTCCTCAATAATTTGACCCCGGATCCTATCTATAAATTGATACTCTATCTGAAGCGTCATCCGCACCAGTTCAACTTCACCGTTAGGTCCGAAGCCGTGTTCCTTCACATGGTAATCTTGTATCCGCATCGTGAATTCGGCATCGTTTCCATCTCGCCATTTACGGTTGAAACGTTGGGTTAGCTTCTCGTGGATGACTTCATCATTCGGACGTTGGGCAGCGTTATTATAAGCAAAATCTGCATCCAGAATTTCAATCGGTGCGATACGAATAGTTGAGATGTGTTCCAAATACTCTGATTTAGAAACATAACCGCACCCAGAGATTAAACTCAACCAAATCGGTAGCACGAAAATGAAAAACGTTTTAGACATTCTTTCCCCCGAGTTTCGTCGATAGAAAGGACAGATGGGTGTCCTAAAGTTAGCCTCGTGCCTCCTAATCCTCACGTTTTTGTCTGTTCCGTAAAATAACCCACGTTGCTACGGACACAATTTCAGAGAGGCATCTGCTATTTTCAGTGAAAAACGCTCAGAATCCGCAGTCTCTCGTAGCGTAGGAGACCGTCAGTCTCCTGCGTGCGAAGAGGCACAACCTAACAGGTGATGCTACAGAACTCGCAACTTGGGTTAAAATATGAGACCCTTCGTGAGTGCAGGTGGCTGAAAGTTGACTGGAGCCGCTTTCGGTTTCGGTGCTTTCTGCTTTCCACCATAAAACACAGATTTAACAGTATCAACAACATACCGCTTATAGGTAGGCGATAATAGAACAACAAAGACAAGAACAAGGAGTATGAGAACAACGGTTAAAAAATAGGTGAGCCATTTTTGATCGAGCAAATCTCCTTTATCAAAGGCATGTTTTGTTAGGTTACGTCGTGCTTTCATGGGTTTGCCCTCATTTCAGTGGTGTGTTTTACTTCATCTGGCGAATGTATCGTCCTTGCCTAAAGATGGGATAACTGTACGACATTCATATTATAGCACAAGTACAGGGAACATGCCAAATTTTAAATTTCCTCTGTCTATAAGTTCAAGTGCCTAAAGTCAGTGGTATTCGAGGCTTCAACATAGAAATAGGGTAAAGGAATCACCCTTCACCCTATTCTGTGCTCTATGAAAATTGGTTGTTACAACGCGTTCCGTCTATCGAGAACGTCCTTTGGGAATGCGCGGTGAGCGTTGATTACGGAAGTCGCGAGAATCATCTCGTGAGTTATATCGATTTCCACGTCGCTCGCGTGTGTCATTAGAACGCCTATCACGGTAGCCACGAGAATCTCGATTATCACGGTAGCTAGAGCGACGGGAGTCCCGGGATTCTCTGGGAGGGCTCCAATCGGATGAGAATTCGCGATCCTCACTTGATTCAATATTCAGTTCTTCAACAGGCACGCCTCCTGCGGCAACAAGTGTAAGATCTACGCGATCCTGCTCATCAATAGTAAGAATGCGGACGGTAACTTCGTCACCAACCTGCATAACATCCTCGGCGCGGCGGACATACCCAGCCCCCATTTGTGAAATATGGACAAGCCCATCCTTACCCGGCAGGATCTCGACAAACGCACCAAAAGGTGCTGTCCGGACCACCTTACCCGTGTACTCCTTGCCAATCTCAGGCATAGCAGTGATTGCCCGAATTTGCTCCTCTGCGCGTTTCACATCTTCTGCGCTTGTCGCGGCAATCTCAACAGTTCCACTATCTTCGATATTGATGGTTGTGTTTGTCTCTTCTTGGATACCCTGCACAGTTTTACCCCGCGGACCGATAAGGTCTTTGATTTTCTGCTGTGCAATCTGGAGGGAGTAAATTCGAGGCGCGTAGGGTGATAATTCCGCACGCGGTTCGGCTATGACAGCGTTCATCTGTTCTATGACCGATAGACGTGCCTCTCTTGCCTGATGAATTGCCCGACGCATCAATTCAGGTGTAACACCGGCAATCTTGATGTCCATTTGTATAGCCGTGACACCTTCACTGGTTCCTGCTATTTTAAAGTCCATATCACCGAGAAAATCCTCGGTTCCAAGCATATCAGTAAGAATGGCTTCCTGTTCACCTTCCTTGATAAGACCGACCCCGATCCCAGCGACGGGTCTTTTAAGTGGCACACCCGCATCTAAGAGTGCAAGTGTTGCGCCGCAGACACTTGCCATTGAAGATGAGGCATTAGACTCCAAAATCTCGGAGACGACCCGAATGGTATAATGAAATTCTTCTCTATCGGGAATAACCGGTTCAAGTGCCTTTTGCGCGAGTGCCCCGTGCCCGATTTCGCGGCGACCGGGTCCCATCATACGTTTGACTTCACCGGTACTGAAAGGTGGGAAGTTATAATGCAAAAAGAAGGAACGTCTTGCTTCGCCATCAAGTCCCCGCCGGACATCTTCATCTCCGGATGTACCGAGCGTCGTTACACAGAGTGCCTGTGTTTGCCCTCTGCTAAACAGAGCAGAGCCGTGGGTGTGCGGGAGTAATGCAACTTCTCCTGAGATCGGGCGAATGTCGGTTACACCTCGACCATCAACACGTTTTCCCTGTGTGAGAATTGCCTCACGCATCTCTTCTTTTTCGATGTCACTTAAGATAGAAATGGTATCTTTTGTTGCATCGGGATCGACTTCTTCAAGGGTATCCTCAAGAACTTCTGAGAGCACCTCTTCCTGCACCTGCTCGAGATAATCCTCCCGTACCTTCTTGTCTGCTATCCCGATGGACTCTCGAATACGGGAAGTAGCGAGATGCCGGACACGGCTACTGAGGTCAGACCCGATATTTTTAGAGGTATAGTCGCGTTTTGTGTTACTGCAACCAGCAGCCAACCCTTCTTGAAGTTTGATGATCTCTTGTATCTGCTCGTGGGCGGTGATAATTGTGTCAATGACTTCATCTTCAGGAATTTCATGCCCATTGCCTTCAACAGACATAACAGCGTCAGCCTTGCCACCTACGAACAATTCCATACTTGAGGCATGTAATTCCTCGTAAGTAGGATTGATGATTAATCTGTCTTTAACTTTTCCAACGGTGACAGCAGCGACAGGTCCATCAAAGGGGACATCAGAAATAGACAATGCTGCTGAAGTCCCAATAAGGGCAGGCACATCCGCAGGATGGATACCATCCGATGAAAACACGTTACATAAAATTTGCACCTCAGCCTTAAAGTCTTTTGGAAAGAGAGGGCGGATGCAATGGTCAATTAAACGAGCTACCAACTGTTCTGATGTCCCGGGACGGGGCTCGCGCCTACCATAAACTGTTGGTATTCGTCCAGCGGCGTATGCCCTTTCACGGTAATCTACTGTTAAAGGAAAGAAATCGAGATCTTGTTCAACATCATCGGCTACCACCGTGACTAAAACAACCGTTCCACCGTATTGCACCCAAACGGCACCATCTGCCTGTTTCGCAACTTTTCCGGTTTCAATTGATAACTTCTCGCTCCCAAGTTGCATTTCAACTTTCACTATATAATACTCCTGTATTTCCTATCTATTTCCTCGTGCTACCAAGTAGAAACATAAAAAAGCGGTTAAGAATAGTCATCACCGAAAAAAGTTTTGTCGATTTGAGAACAATACATACAGTCTTTAAAACATCAGATAATGCCACTCGGACAATTCTCATGGCATTTATCACAAGGTAAGACTTATTCGTTTCCCGCTTAACACCGATACGATAAACTCGTCCGGCGTTGATATAAAAACTAACTTCTCCTCGATCCGATGGTGTCACGAATTCCGAGATCATCAATTAAACGGTAATAGCGCGCTGCGTCTTTCTTATAAACATACCGCAACAAGCGGCGCTGCTTGCCAACCAATCGGAAAAGTCCATGGCGCGAATGATAGTCCTTCCGGTGTGTCTGAAAATGTTCAGTTAACTGTTGAATACGCGCATTCAAAATTGCCACTTGAGTCTCCGGGGAACCAGTGTCTTGTTGGTGTATCTGGTACTGTTGGATCAATTTCTTCTTCTCTGCTGCATCGATTGCCAATTGCGTTCACCTCCTTCTGGTCGAACAACTCACTTTCGTAAAATATATATGGAATAAAAACTCAATCGTAATCGGGAGTGCGATCTCTTCTATCTGTATTTGATACATATATAATATCACAAATCAACCCAAATTTCAAATTAAACTCACAACCTCACGGCAGCACCTAACTTTAAGGCGGTATCATCTACAAGGAGGTAGACGATGCGAGAATCTCTGTCGCGGCTGCGATATCGCGTTGTATCTGTTGAATCAGAAATTCAGGATTTGGGAATTTCCGTTCACTTCTAATCTTCTCTACAAAGAATATTTCTATCGGTTTACCGTAGATTATTTCGTTAAAATTGAAGAAGTGCCCCTCCACCTGAATACTCACACCGTGAAACGTAGGGCGTATTCCGATGTTCAATACCCCATCTAACCATCGTTCCTCTAACTTTGCCCGGATCGCATAAACACCATTAGGCGGGTAGACTTGATCCTGGGTTTCTATATTCGCGGTAGGAAACCCAATTTGCCTGCCACGACCATCGCCATGAACGACATTACCGATCAAGGAATAGGAACGCCCCAACAACTGTGAACTCCGTTCAAGATCGCCTTGTGCAAGTGCTTCTCGGATACGCGTGCTATGGACTGAGACACCATCCACCTCCGTAGGGGGAACAATAGAAACATCAAATGGATACCCTTGGCTAAGTTCCACCAGTCGCTCTGCGTTCCCGGCCCGGTCTTTGCCAAATTGGCAAGCATACCCCACAACGACGTGCCTCGCCCGACATTTCTCTAAGAGCACACATTCTACAAAGGATTCAGGAGACATTGAGGCAATCTGTGCGTCAAAACTGAGCATGACAATTTCATCAATGCCAAATTGTTGAAGTATTTCGAGGCGCTTGGAAAAGGGTGTTAGGAGAGATGGACATCGTTCTGGGGCAAGGAAGGCAAGTGGATGTGGGTAAAAACCGACCAATACACTCATCAAATTTTCGTGTGCAGCGCGTTTCAGAAGTGTCTTAATAACCGCTTGGTGTCCAAGATGGATACCATCAAACACACCAAAAGTGACAGCAGTCTCCCTATTAAATTCAACGATGTCGTTTAAACTACAAGACGTGGTTGCGACCTGTAGGTCGCTTCCACTACCGGCATTTTCCACGTTCGTCAATCCTTCTGGCAATCACCATATCCCATGTGATTCGGATCAATATAGCGGAGTGAAGCTTGAATAAGGGCAGCAATGGCTAATGGATAAGGCATGGCAATCCGACATCCAGCGGCGCGAGCATGTCCTCCCCCTTGAAACTCTGCGGCAAGCTGACTAACGTCAACATCCCCTTGGCTCCTCAGACTCACTTTTGTACTTTGATCTGTCATCTCAGACGCACAGAGTGCCACTTCGACGCCCGCTATTGCTTGAATCTGATTGACAACCCCTTCCACAGCATCAGCAGTCGTTCCGGTTTTGTGAAACATCGCTTGTGTCGCGTAGACCGATGCTATCTTTCCATCATCTGTTGTTTGCAATGTGCTGAGGACTTCACTCAACAGATGTATTTTCGCAACAGGAACGTGTTCATAGACATTCCGATAGACTTCGTCTGGCGTGATCCCTGCAATCTCAATTAATTCTGCAGCGATTCGATGTGTCTCGGCTGTGGTATTACTATGTCGAAAACAGCCGGTATCGAACATCAGTCCCGTATAGAGACAAAGGGCACACGCTTCGCATATTGGGGATTGATGGTGTTTAATGAGTTTGTAGACAATCTCTGAGGTGGAAGAGGCAGTAGGAACAATGAGGTTGATATCGCCAAATGCCTCTGCAGTGGCGTGGTGGTCAATATTAACGAGGCTATGTATAGGATGCAAGGTGTTGGAAAGTCTTTTTCCAATTCGCTCCAGCGTACTTGCGTCTAAAACAATCAACACCTCTGGACGATACCGCCCTACGGAATCCACACTCTCAATACTCTCCCAAAATGGGAGAAACCGATAGTTAGGGGGTACTATATCCGTGTTAAATATTTTAACAGATTTCCCGAGTTTTGTGAGAAAGAGGTAAAGCCCTAACTCGGAACCGATTGCATCACCATCAGGATGAATATGCGTTGAAAGGGCAAAGTCATGGTATTGTTCAAATAAGGTAAGGAGTGCGGTGTAGTTTTGCGTATGAGCCATCTGTGGGGTGTTCATGAAGTGTCCGCTGCGTGGTCTTATGTCGTTTCGTCGTCGGTCTCCACAGACTTGAGGAGCCCATCTATTTTGAAGAGATAATCAGCAGATTCATCTATAGTGAACCGAAGTTCCGGCGAATAGCGAAGCGTCAGGCGATTCCCGATCTCGCGCCTCAGGAACCCCGCTGCACTCTTGAGGCCTGCAAGCGTTTTGCTTTTTTGCTCCTCGTCGCCGATAACGCTCACTTTCACATCCACATATTTTATATCCGGGGACACAGATGCCTGTGTGATAGTACAAAACGCGACGCGCGGATCCTTTACAGAACGTTGGATAATCTCGCTTAATTCTCGCTGAATGAGAGCTCCCACCCGATCTTGTCTTCTATTATCTACCATGTCAATCCTATCCCTTGCAGCAAGTTTTGGCTTGCGATCTTTATTAAAAGAAAAATTCCGTTTCGTAATCCACTAATTCAGCATCTACATTCGCCTCCACGAAAGCGATGAGATGTGAGATAATCTTATTCAGATGTACGACATCATTGGAAACTGAAACTGCAGCTAATATGGCGAACTGATGCGCCTCCAATGCTTCAACTTCAGCAACAGCGACGTTGAAGCGGTTTTTGAGTCTCGCGATGAGGCTTTTGATAACCCGGCGTTTCGCTTTCAGCGAATGACTCTCCGGAATTCGTAGACGGATTTTACAAACACCGATGTGCATGAAAGTGCCAATGTCAATCAATTGTGGGTGCGATTGACAACCGCATCCCTGATGATAAGGACGTTACCATACGAACAGAACCAAGTTACGAAAGTGAGCGCGCTATCTGTTCGTAGACATAACATTCAAGGACATCACCAACCTTCAAATCATCGAACGTCTCAATTCCTATCCCACATTCGTA
The DNA here is from genome assembly GCA_007571305.1 of Candidatus Poribacteria bacterium. Lineage (GTDB taxonomy): Bacteria > Poribacteria > WGA-4E > WGA-4E > WGA-3G > WGA-3G. The sequence goes on along the minus strand of RKRR01000078.1, from coordinate 80,979 downwards.
GTTCGCTTGCACCTCATTGACATTATCCTTGAACCGGCGGAGCGAATTGACTTTACCTTCGTGGATCAATCGATTGTCGCGAAGGATACGGAGCGGTTGATTGAAGGAAATTCGCCCCCAATTGACGTAACTACCGGCAACCAAACCGAGGCGCGGCACTTTAAATAATTCACGGACCTCAGCACGCCCGATAACGACTTCTCGTACTTCAGGATCAAGCAAGCCTTCCATAGCCGAACGGATATAGGAGATGAGATTATAGATGACGTTGTAAGTCCGAACATCAATCCCCTCCATCTCTATAGCCTGTACCGCCTCCGTCGTAGGATGCACGTTGAAGCCGACGACAATTGCATCAGAAGCAGAGGCGAGCAAAATATCGGTCTCGGTAATCCCTCCGACCGCTTGATGAATAATATTGATCTTAACCTCATCGGTACTCAACTCGAGCAGTGATGAAGCGACGGCTTGGACAGAACCCTGTACATCCACTTTAAGAACAACGTTCAATTCTTTGATCTCGCCTTCCCGAATTTGTTGGAACAGGTTATCCAAACTGACGTGGCTATTTGCCCTGAGTTTTTCATTGCGATACTGGTCTTGACGGGTTTCACTGATAGCACGTGCGTCCTTATCAGACTGAACGACATAGAATCTGTCGCCTGCCTCTGGTACGCCGGTAAAACCGAGCACCTCAACGGGGCATGAAGGTCCAGATTCCTTCATCCGTTTCCCGAAATCGTCCATTATTGCTCTAACTCTCCCGGAGTACCTACCTGAAACAAAAACATCACCAACCCTCAACGTTCCAGATTGGACGAGAACGGTTGCGATCGCACCTCGCCCTTTGTCAACCTCTGCTTCAATAACAACACCACGTGCTGGCTTATTTGGGTTCGCCTTGAGTTCAAGCAGAGCGGATTCCAACAGGAGCATTTCAAGCAAAAAATCAATCCCCGTTCCATCTATAGCCGAAGTCTCAACACAAATTGTTTGTCCACCCCAATCCTCTGGCAGAAGTTCCTGTTCTGCCAATTGTTGTTTGACGTAGTCTGGGCGCGCTCCGGGCACGTCTATTTTGTTAATGGCGACCACAATCGGAACCTTCGCGGCTTTTGCGTGGCTGATCGCTTCAATTGTCTGAGGCATGACTCCGTCGTCAGCTGCGACAATAAGAACGACAATATCGGTTACTTGTGCGCCACGAGCTCGCATCGCGGTAAAGGCGGCATGCCCCGGCGTATCTAAGAAAACGATGCTCCCACCTTTTAATCTTACGTGATACGCTCCAATATGTTGTGTTATGTTACCTGCTTCAGATTCACTGATATTTGATTGACGAATAGAGTCCAAAAGAGATGTTTTGCCATGGTCCACATGTCCCATGATTGTAACGACCGGAGCTCGAGGTTGTAAAGATTCTGGGTCATCCGGTATCTCGGCCAATAGTTTTTCTTCAAGTGTTTTCGCCCGAACCGCTTCAAAATTCAAGTGCTCCCCAAGACTCACAAGCGTATCATAATCAAGCCGCTGATTTATGTTCGCCATCACCCGTAACTTCATGAGGCGCATAATCAACGCTGAAGGTTGCAGCTTCAATGATATTGCAAGGTCAGCGACAGTTATGCCTTCCTCAACCCGCAAACCGCCGTTGGTGTTAATTTCTTCTGACTCCGAAGTATTTTCAACCACCTCTTCGGACGTAGACTCGGTTTCATCAACCGGTTCCTCAGCCAATTCTGATTCAATAAGCGCGACGGTGTCCGGATCGAGTCTACTCATCCCATTTTTAACGCGAACTCCATGCTCCTCAAGTAGATCAATAAGTTCCTTATTTGTTAGGTTACATTCTTTCGCTAATTCATAAACCCGCATACCAGAGACTTGACTTTCCTCTTGACTACCTTTGGCGGACCTCCGCCGCGGTCGTTGGGCTTGATTCATAGTACTTTACTCCTTTTCTATTTTGAGCTCGTGGACTTTTGGGTCCTCTGAAGAAGCATCTGTTCAAATTGTGCTATATTCTCACTCGCCAGTTGTACACGTAATACAGAATTAATCCGTTTGGGAAACTTAAACGCTTTCCGAATGCAGTCTTGAGAAGAACAAACGTAAGCCCCGCGCCCACCTAACTTCTTGGAACAGTCTATGTGCAGTTTTCCGCCGCCCTGATGTGTGAAACGAACCAACGCTTTCTGCGGTAACTTCCCACGACACCCAATACAAGTGCGAATAACATCTCTCAATGACTCCACCTACTTTTAAGATTCAGTATCAAAATCATCACCCTCAGGAGAGCCAGTGGTGTCCGCCACGATCTTCTCGCCTGAAGTCTCAATCATCTCAGCGGCAATAACATCCGCGTCTGTGTCTACTTCAACATCCTCCACCAAATCAACGACTTGTTCAGCCTCCGTTGAATCCGACACATCAACAGTCTCCTGTTCTTGCAGACTTTGGTCAGGACTTTCTGCTTGACTGTCCGAGGTTTGCCCCTCTGTATTATCAGAATCTTCTGGTTTAAAGAGTTCATCCATCGAAACGCTTGCTTCAGACTCACCTTTTATGTCAACCTTCCAACCCGTCAATTTCGCAGCCAGTCGCGCATTCTGACCCCGCTGTCCAATTGCTAAAGAGAGTTGATCGTCAGGAACAATCACAAGAGCACTCTGTTCTTCCTCATTCAACTCAACCCTACGCACATTGACTCGCGCCCCCAGAGCATTCGCAATAAAGATGCTGGGGTCCTCACTCCATTCCAATAAGTCTATCTTTTCATCAAGCTCACCGACGATCGTCTGGACACGTATACCTTTAACGCCAACACATGTCCCTACGGCATCTATACCCTCTTCTGTCGCTCTGACCGCCACCTTCGCTCGATTGCCAGGATCCCGAGCGACTGCCATAATCTGAACCTGACCCTCATAAATCTCAGGAACTTCGTGCTCAAATAACACCGCTACCAAATCACGATGCGTCCGAGATACAATAATGGGAGCACCACGCATCTCATTCTTTACGGACAGAATTAGACATTGCAAACGTTTACCACGTTCATAGTTATGTGAACGCGGCAACTCGCGGGGTGGTAAGAACGCTTCCGTCTGTTCAAGATCTAAGATGATACCACCACGTTCAAAACGTTGAACATAACCCGTGACGACCTCGCCCTCACGGCCCTCAAACTCATGATAAATCTTCTCTCGTTCCGCCTGCTTGATCTTTTGGAAAAGGATTTGCTTCGCCAATTGTGCAGGAATCCGTCCAAGCTCGTTGGGGTTGATTTCGACATCCAGCATCTCTCCAACCTCGATGTCCTCTTGGAACTTCACTGCTTGCTCTATCGGAATCTCTGTTGAGAAATCACGCATAATATTGACCACTTTTTTCGGGACATAGCAGCGTATATCCCCTGCTTCCAAGTTAATCTCAACAGAAACATTTGCCTCAGCACCGTACACTCGGCGTGCAGCGACACGAAGTGCCTCCTCTATCGCCTCAATGAAAACCTCTTCAGGTAAATCTGTGTGTGCTGTATTTTGACGAATAGCATTTTGGAGATTTTCTAACATAATAATCGCCCGCGTTTTTTTATGATACAGGTTAGCAGGTGTCACCCCGTATCAATAGTCCGCGTGCTCCTTTCCATATTTTTATATTCACAGCGTCCGTCTTTGGCTCTTATTCGCTACCATCTCAGATGTATATAGGCATTGAGAATTTGCGATATTTTAATGGAGATGTCCTTTCCATCAGACTGTGCTAAGACGACTTCTTCAGGATGCACCTCTACGACGGTGCCTTGTACTTGACGCTCGTGTTCGTTTTCTGAGGCGACTTCTATCTGAACGGTCCGTCCGCAATTCCGCTGAAAATCCTTAGCGGTTCGCAAGGGTCTGTCTATGCCGGGGGAAGCTACTTCCAACTGAGCATAGTTTGCTAAGTGGTCATGAACTTCTAAAATCGGACGTACGATCTGGTTCACCGTTTGACAATCTGCCACTGAAAGTCCATCGGGTTTATGAATGAGGATCCGCAGCGTTTTTGAATGTGTTTCAACATCCACAAGCTCAATACCATCAGTATCAAGCATCGGTGCTAACATCTCAATAATTGCGTTTTTCTCTTCTGCTGTCATACCTAAAAGATAAAATAAAAAATAAAAAAACGCGATACTCCCAATCGTAGAGGTTCTTCGCGGTTTATATGATGTCGTAGTGCACAGTTGAAAAGAACAGACAAATCAAGGACGAAAGATGGTTTAAATTCTAAAGACTGCGTTTTACGACCTGACCGATGCCGAAGCAGCGGGGTATCAATTCTCGCCTATCCACCTCTATTATTACATAATACCCGTTTTCCTTTTTTCAGTCAAGCCAATTGTCAGTAATCTTAACCCTGAGAATCAAAGACTCATGCGTTTCAAAAAATCCGATGACCTCGCCACTGGGACCTTATAAAAAAAGCGATAGTCTCCTTGATGTTTCCGGGGTCAATATCAGTTGGTTCTAAGGTTATCTCTCTACCGCTCACGTGTATGGTGAGCACCCCATCCCGGAATCACTGAGTTCTCGGTTCCAATAGCCGCGTGAAACCCTTCATCATTTCAACAGTTCTTTCAGCACTGTGCGGAAAAAACGATTGCTAAAAGCAAGTTTCGTAAAGATTATGATATAATTGTATCATATTCAGTGCTTGAAGTCAAATTAAATCCAAGCCATCCCACGTCTGTTGATAATGGTGAAAGAAATTTTATTTGGACGATAAGTATGTTATACTATCCTTATGAGTATGTTCCGCGAGCACTGGATCGGCGGGTTAGTCGCTTATAGTACTTTCTTCACCATCTCGCTCATCGCCACCTTTGCTGTTCCAATCCTTTATGATACTCTACCACAGGGGTGGAATCCAACCATTCCATCCGTGACAGACGTTGTAAAAATCGTCGGTTGTTTCGCTGTCGCAGTCCTGTTCGGATTATGGCCAGACGTTGATATTAAGAGCAAGAGTCAAAAAATATTTTATACCGTACTCTTTGTGCTGAACGTAGTGCTCATCGTGTTTTTGCAAAGGTATCTGGAATCCGCGCTGCTCGGTCTATTCGCAATGCTCCCAATCATGAGCAAACACCGTGGATGGACACACGCCAAAATTACGATGATTCTGCTCCCCAGTGTGTTTCTGTTAATTCCGATCTATGCGGCATATTCAGATTGGAAAACATCTGATACCTTCGTAGACTCACTCAATGCCTTGCAGGAATGGGAAGGACTTACGGGTGCTGTCCGTAGTGGTTTTCCGTTCTATGTAGCAAGTTTTATCGGCTACGCAACACATCTCCATTTGGATGGGATCCTATTCCGCTCCCGGAAAGCACAACGACAGAAGGCACGAGTCAACCGGTGAAGCTAGCAACACAAACACTCCAAGAACTATTTGACCACCCGACCATGCAAGCACTCAATATTTTCGCAAAAGATCGAGGGGTGCAGCTCTATCTCGTTGGAGGGAGCGTCAGGGATTTGTTGCTCGGACGTCAGACGACGGATATTGATTTTACCCTGGCTTCTGATGCGATCCAGTTTGCCAAAGCGTTTGCGACCAGTATCGGAGCAATTGCCATCGCCTTAAAAAAAAGCCCATCCACATCCCGCGTGATTGTTAAGGAGAATAACACTTCACAGTCCCCACACCTCAGCATGGATTTCGCACAATTCCGAGCTGTATCGCTCATCGACGACTTACGTCTACGGGATCTAACGATTAATGCCATGGCAATCGCGTTTGAAAATGTGCAGACATTTACAAGACAGGCACACGAACATCATCTCTCTCAGGTAATTGACCCATGCAGTGGTATGAAAGACTTGGAAGCAGGTCTACTCCAATTCTCGAACAAGCAGGTTGTAATAGCGGATCCGGTTCGACTTTTACGAATTTATAGATTCGCAGCCCAGTTAGACTTCCAGATCTCCGAGAATGCAATCGATCTGGTGACAGCGTACAGGTCGATGCTGTCTACTGTAGCGGCGGAAAGATGCCGGGATGAACTGATGAAAATTTTTTACGTTAAGAAAGCCCTCCCATATTTACAACAAATGGACGCAGCAGGACTCCTCACACAGGTCGTTCCAACGATAAAACGGTCTCATCAAACTTGGAATTCACTCGAGACTTTCGAGGAAAGTCCAATTCCTGCGTCCCTCCACGGTTATCAAAAAGAAATTAATCACTACCTACAAGACGAACTGAGCGCAGAAGTCAATAGGCGTTCACTTATCAAATTGAGTCTACTCTTAGGAGACGATTTGGATGGTATCGGCGAGCGTCTTCGGTTCAGCCGAAAAGCCTTACAGTTTATAGAATGTCTCATCTCAGGGAGCAAGAAACTTAAAAACATAATCCCACAATTGACGCAGAAACAGATTAATCGCTTCCTTAGAACTTATGCGTCCGATTGGTGGGGTATTCTCCTATATTCCGCAGCGTCATCTCCGATTGATTCGGCGATCCTAAAGCAGATCGCTGATACTTACTATGAACACATTCTGCCAATCTACAAGCAGGGCAGACTGATCACAGGGAAAGATCTGGTTCAGGAATTTCATTTGAAAGAAGGGGAGCAAATTGGAGATTTGTTAAAAGAGCTTGAGGACCGTCAATTTGACGGTGAAATCAGAACCCGTGAGGAAGCGATTGCTGCCGTAGCGGCGTTAATTCAGAAACACCCGTGATGCACCCGGTCCCCCATTTCTCTGAACTACAATTTTGTTTGATATTTTTGTAGCAATCTGGGAATCAGCGACAGCAAGAGCATAAGCACCCCAGCTATCCCAAGATAGAGGAGCGTCTTCCAAATATTGCCCTCACCACTCACAAACGCCCCACCTAACTGGACAAGCACTGCAGTTCCCGGCAACATAAAGATAGCAGAGACCAGTACATAAGTAGAGAACCGAATACTCGTTAACCCATAGGCATAGTTTTGAAGGGTAAATGGGAAAATCGGGACCAAACGTGTGAACATCAAGATACGCCATCCCTGCTCTTCAACCTGATCATCTACTTTACGGAACTGCGCATTGTCTTTGACCCAACCTTCAACGAGGTCGCGGGCAACATAGCGGGCAATAAGAAAAGCAACGGAGACAGAGATAATAGAAGCAACGGACGCATAAAAGATACCCCACAAGGGTCCGAAGACGAAACCTGCTAACACAGTTATCGGAAAGCCAGGAAGGAAAAAGACAGTGGATACCAGATAAAGTCCAATGTAAATCAAGGGAGCTATTTTCCCGAAACTCGCTACCCATGTTTTGATTTTCGGTACGTTCTCTAAGCGAATTTCGTCTGTCACGCCGTAGTACCTCAACACGAGATAAACCCCTGCAACGATCCCAACAGTAATTAGAATTTTAATGATGTGTTTTTTCACTTTTTGTGGATACTGCCTCTAAATAGGATTTAATCTGTGTCTGATACCGGATAGGAATACGGTTATTTTCTACTGCCTCAGCATACGCACGCGATGCATTAAGTACCACATCGGCAAAGGGTAAATAGGCAGGTGCCTCGTCGGCAACCTCACCCGTAAAGACACGAGAGAAACCTTCTGTATTCCCAGACGCACCTGCTGTAAGTGTCAATTGTTCTCTATTTCCCTGTAGGACCGGAGTCTCCTCACCTGTCAGTGGCGTTGTAGAATCTGCGTTGTCTGTTTCGATGTCCATTCCGCCGGATTCAGTCATCTGTGCTTCCGAGGGTACATCGGCATTCGACGCACCTTCATGGCTTCCTTGTACCTCGCCAGTTCCAGCGTCTCGCCCGGGGGCACCATCACTATTTGCAACCCCGCCATCAGGGGATTTCGTTTCAATCGTTGCCAATGCCAATTCCTTCTGACTTGCCGTGAGTTGTGCCTCCAATTGCGCGAGATCTGCTGATTTTTCCATCTCCTCAAGCGCAGTGAGGATATCTTGTAACGTTTCCGGTGTAACTGTTTTGCCCTGAATCTGATTCAATGAATCACTGAGAGCACCCTTCGGCAGATTCTCAGCTAAACGTTCAAAGAGTTCCATCAGTTCCGCTTGGAGCTCCGGTGGTATCTCAGCCTGTTCAGTGAGGTCTTTCAACGCTGCAGCGAGTTCGTTAGCATCCATACCACGAAAATCTTGACTGGCTTCTGTGACATCGGTAATAGCAGCTTGCACCGATTGCTGTTCACGTACCTCTTTCTTTAAGTTACTGAGATGTTTCTGTGCTGTGTTGATATCCGATACGGCTTTTAACTCTTTTACAGTGTCGGTGATCTGACGTTTTAATGCCGAATTCTCAACGTGTTCGCCTTCAAGATTTTGAATCACTCCATCTAACGCCTGCTGCTGTGAACCCGTCAGTGGCTGTGGCACTTCATAAAAGGGTAAAACAACGAAAGAAAGCCCAATCAGCAACACAGGAATCGGCAACAGTTTCAGGAACTTCGGCGGACGATGCGGACTTATTTTTTTTACGGCTAAGGTTGTAGCAATCTCTGTAGCATCTTGGATTTGGAGTTGAGCGAACTCACTTCGGGAATCGTGTTGCACCAATCCAAGTGCCGTACTGAGACGTTCACTGAGTCCCATCTTTTCGTCAACAATTCGCGCGACAAAGCTTAAATCCTTACGATGTCTCAAACTGAGGCAGACACCTACAACCACTGCGATAGACATGACGATCCAACTGATCTTTGATACAGATGCCGGTAGGAGAATCACCCGGTTCAGCAAGAACAGAATGGCGATCAGAATGAGCCCACAGAAAAATGTAAACGTGATTATCTCAAAGAGTGCCTGTCGATACATCCTATTACGAATGCTGGTTAGACAATTTTTGATGAGTTGCACATGCAATCCTTCGACTCGGTTGTGTTCAGAACTTACCATGCGAGTTTCTCCACTGTCGCCATAACTGCATCTGGAGTAATCGCCTCAAGATTCTCACGTGCGCGATCGGGATATGCGTCCCACTCTTTGGACGATAGCGTTTTCATCAACGAGCACTCAGTGCGCGCCATCACTGCATGTCTATTCCACGGCGGTGCCCACTGGATAAGATTAGAGCCTCCAAACAAGGCGATCGTCGGTGTTTTCACTGCGGTGCTGAGGTGCATTGGGCCCGTATCGTTACTGATGTATAGATGACACCGTTGCAGCAGTGCCGCAAGTTGCATCGGGGTCGCCTGATTGACAATCACCGGTGAATGTGACATCAATTTCATCACCTGATCTGCCAATTCACCTTCCCGAGGGCCGGTCGTGATAACAATATGTGCGCCGTATGTTGTATGTAGCCGATCACCAAGATCGGCAAAATTCGCAGCATCCCACCGACGATAGGTTGTCGCGGCACCCGGATTGAGACCAATAATGTGCCTATCGTCATTTAGTTTTCGGTCTTCAAGAAAATTGTTCGCCCAGGCACTGCCTGCACTATCAACGAATACTTCCGGTTCGTTGTCTGCAACTTCAACATCGAGCGCACGCACAACATCAAGATAACGTTCTGTCTCATGCTGCGCGGTGTTATTTCGGACTGTCAGATTCAACAATTTCTTTCCACCAGTGTTCGTTTCAAATCCTACGCGGAACGGGATCCCGGCAAGAAATGTATGAAGGACGAGGCGGAACGTTGGCTGTAGCACAACAGCCATTTGGAATTTACGCCGAGCCATCTGATAGATGAGTTTCGGCACTGAAGTCTGATAGGTAAGGACCTCATTCAAGTATGGATTTGCGGATACTAAATCTTCTCGTGTCGGAGCTACCATGTAAGCGATATAGGCATCTTGAAAGTGCCGACGTAAAGCACGAATGACAGGTGTTGTTAAAACCGTTTCGCCGAGTGGTGCAAGTCTGATGATTAAAATGCGATTAATCTGATCAGGGGCAAACATCCTACTCCTTTGCATTTTGCGAATCGGACCTTGGAACCCCGATCTCCTTAGCTGATTATTGCAAATTTGTGCTACTCACGATATAATACGCGAAAATAGGCAGGATGTCAAGATGAATTCCCATCTCCAAAACTTAAAAGAAAAATATCTGCGCGGTTGGGAACAACAAGCAACTGTTATCCTACTTGCTTCTGGGCTCCTGTTAACGTTGCACAGGTATTACAGTCGCCGCAGTTTCTTCAGGCAACACTTCGCAGAATACTTTATCGACATCCCATTAGCAGAGAGCCATTCGTACTATTATTGGTTTCTGACGACAGCACTTACTTTACTCCTCGCGCCCGTCCTTGTTGCACAATTTGGAACGAAGGAGCGATTGAAGGACTACGGATTCCAACTCGGAAATCAGAAACTCGGATGGAGCATAACAGGCGCGGCATGGTTTCTGATGATACCTGTGGTTATTCTCGCTGTCATCGTCTACCCGCCTTTCGTAGCGAAATATCCACTCAGCAAGGTAGTGGCAAGTAGTTGGCAGGTGTTCCTACCCTATCAACTCGCCTACGGTGTCTACATGTTTTCGTGGGAATTCTTTTTTCGTGGATTTATGCTCTTCGGATTAGAACGGAAATTCGGAAACTATACTCTGTTAATTCAGACGATCCCATTCGCAGTAATGCACTATACAAAGCCGTTACCGGAGGCAATCGGTTCAGTCATTGCCGGTGTATTACTTGGTGTGCTCGCGTTGGAAACCCGTTCTTTTATCTACGGAGCGGCAATTCACTGGCTCGTCGCGATGACGATGGATGTAGTGGCTGTCGCTTTTTCGCGTTTCTTTGTGTAAGCATTTTGTTGCGAATACTCAGCAGCTGTGCTATAATGCCCCAATGATGTGTGAAAAAAATACTAAGGCATGGAGAAACTGCTATGAAAATGTTAAGACTGGCGAAAAATAGAAGAACTTGAACGGAAGCCAATCATCCACGCTTAACCCATTGTGTACTTATCGGCAAAAATGAAAAAGTTTCTCAACGTAAAATATGGACAACATTACTAAAATTGTAAATGACTTCGGTGAAAGCATTACTCGAGTGGATGGCGATATTCCTGTTAATCTGCCAACAAAAGATGGCGACAGGTTTTTGTTTATTAGTCACGATCAGAGTTTCTTGACGCATGGGTTGCACAAGTATCCTGCCAAATTTTTCCCAGAATTACCTCGTTGGCTCATTAAACGATATTCTCAAGAAAACGACTGGATTCTCGATCCGTTTGCTGGGAGCGGCACCACAAATGTTGAAGCACTTCTTTCAAAGCGGAATTCCGTTGGAATTGATGTCGACCCATTCTCCCGTTTCATTTCAAAAGTAAAGGTAACGCCTTTAGCGGAAACGGAACTTAAGTCAGCACAAAAGATCCTCTTGGAGTCGATTCTCCACTACCGTCCTTCACTTATAAGCGACTCTGACTTACCAGACTTTCCTTACAGAGACAACTGGTTCAACAAGGAAATTCTCTGGGAACTCACCTATTTAAAAAAACAGATTCAGTCCCTTGATACTGACAATGCTGTTAAAGATTTCTTCAAGATTTGTCTTTCTTCTATCATTCGCTCTGTTTCCAATGCCGATGACAATTGTACTCGAACTGTGATTCGGAAGAAACTGAATAAATTGGTTCGTCCCTCCGACGCGCTGAACCGATTTGCTAAAACAGTTTCGGTTAAAATGCCTAAAATGGTAATGTTCTCCCAAAATTATCCATCAGGCATAACCGTCGATTTTCCAGAAGACATGGACGCAAGGAATATTAAATATGAGACAAATTACTTTGATTTAGCGGTAACTTCACCCCCTTATGTCAATGCCGTTGATTATCCAAGAACCCACCAATTAGAAATGTATTGGCTTGGCTTCGCTCAAGACTCATTAACAGCACTGAAAAAACAAAATGTTGGCACAGAAAGTGTTTCAGCCAATGACTACAAACACCAGCATAAAATTGGTGTTCCGGAAGCGGATAAAGTGATAGCCAACATCTTTGAAAATGATCCGCGACGTGCATTCATTGCCTTCAAGTATTTAGATGACATGCGAAAAAACCTGATTGAGGTTTATAAAATCCTACGCAACGGAGGTAGATACATTATTGTTGTAGGTAATAATCGTATCCGGGGGCAATTATTTGAGAACTGGAAGTATCTCATGCCAATCGCCGAAGATATTGGATTTGAAATTGAAACTTACTTTGGTTCGGAGATCATCAAACATTTTATTAAGGTCCCCAGAGGAGAACGTATCAACACTGATTGGGTTTTAGTCTTGAAAAAAACGAGAGAATAGAGGCGGAAACATGCTTAAAATAGAAGAGAGAGGGAGACAGGCTTCAGTAGAGGGGTTTGCTCATGAGCATATCGCGGTTGGAATTTTGATGAAAAAGTATCAGAACGTCTCATTGGTAGATCTACCTTTATTGCCTTATGATATCATTATTGTCCGTAAGACAGCAGATAACAGTGAGGACATAATCCGCGCGCAAATCAAAACAGCAAAACGAGCAGTCCACTTTACTGGTGGAGGTAGAGGTGGAGTTGATAGAGAGTACAAATCGGATGTTAAGACTTATACACAGTCCACTGCGACCTCAGATGTTGTTATCGGAGTTCATTCAGCAGGTAACAACGCTTTTGAACTTTACTTTGTTCCAACTACTCTCATTGAAGAACTCAATCAGAAGAGTATTTCTATTAATAGAATTAGCGATTTGAAGGAAAATTACTTCATTCTGGAAAATTGTAAAAATAAGGAAGTAATCATCGACAAATGTAGAGAATATGGAATTCTACCATGAGAAACTCGTTACCCCTCCTAAAAATACCCATGTCCGCAGAGGCTTTGCACATCAATAATCACTTCATTCACCCACGGAAAATTAAGGGGCGACCTGCTTGTAAAACTGTTTTTTGCCGTCTTTAATGGTGAAAATTACTGCGCTTTTCGTGGGATGACGATTTTCGTCGTAACTGGCAATCGTAGTCGCTCCGATATAGTTTTCTGTAGCAGCGAGTTGCTGACGGACTGCATCGGGATCGAGACTGCCTGCACGCTCTACTGCCTCAAAAAGCAATTTGACCGAGTCGTAACTCACCGCGACACCACCTGTTGGCGTAGATTCATAGATGGATTCGTAAACGTCAACAAACGCACGAACTGTGGGTTCATCTGTATCTGGTGAGAAGTGTCCACTGAAAAAGCTGCCTTCTACTTTCGCGTTTTCGCTGTCAAGCAGCAGCGGATTATCCCATGAATCTGCTCCGAGGAAAAGTGTTGGCTCTCCATTGGCATTTTGCAATGGTATTGCCCGTGCTTGTTGCGTTAGAAACGCAAGTTCTTGAACGAATCCGGATGCGAAAAGGGCATCTGGTTTCATCGCCGCAATGCGGGTCAGCTGTGCTGTAAAGTCTACTGTTCCTGCTTCATAAGATTCGTTTGCAACGATTTCACCGCCTAATTTGCTGAAATTGAGTGCGAAGAATTCAGCGATGCCTTCCGTATAGAGATCACCCCTACGCGTAAGAAGGGCAGCAGTCGTAATATCGAGATCATCTTTCGCGAACCGCGCCATGACCCTGCCTTGAAAACTGTCTGTGAAGGATGCCATGAACACGAAATCACCAGCATTTGTTACGTTAGGATTGGTTGCGGTCGTAGTAACCATCGGGATCCCATAACGCTGTGCGATTGGACCTACTTCGACCGCATGGGACGAGCGGTTAGGTCCGATGAGAGCAATGATTTCGTCCTCCACAATGAGTTGTTCAGCGATTTGGATGGAGACTTCCGGTATCGCCTCTTTGTTGATGTGACCAATCAATTCGACCGGCATCCCCAAAAGTCCGCCTTGCTGGTTAATCTCTGTTACAGCCATCTCTGCGCCGTTTGGATAGGTAACACGTTCACCGGCAACGACAAAACCAATCTTGAGCGTTTTTTGTTCTTGTTTCGGTGTAACAATCTTTTGGGCTCTGTCACATCCGACCTGTCCGATTAGCGACACAATAAGACTTACGAGTACGAGAAATTTGCACATTTCATTAATTTCCTTGTAAAAAATGATTTGTTTTGTTTAAGATATTTGCTACAATGTTTTCAAATTATTGGAGACAAAAATTGGGTAAGTATAACCTAAGTTGCCGATTATGTAGCATAACCCGTTAGGTTGTGCATCTTCACACCGAAAATCACACGGAATACACCAAACTTTTCGCAAAAATGAAGGAGTCTCTCTAAAAAAAGGTGTTCGTGTATCCGAAATCCTATAGGTAGCAAGTTGGGGTATAATGATTATCCTTTAATTTCCCGAAATAAACAAGTGATTTCTATGAAATAGTTGCCGGCTGTCGGTAAAAGACTTCTGATTATATTAGACATCTCTTTATGGAAAATTTGATTACGGTGATCGGCCGCGGTCATTCTGGGACGCGCGCCATTTCTCATACGTTATACGCTAGTGGGGTTTTCATGGGAAGCCAATTGAACCCCTCCGGCGATAAGATTCCACCGTTTGCGATGTATGATGCGTGCCGAGTGATGGCGCAATATGTCAAGTGGCGAGGTGGACTATCATGGAATTTTGACCCACTGTTTACGGTGCCGATTGATCCGGAATTTGAGCGACTTATCAATACCTACCTTGAAGATGTGCTGCAGAACCCAGCACCTCACAAAGGTTGGAAGATACCAGAGACTACGCTTGTCTATCCGTGGATAATTCGGATGTTCCCTGATATAAAATACATCCACTGGATTCGGGATCCACGGGATTGTATTCGAGGGAGCCACAAAACCGATGATCTTCGGGATTTCGGCGTTGCGTACCCTGAAACCGACGACATCTATGAAAGACGCGCGATTTCTTGGATCTACCAATATAAACTTATGCAAGCGACCCCTATGCCTAAAAATGTTATCCATATCCGTTTTGAGGACTTTGTTTTAGATCAGGAACGGGTACTCAAGGAACTTGAAGCGTTCTTGGGTATCCCGTTGGGCAGGATCATTGTACGGGCAGATGCAGTAGATCGCTGGAAAAAAGATTTTGCGGCGTTGGAGCCTGGTACCTCGTTACCACAATACGAATTTGAGTTTCTGAAAGAGGCAATTGTTGAGAACGGTTATCCCTTAACAGCAGCATAACTGAGGAAGGAACTATTATGTCAACTACTTATCGTGTTGGACTTGTCGGAGCAGGTGGGATCGCCAACGCACACGGTAACGCGTGTCAACAAGCACCGAGTGCCGAATTGGCAGCGATCTGTGATGTGTCGGAAAATGCATTAGCCAGTTTCGGTGAACGCTTTGACGTGGCCCCTGAAAACCGGTATCTCTCTCTGGAAGAGATGTTAGACGCTGAGAACTTAGACATCGCTATTATTTGTACTTGGGGTGCCTTCCACGCTGAGGTCGGTATCCAGCTCTCTGAATCCCGCCAAGTCAAAGCGATTTTGTGCGAGAAACCCTTCACGTCAACAGCGGCGGAGGCAGAAGCGTTCGTCGGGGCAGCACAAGAGAACGGGGTTTTAGTGGCGGAGGCGTTTAAATTCCGGCATCATCCGATGCACCTCAAAGCGAAAGAACTAATTGATTCGGGGGCGATTGGGGACTTTAAAACAATCCGCAGTACCTTCTGCACAGGGGGGGGAGGCGGCGGTCCTGAAACGAGGCGCCCTGAAATGAATTGGCGGTTTAATAAGGCAAAAGGTGGCGGTAGTATCTACGATTTGGCGTGTTACAATATCCACCATGCGCGGTTTATGTTCGGTGCTGAACCGATTCGGGTGTCTGGTCTTTCACAAGCTGGATTAGAAGTGGACGATGGTTCTTACTTACTATTGGTATTCCCGGGCGAACGTGTTGCGCAGATCTCTACCGGTTTTAATTGCGCGGGTGGACAGTATGCTGAAATGTCAGGTACCGGCGGCATGTGCCGCTTGGATCGGGTGTGGAACAACGAGAATTCAGCCGTCAATATTGAACTCACCACACGAGAGGGCACGGAAGTTATTGATTTTGAGCCGTGTTTCCAGTTTGCACTGCAGTTAGAACATATGTGTGACGTTTTGACGACTGGAAAACCGCACCGCGTCTCACCGGAAAGTTGCATAAATCAGATGCGTGTCATTGATGCTGCGTTTGAAGCAATGGCCACTGGACGAACAGTCGAATTGGGATAATAGAATTAAATTGATGGCTGGTTGCCCTTATTCTCAGAACTATTATGGAAAATTTTGCGGAGACGAAGGCTCTTACCTTTGACCTGTTCGGTACAATTTTGGATTTAGGGGGAAGTCTTATACCCTTCATTGACGAATCACTAAAGGCACGGGATGCCAATGTATCGGCGGATATATTCTGGGCACAGTGGCGATACCGTCAACGAATTGAGCAGTATCAAGATACAATTGTAATGCTCGGACATAGCGGCTACTTGGAGACCGTTCGGCGTGCTGTCCACTACATCCTGAGGCACAACGGCATTGATGCGACCCCCGATACGGTAGCAGAATTTATGCATGGCTGGCAGTCCCTTTCTCCTTTTCCAGAGGTGTTGTCTGCCCTCGCGAAGATGCAATCTCGGTATCAGTTGGTAGTGTTGTCCAACGGGGATCCCTCTTTTTTGGAGTATCTCGTCTCGGAACGGGTCGCGTGGGATTTCGACGATGTGATCTCGGTAACATCGGTCGGTGCATTTAAGCCGCATCCGGCGGTCTACCGTGCCGCAGCGGGGCAGTTAGGACTTGAAGTTGACGAGTGCGTGATGGTATCTGCGAATTCGTTTGACATTATGGGCGCGCGAGCATGCGGATTTAGAGGGGCGTTTGTGAACCGTTATGAACTTCCGTATGAAGATACACCGTACCAACCCGATGTGACAGTGAACGATTTTACGGAGTTAGCGGAGGCGTTATTGTAAGAATCGCAAACCCCTACCCATAACGTTCCATAGCCGACGCTACTTCGTCTGGCTTTTCACATTGCCCCACGACGTGCTCAAGAACAGTGTTGATGGGGAAACAGGCAGCTGCTGTGGTGCGAAGCAATTACCGGCATAATTGCTTCCGTTGCCTGTCAGTTGTGTGGCTTTTCGACTTATCTCTCTTCCGCTACAAGACCCAATCTTTTAGGTTTGGGATGTCGTAGCGAAAACCAATGGGTTGATATATCAACAAACATTTGACTTTTGGCTGAAATCGTATCAAGTTGGCAGACTTGTCAAGCTAACCACAAGGGGGGTGTCTGCCTACCCACTTGACACGGGTAAAGACTTGGCACTTGATAGACCGACCATGAAAACCTATAAGTATAAGTTTAGTGACCAATCCAATTGTATTCGGATTGGCAACTTGCTTGATGAGATGTGGCAGGTGCATGCATACTTCCATAAATGGCAGCAGCAACGGTATAAAGACGGACTGCCGTATGCGAACTACTTTGCTATGTCGGGGCATCTTACAGAACTCAAGCGAACGACACATCCGCATTGGAAGGCGTTGCCGAGCCAAGCGATACAAGAGGAGTTGAAGCGGATTGACGCAGCGCATCAGCGATTTTTCAAGAAACTTGGCGGTAGACCGAAAATAAAAAGACAACATAAGTTTAAGTCTCTTACGTATCCGAGTGCTGCTGGCTGGTATTTGGAAAACAATCGTCTTACGTTGAGTTTCCGAAGATGGCACACAAAAACAGGTAAAGGGTCTTTTGAGAAAGTCCCGTATACGTTTTACAAACACCGTGTGTGGTATGGAACGCTTCGCCAAGTTACGATAAAGCGTGATAATTGCGGTGACTACTGGCTTTATATCACAACAACTCACACAGAGACTGAACCGCTGCCAACAACAGGTGAAAGCGTTGGGGCAGATTTTGGCCTGAAAGAGGCTTATTTGACATTGAGCACAGGCGAGAAGCTCCAATCGCCACAGTTTCTGAAACGCTCCTTGAACAAACTTCGGTCTCTCCACAAGGTGCTGAGCCGTAAAGCAAAAGGGTCTCAGGGCTGGTGGCGGTGTGTCAGACAAGTTGCCCGTCTCTATAGAAGGATAAGCCATCAACGCCGAGATTGGCATTGGAAACTCGCGACCGATTTGTGTAGAAGGTTTGATGTTATCGTCACGGAGACGTTGAACCTTGCTGGCATGAAACGTTTGTGGGGACGGAAAGTCTCTGACCTTGCGTTTCACCAGTTTGTTGAGATATTGAAGTATAAATGTTCTAAACATCATCGTGTCTTCCGTCAACTCAGTCAATGGACACCGACTTCTAAACCGTGTTCAGCGTGTGGGTATCACAAGGCAGATCTTTCTCTCTGAGCGGCAGTGGACCTGTTCTGAATGTGGTTCGCACCACGATCGAGATGTCAATGCGGCTGTCAACATTCTGCGGGCAGGGATAGCTGTCTGAGGGTGGAGCGATTATAAGACGGTTGCCTCTTTGAGGAAACTGCAGTTGCTACGAAACCGAAACTCCAGCGTTTACGCTGTGGGTGCTATCACGGATTCATTTTGAGTTGCGCCCACGTCCCAGCCAGTTTGTGGTGCGGTTCAACCGCAAGAATTTCATCCTGAAGGGTAGCGGTATAAAACAACAAGTTTTCAATAAACGGAAGATTTGTATCGAGCTGCGCCTGACTTTCATTTTGCATCGCTGTGATGATATATGCGCCTTTACCATGATATAGGAGTGCAGCAATGAGATGCTTACCAACCGTCGCGAGTGTAATAAACGCCTTATCGGGGTTGTGCCATCTATCATTCGTCACAATCCTTTCTATCTTGTTTGGCTTGGTGAAAAGCGTTCTAATCTCCGGTGCTTTTGTCAGTTCAAAGTTCTCTGCACCACCGGTTTCATCACCGTTTAGTGGTTTAGGGAGCCACGGTGTTGGACATCCTACGGCATCATCGTGGTCCTGCTCAACGACAATGCAAACCCCTCCTTTTTCAACAAACTCTAAAACGGCCTCTGATCCCTGGTCAGTGAAACGCCATCCACCTTCGCAAATTTCACCTTGCCCAAGCCAGAGGATATCAAAATCAGCGGCATCCGCTTTCGCGAGTTTCGGATCTTTCGTAACCTCATAATCGAAGGTATAATTCTGAACTTTTTTCACATTTTTGCTAATCGTTGCCGTTTCAACTTGAGTGATGTTGTTTCCCAACATCAGTACCTTTTTTGTTTTCGCAGCTACTAATGTAGTAATAAGGAACATCCCTGCTATAAGGAGAAAACATAAACAATAGATCGAAACGGTATGAAATTGACTCGTTATTGCGCCCTTTTTCATGGCTTGAATATCTCCTTTTGATGGAATGGAAAACTGTGTGTTCCAGAACATAAGAGCTCGCTGCTCTTTTTATGATGGAACTTATGGTAGATTTACGTTATAAAACGGATGCTGCCGACCTCATTTGCCAAGACGTTAACATATTTGTCAAAAAAATGTCAAGAAAAAGCCAAATAATTCCTGTTTTTTAAGGATCCAGTTAAAAAGTGCCTTCTGAGAGAAAAATCTATATAAATGTTAGGGGTATTATAGTAGATTCCGTAATTACTTGGACACTCATAGCGTCGTGTGAACGCTGAAGTTATCTGTTCTGACTGGCACAGCCTAACAGGCTACGCTACAAGGGTGAACCTGTTTTCGGATTTTACTATAAATCAGATAGGTAGGGATGAGAAATCGTTGAGGGTTCAACAAAGACTGTTTTTCGGCGCGCTGACAAAGCGCGCCTGTAAAACATTGAACACACTGATTAGCGATGTTCACGACCAAACGAACACTTCATTATCTTCAGGGGAATATCCGATAAATACTGCCAAGACAATGCGAGCCCGCGTGCCTTGAACAGGTGGAACCTCATGAATACAACGGGTATTAAAAAAGTAGAGATCCCCCTGTTGCAAATCAACCTGATAGTTTTCTACCCCGTTTTGAGCGGCGTATTGATCAAAAGTTTCTTCAACGATATGGGGTTGAATTTCCTCAGACCAGAGACACCGGTGCAAGATGGCTTGTGTTCCTTTCCCGTGTTCGTCTGCGTTTTGGACGCACAGCACGCCTGCAAACTGATGCTCAAAACGATAAACATCATAATTGGTGCGCTGCTCGCGATACTTGACGTGGTCGATATGCGGCTTATAACTATGGGTTTCGTAATGCACCCGAAAAATCGCGGGACCGTAGCGTGATCCGTCTGGTTCACGGGCGGTTTTTACCTCTTTGCCCGGTGAAAGTGCCGTAAGCGAATCGTAGATGAGATCGACAGGATTATCAAATCCATTGAATAGGAATTTAAAGAGGTGTTCTGTCGCTTCGGCGTGTGCCAAGAATTTCGCTTTATCCGCGCCACGATTACCGAGGCTCGTGCCGATGTCAATGCGGGTACGTTTGTCAGCGGAGTTGGTGTCTGCTTCATCGCGCATCAAACCCATATTCGTGAAGCGGTTGATAAGCCCTTGACATTGCTCTGGTGGATAAGCGTTCCGAAGGATGATGGCAGGCACTTCTGCTTGGGAAAGTGCGTAAATCGGATCGCTGTAAGTTTCACAAACCCTCTCGAGGTTAGGCTCAGCGGGGAGCCAACTGTTTTTGCCATTCATGGTAACCTCCGTCATGAACTCAGAGCGGCAGTGGACACCGCGCGCACATATTTAGAATCTCGGATTGAAGAGGTAATCGTACTCATCTATCTTTTTCTCGGCGAAGTTAATGAATTCAGCGTTATGGTCGAGATCGCTGTTCTCAAAAGCGACTTCACATCCCGTTTTATACTTGAGTTGGCGGTGGGATTTGAGCCAATTGACGCGATGAATCATTGCTATCATGTGGCGTGGCTTATCGGATGGGTTAGGTACCCCTCGGTGCCACAGCCGCATGTCTCGAATCAGGACACTTCCCTTCTTCGCATTTCCACGGATAGGCGGACAGATTTTGCGACGGGCTTCCTCCTGATCTTCATCTACGCCTCCATCACCTACCTGAAGGTGTGAACCGGGCCAGAGTTCTACACTTCCATTTTCCTCAGTTGTGTCCTGTGGTGAAATATTGACGACGACTTCTGTGGTTGGATGTGCTACTTCTTGGTTTGGCCACAAGTGGGCACCATCTCTGTGGAGCGGCTGTGTTGTGCTGCCGGGACAGTTCGTGTTGCCGTTGTAAAAGTTATTATAGAGTCCGGAACCAAGCAGCTCCTTCGTCACCTGTACAACATACGGATTCGCGACGAGGTCTCTAAAAATGTAGGGAGCAAATGGTGGCGGTCCCTGTTGGAGATGCCCTATGAGTTTGCCGGCTCCACCCCATTTTTCCGCATTAATAAGGATACGCGAATCTGCATCCATCCGTTCGCGAAGAATGTCCAAGTGGTCGTGATTGATGACATTCTCTAAAATGACATAGCCATCAACGCGGATTGCCTTGACGGCTTGCTCCACGTGTGCGTCTGTCAGTTTTCCTAAGGCTAATTCTTCCTGCTGAACTGTTATTTCCATTTTTTTAACGATTGAATTTTTGCTCCGTTTTTTCCGTTGTCAAAAACGGGTTTTCGATGCATATCAACAGCATCAGTGATAATTAGGCGGACTTAAAGGTGGATAACTACCTTCGCGAGAAGTTGTCCTTTCCAGTAACCGGTGTCATCCAAGTCACTATTTGTTAGGAATCAAAAAATTCCGCATAAAGTGCTTGAACGGCAGACTCCATATCTTCGGATTTTACACCGAACATCATACTGACCTCGTTAGAACCTTGATTAATCATCTCAATGTTGACTTTCGCATCGGCTAATGCACCTGTAGCACGCGAGGCGATGCCTACAGTATGACGCATACCTTCACCTACGACCATTATTAAAGAGAGTCCGCGTTCCACGAAAATGTCTTCCGGTGCCAGTGTTTGCCGAATTTGTTCGACAATTCTCTTCTCTTTTGCCGCAGATAGGTTTTCTTCTCGAAGGATGATGGACATATTGTCTATACCCGACGGGACGTGTTCAAAAGAGATACCTTCGGCTTCCAATATCTGCAACAGTCGTCTGCCAAACCCGATTTGGCGGTTCATCAGGTATTTACTGAGATAGATACAGCAGACGCTGTCCATTGCTGCGATACCAACGACCGGAATATCTGTTGACGTGCGGCTTGGAACAATCAGTGTGCCATCTGCTTTCGGGTTATTGGTGTTTCGAATATTGACAGGCACATGTGCTCGGTAGACCGGTTCGAGTGCCTCGTCGTGGAATACAGAAAATCCTGCGTAAGAGAGTTCGCGCATCTCACGATAGGTTAACTCCGAGATCGGCACCGGATCTTCAACGATAGATGGGTTTGCGGCAAACACAGAATCGACATCTGTAAAGTTCTCATAGACTTCTGCTCGAACAGCACTGGCGAGAATAGCTCCTGTGATGTCTGAACCACCGCGCGAGAAAGTGACAATATTGCCATCTTTCGAGTATCCGAAGAAGCCGGGAAAAATGGTGATACCGGGACGCTCGTGTAGATCCCGCAGTCGGTTGTATGCTTCAGGTAGCACTTGGGCATTGCCTGGCTCGTCCGAAAGCAGTAAGCCAGCATCCTTCGGGTTCACATAATGTGCGTCTACACCACGTGCCTGTAAAACTTGTGCGATAAGGCGAGCGCAGTTGTCTTCACCACCAGCCTTCATTGTGTCCATGTAGAGGTCGGTGTCGGTTGTGCTATTTTCCAAACGTTCCGTTAGGTCACGAGCGATAGAATCCATAACTTCCGGCGGGAGTTTCAATTCAGACGCAATGCCCCGATACCGTTCTATCACTTCAGCACACTCCGAAGCACCGATTTTTCCCATGAGTCGTTGGGATGCCGCGGCGATAAGCAGATCTGTTACTTTGATGTCTTGGTTATCTCGTTTTCCGGGAGCAGAAACAACAATGATACGGCGTCCCGGATCGGCAGTAATAATGTCGCAAACACGGCGGACTTGCTCCGCTGATGCTAGGGAGCTTCCGCCAAACTTTGATACTTTTAACAATCCAGATCCTCCAGTTTTTATGCTATAGGACTTACGTAGGCTGTGCTTCTGTAGCATAACCTGTTAGGTTGTGTCAGAGAACCGTGTGTTTTTTGTCGGTTCGCCTACTCAGAAACCGTGCTATTGTCAAAAATGCGTAAGTCCTTTACTATTTAGTTGAGGGTTATTGAAAAATAAAACTCCATTTTAGATAATGTTTTCAAGTCTTCCTTTTAATAATTTTAACCCAAGTTGCCACCTCGTCGCAGAACCTGTTAGAGTGTGCAGCTTCACACCGAAAATCACACGGAATACACCAAACTTTTCGCAAAAATGAAGGATTCTCGCTGAAAACAGGCGTTCATGGATATGAAATCATAGAGGTAACAACTTAGATTAATTTTATGGTAACTCCAGACATTTGTCAAAGTTTTTTCTCTATGATGGACAGAATCTTTAATGCTCCGAAACAGATTCGGTGTAACTTTATCAGGAAAGTATGCTATACTCATGCAAAATCTTATTGTATGGAGTTTATCTTTTCATGAAAAACGAATGGGTTGTTTACGAAGGAAACGAAGGACCTGGAAACGGCAAGCATATTGTTCTCGTCAGTGGCGATGAAGAGTATCGCTCTGAAGAGGCGTTGCCGATGTTAGGGAAGGTATTAGCTACGCACCATGGATTTAAATGTACGGTGCTGTTTGCTATTGATCCGGAATCAGGGGAAATCGATCCGGAGGTACAGACGAACATTCCAGGACTCCACCATTTAGAATCCGCGGATATGATGGTGCTGTTCACACGTTTCCGCGAACTGCCCGATGACCAAATGAAGTATGTCGTTGACTATACGAATGCTGGCAAACCTGTGATGGGGCTCCGCACAGCGACACACGCTTTCAGTTATAGCCGCAACCTCGATAGTCCGTATGCAAAATACAGTTTTAACAGTGAGGAGTTTGAGGGGGGATATGGCAGGCAAGTACTCGGAGAGACTTGGGTTAACCACCATGGACATCACGGCAAAGAGAGCGCGCGCGGCGTAATTGACGAGGCAATGCAAGATCATCCTATTCTCAAAGGTGTTGACGATGTCTGGGGGCCGTCCGATGTCTACGGCATTACGGAATTGACAGGCGACTCACAGGTACTTATCCACGGACAGGTATTGGTCGGTATGGACCCAACAGATGCCCCAAAACCCGATGCAGTTACAATGCCGATGGTGTGGATTAAAACCTATACAGGCGATGAAGGCAACACCTCACGCGTCTTCAATACAACAATGGGTGCCTCTGTCGACTTAGAAAGCGAAGGGCTTCGTCGTCTCCTCGTCAACGGTTGCTATTGGTGTATGGGGATGGAGGACGCAATTCCTGATAAGAGTGTTGTCGATTATGTCGGTGATTATGCGCCAACGTTCTTCGGTTTCGGCACTTTTACAAAAGGGGTCCGTCCTGAAGACCATGCCTAATAGAACATAGGAAGGCTTTTTGTGCCTTGCCTGTTCATCTTATCAATGAAGGTAAGGCATAACATCTTATTCTGTGAGTGAGCGGTTAAAATTGAATGCGCGTTTCTCGTTTTAAAGGCATGAGGTAAAATGAGGCACGTCAACGTTTAGGGCGACGCAGCACAACGCCTCCCTGCCCAACGACCCACAACGTCCCTCCATCTTTGACCTGTGTGATAACATATAGGTCGTTGTCTACACCGGTGTGCTCCTGTTCCCAAGTTGTCCCACCGTCTGTCGAATGAATGATCGTTCCAGAGGCACCGACAGCGTAAAGTTCCTGTTCTGAGAGTGCCAGAATATCGTAAAGCGTCTCCACTACACTGCTCAGTTCCGCTTCCCAAGTGAATCCACCATCGGAGGTGGATAGGATAATCCCTGCCCGTCCGACCGCCCACCCTTTTCGTTTCGTAATGAACGATACGGCGTAAAGGTCGTAGCCAACATGCGTCTCGTGGAACTTCCAATACTCGCCACCGTTGACGGTTCGCTGGGTGACACCATTGCTCCCAACCGCCCAACCGAGGGGTGCGAATTTCATATCAACGCTCGTGAGGGTTTTACCGGTTGAGGTGCGCTGCAGCGTCCAAATCGGTCCCCCATCCAGATTGTGAATTATCTCTCCATTCTCACCGACCGCCCATCCTTCAGAGAACTTGCCGAAGGCAACCTCATTTATAGAGAGTGGAGGTAGATTATGCTGGGGAAGATCAGGTAGGACACGATCGGGAAGTTCCTGTTTGTTGTCTACCGACCAGTCCTCACCGTCTATGGTATAAAGCAAGGTTCCATCCTTCTCCATTGCCCAACCCCATTTCGGATCAAGACTGATGAAGTGAACATCGACGATACGGGCGGTGGTGCCGCTCTGCAAGTGCTTCCAATTTTCTCCACCATCTTCTGTTGATAGTAGAGCACCGTTGTCCCCGGCGATCCAACCGTTTTGCTCATCAAGAAATTGCACATCACGGAAGTTATCGAGCGATTCACCGAGTTGATGCTGCCACGTCTTTCCGCCATCTGTGGTGGCGTAGATCTGACCGGTAGATACACCTGATTCTTCGGAACCACCAATATCAGCTCTGGCCGATTCCCTATCGAGAATCTGTTCACCGGAAACTACCCAACCTTGCCCATTTGAGAGTAGGTGCGCGTTGTTAATTTGCCCTGAGGATCCAAAAGGACGTTCTTCTACCATTCTCTCTATCCAACTTCTTCCCTCATCATCTATGGTTCCTTGGTCAAGCAAAAAATCCATTTTTTCCCAATGTTTCCCTTGGTTTTGGGTTGTAAGGATTGTACGTTCGCCATTAATTGCCCAAGCCTCAGTGTGATTGCGGAATTTCACGGTAAGCAATTGGATATCAAAATTCGTCCCTTTAATGCCGCGCGCTATTTCCAAATCCTGTTGCCAACTCTCTCCGCCATCTCTGGTAAGGAGTGAGGTCCCATTTTCCATTACCACCCAACCCGATTGGGCATTTGCAAAATGGACACCGATGCCACGATGATGGGTCCGGGCTTGGATTTCCCAATAATCACCGCCATCAACCGTGTGCAGAATAAATCCGCCGGTCCACCGTTGTGGCGCGACTGCCCATCCCTCTCGACTGTTGATGAAATGTAAGTGCGTAATCGGTTGATGCGTTGTTCCCGTTTGCTGAGGCATCCAAGTTTTACCACCATCGCGTGTCCGCAGGATTTGTCCTCTATCAACACCGAGCCATCCCTCCTTCGGATTGATGAAGTGTATCGCAGGAATATTGTGAAAGTTTTTCAATCCTGTACGAATAACTTGCCAACTCTTACCGCCATTTTCGGTTCGCAGCAGGACACCTTGACCGGTAATCCAGCCGTAGTTTTCATCAATAAAGACGATCCGTTGCAATGTTTCTGATACACCGCTCTGCTGTGTCTGCCATGTAGTGCCACCATCTGTGGTTCGTAAAATGGTACCACCGCTCCCCACTGTCCACCCGTGCTGTGCAGACAGGAAATATGTATCGGTAAATTCGGCTTGCCAGCTTCCCCGACGGACGATTTCCCAGTGGTATTCAAGTGGTTCAATCGGTTTTTCAACCCTTTCCATTTCTTGCGCAACAGGAGGCAATTCAACAATGAACTTCTCCGTGTCCACAGAGTAGCGCATCGCAATACCACCTTCACCAACAGCGAGTATACCGTCAGGGGAGAGCGAAAAACTATAGAGATCATTGGATGTGCCGCTGTTCTGTCGTACCCACGTGATACCGCCATTGGTAGTGGTCAAAATAACACCTTCGTCCCCCACAATTAATCCGTGATTTTCATCGGCAAAGTAGACTTTGTTCAAATTTGCCTGCGTTCCACTCCGCTGAAATTTCCACGTTTTACCACCATCGAGGGTATGCAAAATCTCGCCCAATTGTCCGACTACCCAACCGGTATGTCTGTCGATGAAATAGGCGGCATAGAGTTCGTTGTAACTGTTGCTATTTTGCCGTTTCCACGTCAATCCACCATCTGTGGTATGGAAAACGATACCGGGCCAACCTACCACCCATCCCTCTCTTTCGTTGAGGAAAAAGATGCCTTTTATCATCTCGTGGAAATATCGTGGGGCTTGTTGTATCCACGTTTCGCCGCCGTCTGTTGTATGCAGCACAGTCCCTAAGTCTCCGACAATCCAGCCTTTTTGCGGATTGATGAAATGGAGGGCATTGAGGGTATACCACCATCCGCTGGTTTGCCGTTCCCACGTCTGACCCGCATCGGTTGTGTGGAGGATGAGTCCCCCGTCACCAACTGCCCAACCTTCTCTGTCAGTGGCAAATGACAGATTTCGAATGCGGTGCCATGTGTCCATTGTGTCCATTTCGATATTGGTCCAAGTTTTACCACTGTCATTGCTCGTTGCAATTGTGCCTTTCTCTCCGACGGCAACTGCACGATTTGCATCCGCAAATGCGACACTTTGCAGAGTATCTGCTGTCGTGCCGCTCCGCATGTTCCATGTTACGCCACCGTCTGTCGAGTGCAGGAGGGTGCCGTTCCAACCGACCGCCCATGCCTGTTTCGGTGTCGCAAAATGAACACCCATCAAGTCATTCTTGGTCTGGTTTTCTGTTAATCTCCAATTATCCCCACCATCTTCGGTTCGGATGATAAACCCACCCTGTGCAACCGCCACGCCGTAGTCATCATCAATGAAATCGAAGTCATTGACGGTTGGACGGACATGTCCATAAATTGGTGGGAGCCGACTATCCTGTGAGTGCCACTCTGTCCCACCGTTGGTGGTATGGAAAATAGTCCCGTCTGAGCCACCGCTCCATCCCTTAGAAGCATTTGTAAAAAATACCGTATAGAGGTTGCAAACTGTTGTTGTTTGATCTTCTCTCACGATGTTATCTTGTCTATGCCACGTTTGACCGCCGTCTGTAGTGAGAAAGATTCGGTCGTAATCTCCGACGATCCATCCCCGGTGCTTGTCTATGAACCAGATACCGCCGAGTCCGAACTCGCTTGTTTCTTGGTGATGCCATGTCTTTCCACCATTTTTTGTGTATAATAGCCCATCCTGTCCAGTAATCCAGCCGGTCTTTGAGTTGCTAAAAAAGACATCCAAAAACAGCGCGTAAGTTTGGCTCTTTTGTAGGGTCCAGTGTCGTCCACCGTCATCCGTTGTGGCAATCAATCCCTTATCTCCGACAACCCAACCGTTACGGAGATTTGTGAAATAGACGGCTTTGAAATCCTCATGTGTGTTCACCGTCTGTTTTTCCCAGTTCTCACCCCCGTCGGCAGTATGAAGGATCCATCCTTGATGTCCGACAACCCATCCGTGTTTGGCATCTGCGAAATAGACATCCGTAAAATGGGTTTCCCAGTCCGCTATACGCGTAATCTCTTTTTCTACACAACCGATTAACAGGAGAGGAATGCCACAGAGAATCGCCATCCACAAGCAAGTGATGTTTTGAAGAATCCTTTTCATCTGTTTTGTCTCCTTGAGTAGTCATCAGCGATCAGCAAGAACGCAAACGTTTCAGGAACGTTTCCTTTTCCAGCCAGCGACAGTTAACAGTTGATAGCTATTTTTGGGAAGGCAGATAAATCCCGACTACAGCACCAGAATCTGTGGCGAACCAGAGTTTGCCATCGATGTCCTCAAATACTGACCAGACGCGGTTACTCGGCAGCCCGTCGTCTATGTTAAAGTTTTGGAACTTTTCACCATTGTAGACACTTACGCCGGATTCAACTTCAGGGAAAGTCATACTCACACTGTCCTCGGTTTCATGCATCTTTGGAGGTAGTTTCTTAACACCCGTGAACCAAAGGTTACTGCTGCTATCCTGCATGATATTGTTAACGCTGTTCATCGGAAGTTCTGCACTTTGGGGAAAAGTTGTCAGTTTTTTGCCATTGTATTGACGAATCCCGGAACTCTCCTCGCTTGTCCCATCTTGACTCATCCAGAGGTTTTCCTTTGCATCGAACTGCAGATCTGTTATGTATGCGCTATGTGCCTCCCCCATCTCTTGAAAAAGCGTGAAATCCGAATCAATCCCGAAATGGCGGAAACCGGACGTTTTGAGGTTGTAGTAGGTGATGCCGGCAGCACTGCCAAACCAAAAATTTCCTGCTGTATCCTGTACAATTGCTGTGACTTGATTCCACGATTCGGGCAAGATGTTCATCCCCATCGGTCCGTTCATAGCAATGTTGTTGAACGTTTCACCGTCGTATTGACTCACACCGAACCCTGTCGCGAACCAAAGTGTGCCTGTCGTATCCTCAATTATATTCGTGACGGTATCGCCCGCGAGTCCATCGGCTGTCGTGAAAATTCTGAACGCATGCCCATCGTAGCGGCTCACGCCTTTTAAGGATGGATGCGTTTTCATTCCTTCAGACGTTTCGGGATGCGGCGTGATATCCAGTTCACTTAAAGGCGTTTCCATCCATGACATGTCCATAGGTTTTCCTCTTTCCACAACGTCGGAAAGCATACCATCAGCGAACCAGAGCATCCCTTGTTGGTCTTCAAAGATAAGTCCTATCGTGTTTTGTGCTAATCCATCGTCTGTGGTGAAGGTCCGAAAATTCTCTCCATCATAACGGGTAACTCCTTTAGGTGTTCCGAACCACATATTCCCACGACTGTCTTCAAAAATGGTAAGCACTGTGTTGGATGCCAAACCGTTCGTTTCGGTGAGTGTCTTTTCTATTTTGAGTTCTGCTGCGTCGGAAATGGACACTACCCAACTTAACGATAAAAATACAACAAACCATATTGCATGCAATTGTTTTCGCATAAAAAATTCCTGTGATTTAGGGGACGTAATTGAGGTCTTAAAAGGTTGCATTATTTTGAGAAAACTGGAACATCGACCTTCTCTCATGGGTATACAAACGTTGCTTTGAGATTCGCCCAAGTCGTTGCTACTTTATCGGTCAGTGAAACAGCGAGAAAGTTTCCCGACATTGCTTGTTTGATTTCGGTTTCGCTGAGTGCCCGTCGCCAGACCGCAGCTTCATCAATGGTGCCATTGACAAATGCGTATTTGTTTCTTGCACATCCTATCCAGACACTTGCGATATTATCGCCAGAGAAGTTGAATTCCCTTCTTTCTTCGCCCATGACATCACCATCTAAATAGATTTTCATCGTTTTTCCGTCGTAACTTCCCGCAATATGATGCCACCTTTTCTCCTGCATCTCATGCGGAACGATGAATTCTTGCCGATCCGAAATCCCGCGGTCATCCCGCGCCCCCAAAAACAACCATATCTCTGGTCCGTTACCGATATCGATACTACCGATGCCATAAGAGGCTCCCCACTCGACTTCAAACCAATGACACCCTTTATCTATCCAATGCACCTTCTTGCCTTCCCACGTTTCTTGAGAGTGGATCCATGCTGTCATTGTTATTTCATCTGTGAATTTTAACTTTTCGTGAGAAGAGATACTGACGCAATCCTGTCCGTTGTTCGTAATATGAATCGCTTCCCCATATTTGCCCTTCACAATCTTGGCATTCTCAATGATCTCTGCATCAAGACCGTTGCTGGAAGTATCACCAATCGTTTGCCCTTTAGTGTTGTCAAAGCTCAGATAAAAGACAAGTCTCCCATCAAGCCCAGCATTCGCGTAGGTCGTCGCTAACAAAATAACAACGCTGAAGAAAATGGTCCAGATGGATAATCGTGTCATGTTTTCCTCCTAATATAGGTTGCCTTGAAATAGCAGACATAATAATAAGCAGTGAGCAATTTATGTGCCAATCAGAGACAGTGTGCTAAATGTGAGATTAGACAGTCTTTAGCAGTAATACTTGGAAAACACTGCACCAAATAGGGCAGACATTACTGAGAAATGCCCAAATTTGTGCAATCATCTCGACCCTACTTTCTTTTTATGGGTCACACCAGAGGGATCATTTCGTAATATAACCTAAGTTGCTACAGACACAATTTTAGAAATGCATCTGCTATGTTTCAGTGAAAACGTTCAGGATCCGCAGCATTTCGTAGCGTAGGAAATCTTGGTTTCTTGCGCCCGAAGCTGCACACCCTAACAGGTTATGCGATAAGGTGGCAACTTAGGTTATTTCAAAGTATAGGATACATTCGTTTTGCTATCAAATTAAAAAGTCGATCCCAGGAGGACGCTCCTACGCGGATTTGTTGGGATTTGGAAACGCTTCCTACAACAAAACTATAGGTGAGGAATCGGAGTTTCTCCTACAATTGATACGGTGTATCAGGCATCTAAACCTCAACCATACCGAAACCGGCACTGTTTTTATCTCCAACCCCACATTCATACCCAACCTGAATAAGTGCTGGGCTACCGGTTACACGGAATGGGCACAATATTCCTCGTATTTTGATGCCCTTGTAGTCTGTTAGGCGAGTGACGCGTCCTTGTTTCCGATTGATATAGTTTTTATCAAAGGCAAATGTCAAAGTGTCGTCATGTGGAGCATGTCCGTGGATTGCTGTATGTTTTCGGGTTAGGTTGTGACGGATGAGTTTGGAGAAAGCAGGATCATCAGGTAGGCAGTAGTGCATTGCCTGTTTTCCATCGCGGTTGCGGACAGTGGACATCACAATCGGTGAGAGGCACCGGAAATGCATTTCAGATTGGAAGTGAGGAATGCGTGGTACGGTGACATCCTTGACTGGTAAGTGGTGGTGCCCAAGGGATAGCTGGCCCTCGGTTAAGCGTGTATCAGCAAAATGGGAGAGGAAACGTTCTATTGGCGAAGAAACGAACCAGGTTAAGGTTGAACGGAAACGGATTTTATTGCCGATGATGCGTCTACGTTCTGCCATGAGCTGCGAGAAAGTGAAGAGCTTGAAATGTTTCCCTGCCACAGCATAGCCTTTATTGTGTAAGAAGGTAGCATATTCGGGATCGGATTCGGCGAGGAAACGGTAAATTACGCCTGCAAGCAGATGGTTGTAGTTAATAGAAAGGGTGAGTCCATCACCAACATCGGCGAAAATTTTGATTCGCATAGAATTTTCTCTATTCCTTAAAGCAGAGATGCGTTCGATGGTTCATTGGCAAAGGAACCTCGCCCCTACGATACCGAAGAAAAATAAATACCCTTTTGACATGCATGGTTACCCCTACAAAGTTAGATACCCATCCGAAGAGCGACAGCGGCGAGTAGGATTAGCAGTGATATGACTCCCATCAAACTCGATATTACTGACATCTGGGAACGGAGGGGCTTTACTTCCGGCGGGAGCTCCTCAAGTGTGGGGTCTAATGTCTCAATTGCTGCTGCCAGTCGTGGTGCGAAAATCATACTGTGCAATACCGTCAGGATAATCAGTAGAAAGAAAAGTCCGATTTTGATGATGAACGTCCGCATAAACGCACTGGAAATTGGGGCGAGGGAAGTGAGGTCGAGGGCATCGAAGAGATTGACAATGCCCGTAAAAAATAGTACACCGATGCACCCCCATACGATAGGCTCAAATCGTTTCCCTATCTGCGTTAAGAGTTGAATGCGTTGGACAGGTGGCAGACTTTGCCTGAAGTGAGGGACGATTACCATCGCTAAAATCATATTGCCGCCGATCCATACGACAGCGGCGATAACATGTAGCCAACGAACGAAAAGCCAAAATATATCCATTTTTCTATGACTCCTTTTTTTAAATTTTACCTTGCGGGAGAACGACGTGAGCTAAGACTTTGAGATCAACTCCTCAAATCCGCCCTCTGCTTCGCTTACAGACTGTGTTTTCCAACACACCGGGCGAGGTCACCTCGCCCCTACGAACCCGCGTTCTGATGATTCAACGGTAAATAAACCACTACGTGTCTTGAGTATTCTGAGAGGTTTCAATTTCGTTAATAACCGTCTCGGCGCGAGCGATCAATGCATTTCGTTCGTCCACGGACAGCGGCACGGGGGCGAATCGGTGGTAATCACACTTCAGGAGAAGGTCAATAAACTCACTAAAAATAGATTCGGAGATTCCGGCGTGCATGCATACCTCGCGCGCTGTATCAATATTCCGCTGCGACAAGTCGAATATATCCTCAAGATACTGATATAGCACATGGGCAAGCGTATTCGCGAATGTTGTTGCATTTTCTGTGGTGTCGCTATTTACGAGAGTAGAAAGTGCTCCACGGGCTTGTGAAACCGGTGTTACGGGTGCTATATCTGTATCCTGTATTTTTCTATTTTTCCGTCCTCCCCTGTCAGGCGTATCCGCTCCGGTCTTTGCCTTGGGCTTCCCTCGCATTGGTATCACAAATCCGGTGCGGTGCCAGAGATAGCCTGCTACCGCCAATACTACTATCAGAACTGCCGAGAGGATGAACCAGGGTAACCACGGTGAACTACCGGTCTCATCTTCAACTGGATCATTTGGATGCGGCCGCACGGAGACAGGAATAAGCTGGGTCTGCGTCGTTGCATAAACCGCACGGATCGGATCGAAGTAGACGTATTCAATCGCTGGAATGCGGAATATCCCGATTCTGGCAGGGGTTAGGGCGTATACGTAAGCGCGGCTCGTTGGTGTCACTTCAAGCAAATTGGGACCGCTCACCAGGACCCCGGCAATACTGGGCAGCATGGGGGGTGTGACGGTCTGGAGATTGCCGTGTCCGGAGATACGAACAGTCAGCGTTAGCGCGCGTCCTGCTGCAATCCAACCCTTCTCAATTTCAGCGGAAATTTGATATTCACCGATAGCACCGTCGAAGTGAGGCGGTCTGCCTGTTTCGGGAATCGGTTGCACCGTCAAGGACAAGGGTTTGGTTTTCAAGGTTTTGTGGCCTTGCGGGAGGGGGAGTAGTAGTTCAGCAGGAGCAAGAACGATCTGCCCAGCTATCTTTGGATATAACTTATGTGTGTAGGCTTCGACCCAAAATGTCTGTCCGCGAATTTGCTGTGTGTAGGTGGCAGACTTTTGAAGTGCCTCAACGAAGAAATCCCGGAATGTCGGGAGCCGTGGGGTTGGGGACTCTCGAGTTGGCAGCACCGCTGTATAAAGATAGCGGAAAGTGTAGGTCAGCGGGGCATTGAGATACGGTTCAGATGTATCAACCTCTGCTCCAATTCGATGAATGGCATTGGTTGAGCTATCTACATAGGTGTCGGTACCGCTC
Source organism: Candidatus Poribacteria bacterium (assembly GCA_007571305.1). Classification (GTDB taxonomy): domain Bacteria; phylum Poribacteria; class WGA-4E; order WGA-4E; family WGA-3G; genus WGA-3G. Next base: position 46,848 of record RKRR01000078.1, on the reverse strand, counting down.
ACCCGAATCGAGCCTGGATTTGCGAAATAGGGAGTACCTTGATATGCAAAACGGATATCGGATAGAGCGAAGTCGCCGATAGCTTGTGGGATCAATTCATAAGCCCACGCTATAGAAACCGCAATTTTGTTCTCTTCCAACCGTGGTGTTGCTTTGGAATGCAGTGGCACTGCGAGGAAGGCCGGTAGGAAACTGAACTGTGGTGCTTCAATATGCTTGATAAAGGTCTCCCCTGAAATTGTGAGGTCCAACCTCGCTTTTTCTCCAAATTGGATGTGCCGAGGGCTCACCACGGCAGCGACGTTGATAGCAGGTTGTGGAGACTCTCGCTTCAATATTCCTTGGGCAGTAGCGAGAGATGGAAAAAGCATCAAGGGAAAACACACGAAAGCAGCCGCAGAGATTTGGTTAAACAGTTTACCAATCCTTTTCACGCCGATATCCACTTTTGCGCTGTTGTTGTAGTAATTTTCGCCGTAGTCTATTTTCATTCTCACTGAAACGTTCTAAGAGTCGAAGTGTTTCCGCTCTGCCAATGTCGTCCGACTCGGTTTTCGGAGCAGTGCTTTTATTTACCAGCTGTTGTGCAAGGTCTTCCTGCTGTCTTAAGAGTTGGAGTGCCAATGTGAGGTTATATTGGATATCAGCATCTCCCGGGTCCAAGTGGAGGGCTTCCTTGTAAGAAGAAATTGCGTCTGTGAGGTCGCCGACTTTAAATTGGGCGTTTCCTAAATTATACAAGATGCTTGATAGATTGAGAATATCTTCGATTTGCTCGGAATGCCTTGAGAGTGATGTCTGAAATGTCCGCGCTGCCTCTCGAAAGTTGCCTTGTCTATAGAGTGCAGTCCCTAAGTTATAGTGTACAACGGGATTGTCAGGTTTGTCAAGCGTTGCCTGTTGAAAAGCGGCTTGTGCTTCGTCGTAGTTTCCGCGAAAATACGCCTCGTTTCCGACTTTCACGGCGCGGCTCCAACCGCCTATCCATCCGACGAGGACAGCAACGAAAACAGTCATAAGAGAGCAACAGAGCATTTTGTTCAACATAGTCCCATTATAGCAGAAACTTTTGCGGTTTGCAAACAAATCCGGCGGAATAGCAGACAGGCTCCCTACATCTCCCTTGCCATGGAGACTTTAAGGCGAAGTTCCTTCTTACAGACAAGTGCGATGAGGATGAAAAAAATATGGTGGATTGTCATACATAGGGATGTGACAATCCACCGTGTGTAAGAGGGCATGAAACCCCCATATAATAAACAATACGAATCTATTGCTGTTTGATGTCTGCCTAAGTTGTTGTCAATTTCCCAGCGGGTTCGACCAAGACAACTATATCTTGGATTTCAGCGAAGAAACTCGACTGATCGGTTGCATCTTTGGGATAGACCGTAATGGCATCGTTCGTTGCATCGTCAAGGTGCAAGTTGCAATAAGCAGAACCTCCGGATTTACATAAATTTGCCAAGCGAAAAAGCCCGTGTCACGTGGAGTTACAGCACTTTTTCTATGTCCGAAACTACTTACTGCGTAGTTGAATTATACCTTAAACCTGCGCGTAAGCGGAGCGCAGTGCGAAAACCCAATGATTAAAAAAACTGTTTAGGCGGCTACCGTGATAGGCACTCTATGAATGACATTCCCAAGATAACCTTTGGGATTCCAAGGTTGTGTGAAAGGCTGCGAGGCACCAGTATCGTCATAAGCACGGGCCCATATTTCATAGTAGCCTCTATTTGAAAGCATGAGTTCGGTTTCCCAATGATACCAAGCATATCTATTCGACGGCTGAATCAATAGAGTCTCCTGCCATTGGACACCGAAATCGCTTGAGACAAGGACCTTATCGATGTGATTTTCACCTGCCCATGCGTGTCCTCTCACCTGTATTGGGGTGCCTGTCCTGAATTCCAGATGCGGTTCGGGAAGGGTAATGAGCGACTTAACCCGCCATGCAGTCGCGATGCGCATATCTTCAACTGGAGGTTCATCGCCGGGTGTTATTGGGTAAGTTGGAATGCGATAGGAATATCCGCTCATTTTTTTCGAGTCGTGAACTCTATCCCTCACCCAGATGCGGTGGAGCCATTTCTGCATTGCACTGCCGATCCATCCGGGGACAATCAATCTTGCGGGGAACCCGTGGGCGGCTGGCAATACTTCTCCATTCATCTTAAGAGCGATAAGCGTATGTTCGTCCATCGCCTTCTCAATCGGAATCCCTCGCGAAAAGGGTTCACTCCCGTCATTGGGAATATCCTCTCCGTAGTTTCCAGTATAGACAGCAGTCGGCTTCAAACCCGCGGTTTGTAAGACATCACGCAAGCGCACACCCGTCCATTCACTACAGGCGATCGCACCACGTTGCCATGGGTTTCCGCTAACCTTTGGTTCAAATAGGCTTCTCCCGTTTCCCGCACACTCCAATACCACTTCCATAGTGACCTGGGGAAACTGCATCAAGTCATCCATTGACAACGCGAGTTCCTTATAAACCTCACCGTCTATGACGAGTTTCCACCCATGGAGATCCTTGTTCACCGCTCGCTGTGGAATACCGCTGTTGTTCCGGACGAAATGGCGTTCTGTAGGTGTAACATCGGCGTTGAGAAGGTGCGGGGCAAACTCTCCGTTAAAAGGAGTCTCCGAATGGACAAGCATGTCCGGCTTCGGAAGCCCTGCTTCATGCGCGTCTGCCAAGACAATCGGTGCGAGTCCTCTGTCCAAAAGCCCCCGATCGACGGCTTCACATCCTGCACCAAATATACCCAAACTCGCGAACAGCGCGCTCTTGCCTACTCTGGCAAGAAAGTCTCGCCTTGTTGCGTTAGGGACGGCTTCAAGTGCTTTTACATATTCAACAGAAAATTTCATGAAATCCTACTTTAGTTCCCGCTGTAATTGAGATATTGTCAAACAACTGCTTGTAGGGATTTCGTCTATCACACAAGCGCCTTGGACCTGTTCCTACCCCTCCCTTTACTCTTCCGCAAGCAGAGGAGAGGTTCCCTCTTTATTCCGCGCAAGCAGGGGGAATCCCGCTTGTTCAACCATGCTCGCAAGGATGCCGAGGATTTTATCGCATTGCGCGATCGGGTAAACTGCCATATCAATAGACAATCGTGTTTCCTCCAATTTGAGGAAATGCCACTCAGTGCCTGTGGTAGCGGCACCATAAATATGTGGAATGCCATTTCCACTCTCTGCGTTAAAACGTTGCGCTGCGATCATCTCTGCGACGCACTGTCCTAACCCTAGCAAGGGGTCATCTTTCTTCACTTCTACGAGGCTAATAACCGGTGCCTCCAAGTACAGTTGGTTTGGTGAAAGACTCACAAGAAAATCGCAAGTCCCCGTTAATCCTTCATCAGCGTCTACATTGAATTCGATCCCTGAAAAGAAACTAATGCGGCGATCGAAGTGTTCAAGAAGTTCAACGAGTACCCCGGCTACAATGAGTTCTGAACGGGCTTTCTCGGTTCTTATGGCGATGGCTAAGGGCACCTTTTTCGCCAACTCCTCCGTGAGCGCGGCACTGGGGGCTATCGGTTCTGTGTCCGCAAAGAGTCCAATAGCGTGAACCGTTTCAAGTTGGAAGGTTTTTTGCACCGTTTGTAAGGTAAAATTGCTGTAACCCATCTGAGGCCCCTGCCCACCAATGGATTGCGTAGCTATAGTAGCCTGTTCAGTCTAAAATTAAGGCTTGCTTGGAATCGATTGATTCATTTCACATTGCAACGGGCGATGAATTGCTCTACTACAAACAAATTCATCTACAGTTCAACCGCTGGCAGGGTTCAAACCCTACCAGCGGAAGTTGGTTGTGATTCCGAACTGGTTGATCTGATAAGCATTAATCATCTTCACGTTCGCTAAGCAATTCGCCTCGAGCAAGCCGTTCCGCGTTTTCGGTAGACCATAAAATGTTCTTCATCAGTTTCTGTGCAGTGATGTAACGCGTCGCTGCCAACAAATGCATCCGTTGTTCTTCAAAATCATCTGACAATTCGTAATGTCGAAAAGCGACCTCGAGGACTTGGAACATGTGGAGCTCGGCATCTTCACGTAGCAGAATGTGTGCAAGTGCTCGTTTCAGTGCGTCAATATCATGCCCTTCTTCGAGATACTGATTCACAAGAATTTCCGCCTCATAAACCTTTTGGAAGTCAGCGAACTCTTGGAGTCGATCCAACATTTTGTCAACGGAGTCGTAAGTTTCATCAGGTATCCGTTGCCCGGGTCTGGGAACGCGAGCAGCAGGCATGTTCAACCAGCGCAGATATGCTAAGTAGACGACACCGTGAAAGATTCCGCGCAGGAGATGAGCACTCGGCGCATACTGGAAAGCGTGATAAAGAGCGTGAGCATACGAGTAAATGTTCGCGACATCGTGCCAGTCCCCCTCGTTTTTGAGATGGAAACGGGCAGTACGCACTGCCGAAGCATAGGTCATCGCGCGGCAGATATCGGTCGGCTTGACCCCTTTACGAATGCTCTGCTCAACCTCCGCGACAATGGGTTCAAAGTCGTCACCGAGCAGTGTCTGCGTAAAATCCGAAATATCCAGTTCTGCTTCGTTCGCTTGATTGTCTTCCCACATACTATCAAGTCTCTCAAAGACAGGCTCCAAAACAGGTACAGCATCAGCCCATCGAGATGTCTCTTCATGCCGTGTTCTACCAACTAAATCAACGACAATCGGGCGTAAAATCTCGTGCGATCCCTCCCATTTGACGTAATCCAACGCTTCAAACATTTTGTTGGCAAAATCAAGGGCATGCCCATCGCCGGTAAAGTAGAAGTCTGTTGCTGCCGTGTAGACGAAATCTGCGATGACCGATTTATCGTAATCTCGATCATTAAGCGTTAGCAAAATGCGTTCTGCTGCACCAGCGTGGCGTTTATCGACAAAATAACGGAACCATCGCTTCAATGTTTCCAAGTCGTGCTCCTCGTTCACTCTTGGAAAGGGTGCGCGGTAGGGACGTGAGCTTCCCGTTGTCCTACGGCTGATCTGGCTTAATCCGTGGACGAGAAACAGATTATGGTCTTTCGGGTCAATGTCATCCCACAGGTTCGCTGCAAGTGTGAGGATAGCGATACCTGACGACCATCCATCACTACTTTTATGTGCTCCATAGTGGAGTCCCTGTTGAATAATCTCCGCAGGTGCCGCGCCTGCATCACGAAGTGCTGTAACGGCTTTGGCGATAAAGAAGGTACTGCGGTCTTTGAGTCCACGCTCAAGTGCGCGTTTGCCACGTTCAATGACTCGCCGTTTTGCTGCCTCTTTCTCACCTTTTGCTAACCCAACGTACAAATAGCCATCATCCCGCACTTCAACAGGAAATGCTTTCAGATCATCCCCAAATGCCAAAAAACATGCGCCTGACTTGAGATCGAATTCCCAATGATGCCAATGGCAGATAAGCACACCATCACGGACACTCCCTTTAGACATCGGATACCCCATGTGTGGGCAACGATTGTCAACGGCGTAATACTTATCATCAGTCTTGAAAACAGCCAGATGTGTGCCGTTGACATGAAAGGGTTTGCCTTCCAGTTCCTCAAAATCCTCAGCCGGACAGAGTTGGTGATAGGTAAGTTCAGATTCGTCTATTTCTATTGGTGGAAGTTCTTCAACGTGGATAGAGCCGATACCGGTTTCTTCAAGGGTAGGGGTTGAAATATTCACAATGCACCTCCGGTTGTAAGTCCTTTGTTTTTTATCGCCACAGGTATTATAGTGACCTTTAGAATTAAAGAGCCATTTTTCTGTTTATGATAAAATATGTTTCTTATGACCTATTCAACAGATTTGCGCAAACGCATCTTAGATTTTATTCAAACCGGGGGTAAAAAATCCGAAACCTCGCGTCGTTTTTCCGTGGATCGTTCAACAATTTATAGAGGGTTAGAGGCTCAAGACCTGCTCTCGACCCAAAAACCGGAGCCGAAACAGATGAGCGGTTCGGATATAAAGAGCGGTGCGATACCCAACGTGCCACCTATCGTCAAGCACGTGCTGAGAAACACGCCGCACGCAAAACGATCATTTACGTCGATGAATATGGGTTTCGTGCCGAAAGTTATAGGCATCCTGGGTCCGCTTCGAAAGGCGAACCTGCTTTGGGGATGATCTCAGAGAAAAGCACTCAGAAGACGTTGGTTGCTGCACGCATCGGTTCCACTTTTACGGTGCCGTGCCTGTTTGAGGGGGCTGCGATGCTGCGTGTTTCAATGCCTGGGTTGACCCTACTTCTGTTCGCGGCTTTCTCATGACAGATGTCGTTGTCTGAGAGAATGCGAGGCTCCACAAAACGTTCCGGACCCAAGAGTTGATACAAGCCACAGGGTCAGAGATATTGTTCTTACCCCTTATTCGCCTGACTATCATCCGATTGCACACGACTTCGCAAATATCAAACGCCTGCGAGAATACAATGTTGATATATCCATAGACACTCTTATAAATATGGACATTCAATGCTAAACTTTACTATAACTTACTGAAACGTGATCTTATCTTCCTCCGCCCTCTCAAGCAGACTCCGGACAATCTCTAACGTCAGTTTGGAAAGTTTTTTCGAAAATTCGGCATCTGTAAGCGTTCGATACCTTGAAGGTTGCGATGTGGTCAACCGTTCATTGGCAATCGTCAGGGCACTTGATACAAGTGGTATAGGAACTTCAAGCAGTACAGAAGGAGCTGAAGCAGGTTCCGAAATCGGCGTAGAGGCGGCATTAACTGCATCACCCGCTAAAAAACTTTCGCGCCGCGAATTGATTACGTCTAACACCTGCTGTGCGGCTACTTGGTGCGCAAATTTCTTTGAACCAGGAATCGGCTCCTGTGTTTCATGAACCGAGTCGCCATAAGACACTGTCACTTGCCATTGTGGAGAATCCGCCGGGCCGTGCTGCGTTTCAGCATAAGTCGGTTGGCGCAACCCACGTTCCTGGCAGTATTGAATCAAAAGTCCTTTATAATTCTCCAAAGCCTCGCCAGTAGCCAAATCTGCCATGCATCCCTCCTAAAACTATTTATCGAGTACTACCACTACCACCGCTGTTGTAGAACTGTGGACGCTCGCCCCCCATTCTGCGCGGTTTCACCTTCCGCTGCCGTTTCATCTCAATTCTACGACGCTTCTCACTCGGTTTCTCGTAAAAACTCCGTTTTTTAATTTCTGTGACGATACCAGCTTTTCCACACATCTTCTTAAAACGTGCCAGGGCGCGATCAAACGCCTCGCCTGAATTGACACTCACTTCTACTTGAACCATTTTTTTGCCCTCCATTAGAATTTAGAATTACAAAAGCACCTTGCAAATTATATCACATCTCACGCCGAATGTCAAATATTTCTTCTATTGGCTATAGACTTTCAGTCGTCAGTAAGCATTTCTGGTAGTAACGGTTTTCCCTTCATCGATCTGCCTCCTTTATTGACTGCTGATGGCTGATCGCGGATATATTCTTGACAATTTACCAACCACCTGCTATACTTACCTCACCAAAAAGGAGGCAGCACCATCTACGAAATCATCATCCTCTGCTTCGGGGCATGGCTTACCGGTGTGAGCAAAGCCGGCTTCGGCGGCGGCATCGGGATGATCGTCGTCCCCATGTTCACGCATTTCCGTAGTGCTCGAAACGTCATCGGGTTGATGCTCCCACTCCTGTTTTCAACAGACATCTTCTCGCTCTGCCATTACTGGAAGCGGTGGCATAGACAAAGTGTCACACGACTGATCCTCGGTTCCCTGCTCGGCATCACCTTAGCAAGCCTAATTTTGAAGGACCTCTCTGATGTCCATCTGAAAAGGGCTATCGGTGGCATCGCCAGTTTATTTGCGATATTAGAATTCCTGCGTCCGTATTGGCAACCACTTCTCGGAAATTCTGAACAACCCGTTCAAACAGCACTCCAATTCAAAACATGGCAGGGGCTCCTTGCCGGAATATTCGCTGGCGCGTTCTCAACCCTCGCACACATGGGTGGACTCGTCGTCGTCGCGTACCTACTCCCACAACGCTTGGGGAATAATGCCTTCGTCGCAACCACAACCGCCACGTATTTCCTACTCAACTTCATCAAAATTCCATTCTATTTCCAGTTACAACTTTTTTCTTTCGAGATTCTGATTGAAGCATTCGCGCTTCTCCCGTTCATTGGATTGGGCGTGCTAACAGGTATCTCGCTCAACAACCGCGTGCCGGAACTCCTCTTTTCAAGAATCGTCCTCTTCTTCCTATTCGCGACCGGTGTGCATCTCTTGTTGAGCAATTAGCCACCAGCAATCAGGTCCCCCCGTAGGTTGGGTTGAGTGGTGAATCCTTGGTTCCTCTTGCTACTCCCGAAATTTCAACTCCACAATACACGTTTCTTGGAAAAACATACAGCAAAACCCAACAAATTTAACGCCGTTGCCCTATAGAGATGTCGCCCCACCTACTTTTGCTGACAGAGAACTAATGACTAACGTTTAAAATTCTGATAGCCAACTGCTAACAGCCATATACAAAAATATTGAGATATATCCTAAAGTCCCCTATAATATACAGAGCAACGAAACAAACGAGGTCTACAAACAATAAGACTGACTGCCCATTGCTGGGTGAGGTGTTTTGCTTAGAGGTTTTCCTTTAGCAATCTCCCTGTCTTCTGAACAACAAAGCAGATGAGGTCCAAAAACGATGAGCTTAAAATGGGGTGTGTTAGGCGCAGGCAGCGTCGCACAACGTAGAGCAATGCCAGCCATTAAAAAGGCGGATGGTGCCGAACTTCACGCCTTGCTTTCACGCGACGCTACGCGGGCAGAACAATTGGCACAGGAACACGGCGTAACCAATGCCTATACCACCGTCGAGGCACTCCTTGCAGACGATGCACTCGATGCAATCTACGTCTCAACACCGGTTCACTTACACTACGATCAAGTAATCGCCGCCGCGGAACGCGGCTTACACGTGCTCTGCGATAAACCGATGGCACTCACACCACAAGAATGTACGGAAATGATCGACGCTTGTGAAACGAACCGGGTACACCTGCAAGTCTGTTTCCTCTTCCGATTTCACTCCTGTTTCCAACAGATCCGGGCTTGGGTAGAAAAAGGACGTTTCGGAATGATAGTCCATGGACGTATGCCATTTCTGAAACAGTACCAACTCACGCCAGATGAATGGCGCGCACAACCGGAAAAGGGTGGAGGTGGATGCTTCATGGACCTCGGTCCGCATAGTGTAGATCTGCTCCGCTATCTCATCGGCGAGGTGAACGCTGTCAGCGCGTTTTACAACACCACAACCCAAGACACCGCTGTCGAAGAAACTGGTGGCATCTTCATGCGTTTTGATAACGGTGCCCAAGCTTTCACTGACCTCAGTTTTTCGGTCCCGCAATGCGATATTGTTTTAGAACTCTATGGCACAGAGGGCACGGTATGGGTCTACAACGACGACGGTTGGAAGATCAAAACCTATTTTGAGGGCAAACAGCAATTAGTCTCTTCACAATACGAGGACCTCTATCAATATCAATTTGAGCATTTCGCCGCGTGTGTACACGAAGGGGTAGCACCTATCACGACGGGAAACGATGGATTAAGAGCAAACGAGATTCTTGCTGCCGCATATCGCTCAGGCGAAACCGGACAGTTAGTTCCGTGTCAACCGACACAGTAGCAGTCATCAGTTTTCAGTTGTCGAGAATCAAAAAGTTTGTAGGTGCCTTATATCTAACGAAAAGATAACCCCAGCAGGGCGACATTTACGTAACTCATATTACCGATAGCCAATATGTGCCAAAATGGCATAGTAGTATCCCAATCTATTTTTATATGCGACAAATTGTCGCTTCCGAAACTCTGCCAAAATGGCACATCCTTCTGTGTAACCTTGATAATATGGCAGTTTTAGGGATTGGCACGAAAATTGCTTCTCTATAGGATTAGATAAATTCAGGTTGTAGGAGCGAGTTTTCCTCGCGACTCACAATTTTCACGCCATACTCAAGGAGGAATTCAGCGACATGGCACTTGTACCCCTTGGCGATAGAATTCTCGTCAAACGTTCAGATAACGATGAACAAACAACAAGCGGCGGGATTATCATCCCTGACACCGCCAAAGAGAAACCGCAGGAAGGCGAAGTTGTTGCCGTTGGAAACGGTAGACTTCTCGATAGCGGAGACCGACAACCCGTTGACGTGGCAGTAGGCGACCTCGTCCTGTTCGCCAAATACGGCGGCACCGAAGTTACATACGAAAACAATGAATATCTCATCTTGCGCGAAGATGATATCTTAGCCAAGGTTAACTAAGGAAAGGAGTTAAACACATGGCAGCGAAACAACTAGCGTTTGATGAAGAAGCACGGAGCGCTATTAAACAAGGCGTTGACAAGCTCGCGGACGCAGTAAAAGTCACGTTAGGGCCCAAAGGACGGAACGTCGTGCTGGATAAGAAATTTGGCGCACCGACGATCACCAAAGATGGTGTTACCGTCGCAAAAGAGGTGGAACTCGAAGACGCTTATGAAAATATGGGCGCACAGATGGTCAAAGAAGTTGCGTCTAAAACCAGTGATGTCGCTGGAGACGGTACCACCACCGCAACGATCCTCGCACAATCTATCTACCGCGAAGGCTTGAAAAACGTCGCCGCTGGGCATAACCCCATGGCACTCAAGCGCGGTGTTGAAAAAGCCGTCGAGGTAGTCGTTAACGCAATTCACGGCTTGAGCAAAGAGGTCTCCGAGAAAACTGAGATCGCACAAGTCGCCGCTATTTCCGCAAACAACGACAATGCTATTGGCGATCTTATCGCTGATGCTATGGAAAAGGTCGGAAAAGATGGCGTTATCACCGTTGAAGAAGCAAAAAGCCTCGAAACGACACTCGATGTCGTCGAAGGTATGCAGTTCGATCGCGGCTACCTTTCACCTTACTTCGTGACTGATGCCGATCGGATGGAAGCCGTTTTAGAGGATGCCGCAATCCTCATCCACGAAAAGAAAATCAGCAGCCTCAAGGATCTCGTTCCTGTGTTAGAGCGTACCGCACAACAGGGCAAACCGCTGTTGATCATTGCTGAAGATGTCGAAGGTGAAGCACTCGCAACTGTCGTGGTCAACAAAATTCGGGGAACACTCCGTTGCTCCGCCGTTAAGGCCCCCGGCTACGGCGACCGTCGCAAAGCCATGCTCGAAGACATTGCTGTCTTGACAAACGGGCGTGTCATTTCCGAAGACCTCGGAATTAACCTCGAAAACATCACATTGACCGACCTCGGTAGTGCGAAGCGCATCGTTATCGACAAAGATAACACAACCATCGTCGAAGGTGAGGGCACAACCGAAGCCATCCAAGGTCGTATCGACCAGATCCGTAGACAGATCGAAGACACAACCTCCGACTACGACCGTGAGAAATTGCAGGAACGCCTCGCAAAACTCGCCGGTGGTGTTGCTGTCATTAACGTCGGTGCTGCTACGGAAGTAGAGATGAAAGAGAAGAAAGCACGTGTTGAAGACGCAATGCACGCCACACGTGCTGCCGTTGAAGAGGGTGTCGTTGTCGGCGGGGGTGTCGCTCTCGTGAGAGCACAAGCCGCTCTCGATGCACTTGAACTCAGCGATGCCACGGAAGAGGTTGGTGTCTCTATCGTCCGCCGGGCACTCGAAGATCCGCTTCGTCAAATCGCGAGGAACGCCGGACAGGAAGACTCTGTCATTATCGCAAAAGTCAAGGATGAAGGCGGAAACGTCGGCTATGACGCACATCAAGAACGCTTCATTGACATGTTTGAAGCTGGTATCCCCGATCCGACCAAGGTCGTACGGGTCGCGTTGCAAAACGCAGCCAGTATCGCAGCGTTGATGATCACCACCGAAACGCTCATCGCAGAACTGCCTGAAGCGGAAGCACCGGCACCTCCGATGCCGCCGGGTGGTGACATGCCTTACTAAACCCTGAATACCACGAAAGGCGAGGTTTCCGTACCTCGCCTTTTTTATTATCGAGATTCTTAAACCTGTACCACAAACTGTTCGTTTGTGGTCTATTACTAACAACTATCCCCTAACAACCGTTCGCACTCCCGAAGCACGGCCGCAACCGCAACTGTGTGCATACACGGCGATGTCCCATCAGGGAGTTCTTGACACCCATACTCAAATCCCAAATTAAGACACGGACTACACGGTACCCGGGCATGCACAACGCTGGCATTACGGCTCCAAGGCCCCCATTGCGCGAAATTTGTGGGACCGTGCAACCCGATAACCGGCGTTCCGGTTGCTGCAGCGAGGTGCATCGGACCACAATTGCCACTCACTACCAGCGTCGCATCCGCAAAAAGTGCCGCGAGTTGGTTGACATCTGTCCGTCCAGCAAATACGACTGCTCGATCCTTCGTCCGCTCGGCGATCTCTTCAGAGACTACCACTTCATCAGGCGCGCCTGTCAAAACAATCTGTGCGTCATATCTCGCAACGAGTGCATTCGCCAACGCGACATAGCGTCCCTGTGACCATCGTCTGCGTGGCTCGCCACGTCTACCTGCTTCTGGATGTAGCACAACAATCGGCTTTTCCAACGAGATACCCTCTTCTGCCAAAACTTCGCGCACCCACGCACGTTCCTTTTGACACCACCAAACCTCAAGCCCAAGTTCTTGGACTGAGCAGTTCAGCTGCGCCGCAAGATTCAAGAAGTTGCGAACCTCATGCTGTCCTTGGATGTGAGACACCGTTTCCGTAAAAAGGAAATGCCGGTACTGTCCGGTCGTCGAAAACCCGATTCGCATCGGGGCACCCGTCGCGTAAGCGAGTAGCGCGCTCAATCGGGGCCAATGCTCTAAGTCGATTGCCCAGTCAAACCCTTCGCGACGCAGCAGCGAAATCAACCGACCTCCCGGTTTATGGAATGGGATACGTCTGTCAATATAAGGACACTCCGATAGATAATTTAGGTTCGTCGGTGATGCCAACATCGCAATTTCGGCATTAGGGAAGGCATGTCGGATTGCCCGGACGGTGGGGATCGCCAAAATCGTGTCCCCTAAAGCGGAGAGTTGGATGAAAAGAATCTTTTTCGGGATTGGTGTTGTCGGTGCCGGCTTAGAGAATAAATGCAGCAGAACACAAAGCGGGATGCCAAGATATCGGTCTAAATGCTGTTGAAGCCGAGTAGACTGCATGAAGCCCAAAGTACCAGTGTAGGTTAGGTGTTTGTAGGACGGTTTCCAACTGCCGATGGCTAATTCGTGTAACCGTACAGTTCAATCTCTGCAATCTTCGCGAGTGCCGTTGTCGGTCCTGTTACATAATAACCGTAACGTCCACGCCGCACCTGCCCCTCTTTGATTTCCACATTTTCGCGTCGTATTTGGACATTCTCCCGTCTCCGAGCGGCATCCTCTGTCGTCCGATGCACGATCAGTTTGATGCCCGTTGTCGTGACCACTTTGTTGAGGCGGACATCGATGATCGGATCTTTGTTACTCCGCTGATCATAGATTTTGTCCCATTCCCCACGTGAGTTGTACGCCATCAATTCAAACTCTTCCAAATTCGTGGAGTGAATCACAATCCGATAAACCGATTTCTTTTCCGGCAAATAAATAATCGCCTCCGATGGGATATCAAGGTCGGTTACGACATTTCCTGACCCTTTTTTACGTTGGGATTGCCCAATGGTCTCAGGTTTTCCATCAATGATTGCCGGATCACTGGCAGTTACACCGGGCAAGAGTGCATAGTTCTCGCTCCACTTTTGCCCGAGGTTGCAACCATAGTATAGGCACATTAATCCCAATAATACGGCTGTGTGCCCTCTGCATGATTTGAATTTAATACGCATTATCATCTCCGACGCACGCTATTCGCTTCAATCTGATTCAGAATGTCCTCTTTTGTCAATTTACGCACTTTGAAGTGCAGTTTCCTAAAAAACGGTACCAGATCCTCGCCTGCTACTTCGCTCAAATAATAAACCACAAAACTTGTCTTCATCGTCCCCACCAGTTTTTGATGGAGACCGTCCGCTTCCATCAACCTAAAAACCCTGATATAAAAATCTTTGCCGTATCGCTCCCACAACTCAGCAACAAGCGTATATGCATATCTATAACGCCAATGCGTCAACGGATCATTGTCAGTATGTCCGCCCCAGTTCTCCAATTGATTCACGCCATCAAGATCGATTCGCATATCCTCTTCAAGGCTATCAAACTTAGGATGTGAGCCATCTTTCGCGTATTCTGTCTGAAGCAGGACAGCAATGCCTTCCGAGAACCATACCGGTAGAAAATAGATATTCGTAAAGGCATGTGTCAACTCATGGACGCGCACCCCGCGTTTTTCATACATCCGTATTGGAAAATCCATCTGAATACCGTTAATGAGTTTCACATATCGTCCGCCCTGAATACCTGAACGATAGACAGTGCGCGTAGTTGCTTGGAGGTTAGTGCCTCTGTAGAGGTGATGCAGCGTCACATGAATCTTATGCTCCGGATGAAAACCGAAAAGTTGATTCATCGCATCGTAAAGGCTTTCCATATAACCGAGGGCACTTTCGGTGAATATCTTCCGTTCCTCTACTTCGTCAAATTCTTCACGGGCTCGTAGATCGTCAGCAAATTTGAGGGTATAGTGATCACTCTCACCGAATAGAGCGTCCGGTCTAATCTCAATCACCGCATTCGAACGTTTGAGCATGGACAAAGTAGTATTTCGTTCTTCGAGTATCCGTTTCTCGCGCCTTTGCTGTGCTTCTTCTAATGCCGCACAACTGGTAAAAATAAGCATCAGCACAAGTGGTCCAAGCACGACTCGCGTTCGCATCACGCTATTGAAAATAGAAACAACACATCTATATTTCACAGTATTCCTCTTTAAAGCGGTACTGCTTTAGATTTATCACCGATGCGGCGCATGGTAATATCCTGTTCAGTCGTTGGATCTGGCAAGCCTGTTTCGGCGAGTCGGCGTTGCAAAAAAGCCTCCATATCCGCTCTCAAACGCGCAACGATATCGTCTGCTTCTTCAGCCAGATTATAAACCTCATCGGGATCCTCTTCAAGATCGTAGAGTTCCAAATCCGGGGTCCCGTAGACGACAGGCGTGCCACCGGTTTCAACGATCAGTTTCCACTTCTGGGTTTGCCATCCACGTTTCTTCATCCATCCGCACTCAGTGAGATAGACTGCCTCTGTCGTTCCGTCGTGTGAGTTGTTTTCCATCAAAGCGCGTAGACTTGTACCCTCTATCTTTTCACGCGCCGCCACCTCGGTTAAACCCGCATAATCAAGGATTGTCGGGGCAATGTCGGTGAGACGGACGAGACCGTCAAGCCGCTGTCCTTCAGGAAAGAGTGCCGGGCAGTGAACGATTAGTGGCACGTGGCAATTGGTTTCATAAAGCCCATGGTGGTCATACCAGAGCTCGTGTTCATCAAGTTCCTCGCCGTGATCGGCAGTAATGATCAGGAGCGTCTCCTCCAATTGTCCGCAATCGTCCAAATATCGGAACAACTGCGCCAGGCATGCGTCCATATAAGCGATCGAGGCATCGTATTGCGCGTTCACATACCGCCTGTCTGTCCAGAGCCGCTTCTTCGCAATGTTATCCGGATCTGATACGTCTGGTGTGCACATCCACTGCCGAAAATAATCCGTGAAAGGTTCGCATGCATAAACGGCATCCATACTGTGGTTGTTCGGATCACATTCGTCTCCGCTATAAAACATCCGTTCAAACGGCAACGGAGGCAAATACGGCGTATGTGGATCCCAATAGTGAAGAAAAGCGAACCAAGGTTTATCCTGTGCACGCGCGAGGTCCAGAAGTTCGATAGCCGTTTCATTAACAGCCTCTGCCTTCCGAGCATTGCGGTAACCCGTTTCCCATTGGTAGCCACGATATTGCTTCTCAGGGAACCCGCGCTGAAACCAACGTCCCAAATTGTCCGCAGCAACGGTAAAATAACCCGCCTCACTCAGCAACTCAGGAGCCGTCTTTATATCCATTGCCAAGTTAAGCGTCCCGCCCTGTGTAATAATTTGGTGCGACAAGACATCTTTGCCCGTGAACATCGTGGTATGGGCAGGATGTGTCGGAATATGCGGACTGATACACTTCTCAAAAAGCGTTGCCCTCTGTGCGAGCGCATCGAGGTGCGGTGTTGTCAGGTTGCGATGTCCGTAACAACTCATGCTTGATGCCCGTAGCGTATCTAACGAGATGAGGATGATATTACGCAAAAATTCGGTTCCTTGTTGGTTCGCCCGTCTCCCTGATAAGGGGATTTAGGGGGTTAGAAAGTAAGATAATCAAGTCCTCCGCTCAAATGCGTGAATTCCTAAACTGTAACGTCTATATTTGAATCGTGGATGACACGAATGGCAAAAATTCTTCGTCTCTACTCGCTGACGAGGTTCCTAACCTCGCCTTCTGACCGCCGAAGATTTATAACTATTGCCCTAATCCCCTGCCGCAACATCTGCTGAGGTCCCTTGTGCTGCGCGAATCGCTTCACACAGATAAGTAATCCCTTCGGGAATATCATCCACGTGGCAGTAGGCATACGCTAGTCGGATCGCCTTTACGGGCTCGCTGGCATAATGAAAAGCACTTCCGTTGCTATATCCAACCCCTTTTGCCGAGGCGAGTTCCTGTAATTTATTGAGATCCGTAGTCTCGGGTAAATCTATCCAGAGGAAGAGTCCGCCACGCGGACGTGTCCATGTGCAGAGATCGCTGACGTTCTCCTCAAGCGTCTCCACCACTGCTCGACATTTCGCACCCACAGCCGCATTCGTTTTTACAAGGTGCGTTTCCAAGTGTTCCATGAAGAATTCAGCAACAATCGCACTCGCCAATGCGCTCGTTCCACCATCCCAACGATTCTGGTGAATTTGCCCCCAATATGGCTCTCTCGCCACAAAGTAACCCTGTCGGACACCTGCGCCTAAAATCTTGGAGAAAGTCGCGATGAAGATCACCCGATTTGAAGTATCCAGTTTGAAAAGCGAAGCCGGGGTCGGTGTTGATGTAAAGTCAATATCGCCGTAGCAATCATCTTCAACGATGAGTGTATCGTATTCTTCCGCTAAGGCTAACATCCGATGACGACGCTCAAGCGAAAGAATTGCCCCTGTCGGGTTCTGATGGTTCGATGTCGTATAGATGAACGATGGGCGGATATTCTGGCGTTTGAGATCCGCAAGTTTCGACTCCAGGGCATCCATATTCATGCCATCGATATAGTCCATCGGCACTCCCACGATATTCGCCTTGAAATGCCGCATGATACCCAAGGTGCCGCTATAAGTATATTCCTCTGTCAGTACCGTATCGCCCGGATTAATCAACGTCCCCAGTACTAATTCCAATGCCTGCATAGAACCTGAGGTAATTGAGATATTATCAATCGGCAGCGAAACTCCCTCGCGTCTTTCAAACCGCATGGCTGCCAGTTCCCGCAATCCTTGATAGCCTGATTCGCCCGGGTAGTTAACCAAATCGCCGCCCAATTTACGGAGAGCCTTTTCACTCGCGGCAATTAACCCTTCCGTCGGGAACGTATACGGATCCGGTCGTCCGCCTGTAAAACCAAAATCTTTCATCAGAATCTTTCGGGCTGGGAACCCCATCCTTTAGGTTGGGGATGAAGCCCACCTCCTTTTTTGATAAGTGCAGGTTTGATTTTCCTCTTCGCAGATTCCACATAAATGCATTATAACAGACTCCCTAAAAAAAGGCAACACCGAAAAACATATCGATCAGAGCCATTCGGTTTTCCTATAGGAACGAGCTCCAACTCGTGACACTTGCTGACCTCCGATGACTGACAACTGAAAGTTGAAAACCATCTCAATTGACATCAAGTTCCGCATCGTGCTATACTTTGGTATCTTTACAAGAGCCGCTCTAACTTGGTTTTCCTATACACCTTGACGCAGATGATAACCCAAAACCCGCTTCCAGACTTCACGTTTGAACCGATGCGCTTGTGTGATCTGCAGGAAGTACTAAAAATTGAGAACGAGTGCTTTGAGGACCCATGGAGCGAAACCTATTACGCATTGTCTCTGAAACGGCCTCGATCGTACGAACATTTTTACGTGGCACGGCGCGAGGACACCATCGTCGGTTACATCGTGTTCAGTATTCTCCATGAAGAGGCGCATATCCTGAACCTTGCAGTGCCGATTGCCTATCGGCGGCAAGGCATCGGCAAATATCTGATCGCTTCAGCCCTAAAAATGATACAGGCGCACGACGGGCGCGAGGTGTTTTTGGAAGTCTCCGTCAGCAATCTACCGGCACAGTCTCTCTACCGACAGTTCGGGTTCCGCATCTGTGGCATCCGAAAAAACTACTACGGACGTTATAAAGACGCTTACGTTTTCCGAAAAGGAGCAGAAATTCATGCTGTTTAACCTATTGAGTCAGACCTTTTCAGCAACGACAAACCTGTCGCTCTCAACCCGCCGACAGGAAGCACGGACGGTCGGCAGAAATGGTTGGCGTGTCATCGAAGAAGAGGTCAACTGGAACACCTCTGAAACCGCCATTGTTGTCGTTGATATGTGGAACGAACACTGGTCATGGGGAGCAACAGAACGTGTGAACGTGATGGCACCCCGAATGGACATCGTCCTTGGGCGTGCGCGAGATCAGGGGATACAAATTATCCACGCTCCATCCGACACAATGGACTTCTACGAGGCTCATCCGGCGCGCCGCGGAGTCTTAGAATTACCGCATGCCGATCCACCCTCCGAACGCGAACTGCCTGATCCACCGTTACCCGTTGATGCTTCCGATGGCGGCTCAGATACCGGCGAAACTGATGGTTACAAAGCATGGCATCGCCAACACCCTGCTATTGAAATCACTGATATAGATGCTATCAGTGACAACGGACAAGAGGTCTACAATGTGCTGGATCACAAAGGCGTGAAGAATATCATTTTTATGGGTGTCCACACCAACATGTGCGTCCTTGGACGTTCCTTCGCCATTAAACAGATGGTACGTTGGGGTTTGAACGTTGTGCTTGCACGCGACCTCACCGATGCGATGTACAACCCGTTCAAACCGCCTTACGTCAGCCACGAAGAGGGCACACAACTCATCATTGAATACATTGAAAAATTCTGGTGTCCCACAATACTCA
Organism: Candidatus Poribacteria bacterium; assembly: GCA_007571305.1. Lineage (GTDB taxonomy): Bacteria > Poribacteria > WGA-4E > WGA-4E > WGA-3G > WGA-3G. The sequence continues at coordinate 27,652 of RKRR01000078.1, read as the reverse complement.
GCGGCGATTTGACGACCCCTAAGGTATGATATTCCTCTCGACTGCTGACGACTAAAACGGTAGGTGCGGTTTCCTAACGCATCTGCATTTGCTCATGCAAAAAAAATGCCCGCGGTAACGAAAATACCGTGGGCATTTTAATGTCGATGTGTTCCTTACTGACGATTGCCTTTCAGTGCACCCCACGTTGTCGTGAGTTTCGACTTCGGATCTACAGAAGTACCCACAGCAGGGACGACCTCCAGAGCACTGAACATTGCGTTCAGATCGCCTGCACCCGTCTCCGCGTTTCCTGCAAAGTGGAGATCAAGCGTGCCATCACTGACTTCAATACTCGAGTACGTTTTGATGTCAATTTCATCTTTGCCCGGTGTCACGTAGAGAGGCTCGACGTTGTCCTCTTCAATGAAAATGTCGAAACCACGATTATTTGGTGACCAGTGCTCACCCACAAGATAGGTAACATCGAAAACACCATCGCCGGTTTTGAACTGGTACTTAACGGTGTCGGGAAACTGTGCCCAACTGACAGAATAGAAAAGTTCCACATCGTAGCCAGCGGCTTCCGCCTGGGCTTGCGCATCTGCTGTCAAGGTTTGGACTTCAGCAGTGCGGGGCAGTTTTTCAATCCATCCACCCCAGGACTGATTCTCTTGCTGGGCACCGTGCCAGACGCGCCCTTTGGAATCCGTGAAATCATCTGTCTTACCACCCCAGACTCGAAATTCTTCAGCCCGTAGCAACGTAGGAACTGCGAAAACTCCCAGAAAAGCGACAACTATCAAAATACATAATAATCTCATCAAAATACCTCTATCTATTCGTTAATTCCGTTCCCCCTTTAAGGTTCCCCATGTCGTAGCGAGTTTCTGTTTCGGGTCAACGGCTAATGCAGGAATCACTTCTATTCCGCTAAACATAGCATTGAGATCTCCGGCACCGGTCTTTGGATTGCCGGCAAATTCAAAACTCATCACTTTATCTTTCACCTCAATGCCTTCATACCGCTTAATATCTATCTCGAGATTACCCGGTGTCACATATTCCTCTTCAACGATCTCGTCTTCAATGATGATATCGAAACCGCGATTTTTCGGAGACCAGTGCTCACCCACAAGATAGGTAACATTGAACATACCTTTACCGGTATTCAGTTCCATCTTGACAACATCAGGAAACTGTGCCCAACTAACCGCATAGAAAAGTTCCTTATCGTATCCCTCTTTCTTCGCAAGTTTTTCGGCATCCTTCGTGAGTTGTACAACTTCAGCAGTGCGGGGCAGTTTTTCAACCCATCCACCCCATGCTTTCTTTTCATTCTGTCCACCGTGCCAGATACGGCCGTCGGAATCCTTAAAATCCTCCATTTTGCCGCCCCATACCCGAATCTCTTCGGCTGAACTTGCATCGTGGACGATCGTTACCGCGACATACACGACAATCAAAACAAGAAAAAATAAACTTCGTCGCATATTTTCCTCCTTAGTTAACGTGAGTTTGATACTAAAATTCGACACACTTTCCTTCTAACGTTTTCCTCCCACTCCCTTGATTTCCGCCTGCTTGCGGGGGGATAAAGGGGGGTAGAAGGGGGCAGCGTTCCTATTAGAGTGGAGATTCAGGCTTAATCAACTCACAGTAGTTACGTTTAAAAAACGCGAATATATTGGATTAAGAATAACACATCCGAGTCGCAATTGCAAAATTTTCCTAATCACTCCGAAGGCTCAACCACAACAAGCCGCTGATTCGCCTGCACATCGGTCAATGTTTGCACAGTTCCACTCGGCCACTGAATAACAATGCGATCTACTATCTTGTGGTGCGCAAGTCCAAATTCCACATCAATACTGCTCTGAGAAAGGTAACTGTCGCCTGCCGCCACCTGCTGAATCTGATGAAGATCGCCAGCACTCACCCTCACAAACGTGCCAACACCATCTCGATTACTCACTGTGCCGACCGTGCGAATCTGAAGCCATTGGCGTTGGTTCCCACCATCGTTTCGGAGCAACATCGGCTTTCCACCACTGTTGACAATAAAGATGTCCAAATCCCCATCGGCATCGTAATCCGCAACCGCTACACCTCTACCAACCCCGTACGCACTGGATTGCCGAAGTCCTACAGCGTCAGAAATATCAGTAAAGGTGCCATCACCGTTGTTCTGGAGAAAAACATCCGCTTGCCCATGTGCCTCCCATGAAGCCGGATCGATGTGTCCTGCCGAGAAAAAGATATCCAGATCGCCATCGTTATCCGCGTCGAACAAGGCAGTCCCCCAGCATGTTTTACCAAGTCCTGACTCAAAAACGCCACTCCGTGCAGAAACATCGGTAAAAGTGCCGTCACCATTGTTTCTATAGAGGACATTGTTTTCATCTAACCAATTTGTAACAAAGAGATCCAAATCGTTGTCGGCATCGTAATCACCCCAAGCAATACCCATACCACTCCGTATATCGCCCGTGCGACTCCTCGCATCTGGACGGTTCGTATTCGTGAACGTTAACTCCCCATCATTGCGATAGAGAATATTCTGGTCGGTATCGTTGGCGAGATACAGATCCAGATCCCCATCGGCATCGTAATCCGCCGCCGCGACTCCAAGCGTCAGATGAAATCCACCATTCACCTTAGCGGCATCCGTAATGTTGATGAAACCGCCATCTCCTTTATTTAAATAGAGAAGATTTGTCTGTCCAAAGAAATCATACGGAAAAAAGACTTCATCTCCTTGCGGAACTTTGGTATATTCAATGTAGTTGCCAACGTAAAGATCGAGGTAGCCATCGCGATCGTAATCACCCCAAGCGATGCCTGCTCCGAAACCCTCGTGACCAATGCCGCCAGCACCAGATGAGAAACGTTTGAAAGTGCCATCGCCGTTATTCCGATAGAACAGATTCACTTTATAGTTCGTGACATAAAGATCAGCGTCACCATCGTTGTCGTAATCTGCGAAGGCACCTCCCATTCCCCAACCGGTATCGCCAACCCCAGCGGTATCCGTTACATCGGTGAAAGTCCCATCGCCGTTATTTCGATAGAGGGCATTTTTCGGTAGTACCGCGTCTGCTGCCGGTCTCACCAATGCACTGTTAACAATATAAAGATCTAACTTCCCATCGTTATCGTAGTCGGACCACGCCGCGCCTGAACCTACGAGCGCAGGTACCACACGTAAATCAATACCACCAGCGTGCTCAAAATGGATGCCCGCCTGTTCAGTGACATCCACGAATCGAATATCAGATGCATAACTGGTAAAAATAAACGTAAGACTCAAGACCGAAATAGCCTCTCGTAACCTGTTGTGCATTCAAATTCCTCTCAGACCCAACTCGCATTGTACGGGCATTATACACAAAACCGTGCGTCAGGTGTATTTTTATTTTTTATCACATCAGTCTGCTGAAGATTCGTTATTGATAATCTTTGTAGGAGGGAGCTCCGATTCTCAACTGCTGACCGCTGACAGTTGATATTTTAGTTGCAATTACCCTAAAAATGTGTTAAAATTCATAAAAGTTAATGTGGTTAACACTGTCCCACGGTTTCGCGTGTGGGTGGCATCACGTTAGAGGGATTGCAAGTGGAAATATCAGTCTTAGTACTTAACGCCAGTTACGAAGCAATCAACGTTTGCAACCTCAGGCGCGCGATGAAAATGGTCTTTAAGGGCACTGCACAGACTGAAGAAGTCTCTGATGTTGAGATTCATTCACCCAGTGCCGCAATGAAAGTCCCACATGTAATTCGGTTAGTCAACTACGTCCACGTCCCGCGCAGCGTCGTCAAATTTTCACGGAGGAATGTTCTCGTCCGCGACGAATATACATGTCAATACTGTCATAGCGAGTTTCCAGCAGCGCAGCTCACGATGGACCATGTGGTACCCATCTCTCGAGGCGGAGAAACAACATGGGAGAACGTTGTGACAGCCTGTAAAAAATGTAATAACAAAAAGGGCAGTCAAATGCTCTATGAAGCACGACTGAAACTGCAACGTCAACCGAAAACACCATCAATTTTGACCTATTTGCAACTCAATCGTCATTTTCGCGGGTGCCACCCATCGTGGAGAAAATATCTGTATATCAACTAAATCATGCAATATCCAAAAAAACTGAAAAAGCGTTGGGAATTCCAACGCGCCTATCAAAAGGGCAGTAAGTATTGGAATCGCTACTTTGTGATATACGTGTTTCACACCCATTTCAATAACCTCCGATTAGGGATAACCGTCAGCAAAAGAGTTGGAAAAAGCGTTCAACGGAATCGGGTCAAAAGACTCATCCGTGAATCGTTTCGACAGTTACGGCCGCGGATAAAAACTGAATACGACATCGTAGTCGTTGGAAGAACGCCAGCGTGTCAACTCATGTGTCAGGAAGCAGAAGATGGATTGTTTCACCTCTTTCGGAAAGCATCTATTTTAAAAAATCCAGTCAGTGCCACTCTTAGAGAAGGTAGAAATGATAGGAGTCCGTAAGGATAGGGGCATGCCGCATTGCAAGCACAATGAAGAAGATGTGAACCAGAATAAGAACCAGGGGACGCGCGATAAGTTGGATGGGAAAATGATATTTCTACAACTCATCCGCTTTTATCGACGTTTCATTTCGCCGCTGTTGCCACCGTCCTGCCGATTCTATCCGACCTGCTCGCAATATGCACTCCAAGCCTTGAAACGCTACGGCACGCTTAAAGGATGTTGGCTAACAATTAGACGACTTTCAAAATGCCATCCTTACCACCCAGGTGGTTTTGATCCTCTAAAATAGTAGGTATGCGAAATGGCAACGAAATCGTAGTCCGTTATGTAATAGAGGGGTTTGCTTGGGTGTTTCTTACAATTCCAGAGAATGCTCGCTAAGGTACAAACCTCGTCGTTTCTCCGCAAGGTATCATTAAAAATAACCCAAGTTGCTACCTTGTAGCATCACCTGTTAGGTTGTGCATAAATGTCCACAGGAAACCAACGGTCTCCTATGCTACAAAAACATCTAAATACTGAAGGTTTTTCGCTGAAAAACGGCATCTATAGGTTTCCTAAAAACTTGTCCGTAGCAACTTGGGTTAAAAATAAGAAACACAAAAAATGAGGAGCATCTAATCTCGATGGGAGCACGTTACATTCTTGCATTGGTTCTAATGGTTGCTGTGATGATCGGATGGAGCCTATTTTTCGGCAACCGGTTTGCCCCTCAACCCGATGACCCCGCAACTACCGAGACACCGACAGCATCAAGTCCAGGCGAAACACAATCGGATACCGTGGAGCGAGAAACGCTTAATGGAACCGATGCATCTGTCAGCCCTGACCTTTGGACACCGGTTGAGGAAAGTCCAGACGATGCAAAAGTCAACGTCCAAACCGATAACTATACTATTGTTTTTAACGAAAAACTTGCAATCGCTAAACAGTGGCAATTAAATCACTTTCCAGACCGAACGGATGCCGACAAAAGCCCCTTGAACCTGATTCCTGAAAACGCACTCAACTGCCTTGCACTTCGGTTCGGAAATTCTCAGTTGCAACTCGATTCAATACGCGCGACATGGAGGGCAGACAAACCCGAAATTGACATTACAAACGGACAAAAAACTGGTACACTCGTCTTCGGGACAACAATCGGAGAGAAACTACAAATTGCAAAGCAGTTCACTTTTAATCCGGACAGTTACTTCGTTGACATGACGCTCACCTTCCAAAATGTCTCTGATGAACCGCTGCTTATGGGTGGGACCGAACCCACAAACGGATATCAACTTCAGTGGGGACGAGGTATCAATGCCGATCTACTCCCACATGAAAAGAGGAGCGGAAAACGTGGGCGACGCGGCAGTGAAGGCGCGAAAGCGTATATCGGTGAGGATAAACCGAGACGTGAACTCAAATCTGAGCAGACCTTAGCGACGGTCCTCTGGGCAGGGATGGACAGCCAGTACTTCAGCGCATTGATGATTCCAGATCCGCAACTTGCCGCCACATATAAATTTATAGAGACACCGCAGGCAAATGTTACAACTGATATCGCTGTCACCGCACCGACGGACACTGCCGCACTCGTACTCCCCAGTTTTTACCTCGCTGCTCAGGAAAAAAGGACAGATGTTTTTCGGCTCTACATCGGACCGAAGGACGATACAATTCTAAAGAGTATAGAAGCACCGAATTCACCTGAAGATCCAGTGCGTCTCTCGAAAATCATAGATTTCGGATTCTTCTGGCCCCTCGCATGGGGAATGCTCTGGGTATTCAAAGGCTTGCACGGCATCTTCGGGAACTACGGCATCGCGATTATCCTCCTCACTGCTTTGGTGAAGGTAATTTCTTACCCTTTCACACGCAAAGCACATAAATCTATGAAGGAGATGCAGAAACTTCAACCGCAGTTGGTGGAATTGAAGGAGAAATACAGGGATGACCCACAGAAACTTAATCGCGCTACGATGCGACTCTACAAAGAGCACGGTGTCAATCCGTTAGGTGGCTGTATACCATGGCTTCCACAAATTCCGATTTTTTGGGCACTCTTCGCCCTTCTCGGAAGCGCGGTCGAGCTCCGTGGGGCACCTTTCCTGTTATGGATTGATGACCTTTCTGCTCCTGACACTTTAATTGATCTGCCTTTTACAATTCCATTGATTGTCACGCAAATAGATGCCCTCCGCCTATTGCCGATAATAAACGGATTAACAACTTGGCTCCAACAGAAGTTCGTCGGTAATATGGCACCGACAACGGACAACATGCAAGCGAAATTAATGCAGTTTATGCCCCTCATTTTTATTTTCATCTTTTATAACTGGGCATCCGGTTTTGTGTTATATTGGTTGTGCAATAATGTTTTCACAATCGCGCAACAATACTTACAAAACCGAAGCGAAACTGACGATGATCAATCCGCATCAGCAGACACGAAAAAAAGGAACAATTCCAAACGAAAGTAAAACTATTTTAACCCAAGTTGTCAGTTTGTAGCATAACCTGTTAGGTTGTGCATCTTAGAGTAGATTCCGTAATTACTTATACGCTCATATCGTCGTGTGGAACTCTGAAATTATCTGATGCACAGGAAACCAACAGTTTCCTATGCTACAAGTGTCAACTTATTTTCGGACTTCACTATAAATACACAGGCTAACAGCCCATGCTACGAAATGCCTCCGAATCATGGACCGTTTCAGTGAAAAATGGGACGGGATGCGTAAAATATTGTGAGTAGCAACTTGCGTTATTTTAACGAGAATGCCGCCTGCAACAATGGGGCAGATGGATATAGGTAAGGCACGTGAAATCATTAACCACTTGACCGAACCGCAAGGTAGAATTAAAAAGAGGATACTAACCTGTGCAGCACTACATTGAAACCGAAGGCGATACAGTGGAGGAAGCAATTGAGCACGCGCTCACGGAACTCGAGGCAACTCGGGATCAGGTCACCATTGACATTGTCAACGAACCTACGAAGGGAATTTTGAACTTCGGTGCGAAACCGGCGAAAATCCGCGCAACGCTCAAACAAGATGTCTCTTCCGCACCGGAGACAATTCTAAAAGAGATACTCAGCCGGATGGGGATTGATGCAGAGGTCGAATCAAACTTTGTTGATGGAAGCACACACCTCAATATCGTTACTGACAACCCCGCACTGCTCATCGGGAAACACGGGCAGACCCTCGATGCAATAGAACGTTTGCTTAATTGTATCGTCAACAGAGCCTCGCTAGTAAAAAGACGCGTTTTCGTCAACACAGAAGGCTATCGAGAACGCCGAGAAGAACGACTCATCGAAATGGCACACCAAGTCGCTGAAAAGGTCAGATATACCGACCGGGAAGTCATCCTCCCACCAATGTCCGCACGCGATCGGCGTATCATTCATGTCGTCTTAAAAGGGGACGCAGTCGTGTCTACCTATAGCCAAGGCGAAGGTGAAATGCGACGTGTCGTCGTCACAACGCAGCACCCTTAAAAGGGATGTCAGTTACAAGGGCTTTGTTCAACGAAACCCCTTAACTGAAAACCGGCTACCGATAACTATTCTATGAAGTTCCACGATACGATCGCAGCCATCGCAACAGCACGGGGTGAAGCTGGCATCGGCATCGTTCGAGTGAGTGGTGACCTTGCCCTACCAATTGCCTCTGCGTTGTTCCGATCGCAGCGCGGCGTGTCTCCCACGGAACTGTCAACGCATACGCTTACATACGGACACCTCGTGGATACAGATGTCTCTGGTGAAATCATCGACGAAGTGTTACTCGGTATCATGCACGCACCGAAGACATATACCGGTGAAGACATCGTAGAATTTAACTGCCACGGCGGTCCGATGATACTCACAACAGTGTTAGACTTGCTAGTCAAGAACGGGGCGCGGGTCGCGGAACCGGGAGAATTTACAAAACGTGCCTTCCTCAACGGAAGACTGGATTTAGCACAAGCGGAAGCAGTTGCCGAACTCATCGCCTCAAAAACAGATCTCAGCCGAAAAATCGCTATAGAGGCACTCGCTGGAAAACTCTCTGATACTGTAAACTCCCTGAGCGACCGACTCGCTGACTTACTGGCAGAGATTGAGGCATCCATCGACTTTCCCGAGGAAGATCTGGATTTCATGAAGGTGGAGACTCAACTCGACACGGCACGTGCTGTTCAGATAGACTTAAAAGCACTGATCGACACTGCTAAGGAAGGGAGAATTATCACAGAAGGTGTCAATGTCGCTATATTGGGTAGACCGAACGTCGGAAAATCAAGTTTGCTCAATGCGCTCGTTGGAACTACACGCGCAATCGTTACAGACATACCCGGCACGACACGTGATACAATTGAGGAAACGATTAACGTCAACGGCATCCCGTTGAAACTCATTGATACCGCTGGGATTCGACACACAGATGATATTGTAGAGCAGCAAGGTGTTGAACGGAGCAAAGCGGTGCTTGACAGGGCAGAATTATTACTATTAATGTTCGATGCCTCGCAACCATTGAACGAAGCAGACCTCGAACTCTTACAAATAGCACAATCAGCCGATGGAATTCTTATCCTTAACAAGGTGGATCTACCTATCGTAACACCGTCAACGACGTTGCTTGTGCACTGTCCTAAAAAGCAGGTTGTCGAGACAGCGATTCCTGAGGGCAAAGGACTTGATGCCCTGAAATCTGTAATCTGTGAGGAATTGCTTGGCGGTGAATTGGTCGTCGGTGAATCGCCGATTGTGACAAACGCTCGTCACCAAGGAGCACTCCGACGCGCGGGCGAAGGGCTCCATTATGCGATAGAGAGTCTCGAAAACGGGATGCCTCCTGATCTCGTCGCTGTCGATCTGCGAATCAGTTTGGACGGTCTCGGAGACATCGTCGGTAAAACGACAACAGAAGATATTTTGGATAGAATCTTCTCTCAGTTCTGTGTCGGAAAGTAAATAAAATTGAAACTTTTATCGTAATCAGGTGTGTCCATTTTCTGCATGCGAGCAGAGGGCATTGGTTCTGAACACAACATCACAAAGGAGAGAATCATGTTAGGAGCAAAACAACAGTGGTGTCCTCGCTGCAAAAGGCACGTACAAACAGAGCAGAAGCGATCCTATGTTGGCAGACAGAAAGAGCTCGTCAGAATTACGATTACCTGTTTCAAGTGTCGGACAACGTTGTCGAGCAAAACAACCAGTGCAGCTGCACTTGAGCAGAGCGGAGAAGAGACTCCAACCGAACAATAGGTAAAATCCAAAAATAAGTTCGCACTTGTAGCATAGGAAACTGTTGGTTCCCTGTGCCATCAGAACAGATAACTTCAGCGTTCACACGACGCTACAAGTGTCCAAGTAATTATGGAATCTACTATAAACAAAAAAGGAGAAGAATGATGTTCAATTCTGTTTTTCGGCGCATGTCATTCGGTGTCCTACTGCTGATGGTAGGCACAGTCCCGACACTCATCGCGAGCGAAGAAGTCCAATGGAGTAAGTCGATCGAAGAGAGTATGTCAGAAGCCAAGACGACCGGCAAACCGATGATGATGGACTTCTACACGGACTGGTGAGGGTTCTGTAAGCGGCTGGATGCCGAAACGTTTACGGATGCACACATTATCGAGCTTTCTGAAAAGTTTGTTCCTGTCAAGGTGAACCCAGAGGATAAGGAACGTCCAATCAATGAAGAGACGCGGAGTCGGTATGGTGTCACTGCTTACCCGGCAGTCCTGTTCGTCAGTCCGGATGGGGGGCTTATCCAAAGGGCTTCAGGATTTCTCACACCGGATCAATTTTCACCAATTATGGAAGATGCCTTAAAAAAAGAGGCAGAATTTCAAGAGAGATTGGAAAAATTGAAGGGGAAATCGGATGATGCCAAACTCAACGCTCAAGTCGCGCTTACCTACCTCGAACGGATGCAGCTTAAAGAAGCAGTTTTGTTCAGTAAAAAAGCGTTTGAACATGATTCAAAAAACCGCACGAAGCTCATCCCGAACCTGCACAACCAATTGGGACTCGCTTACGGTGCGCTCGTTGAAGGGGCTATGCTTGAGAACAGTGAAGAAGCGGAAACGCACTTTGAAAAGGCTGTCTCTCACTTCAAAACCGTCATAGACGTGTACCCAGAGAGCAAAGCCTATGAACCCGCACAATACTATCTCGGCGTAACGTATGCCATCAAAGGGAATTATGAAGATGCGATCGCGGCACTCGAGAAGTTATCCCACCATGCTAAAGACAAGAACATAAGACAGAACGCCGAAGCAATGCTGGAACGGGTCAAAGATTTGGCGAGTTCAAACTGACAATCTCCGGTAGGCGCGGTTAGAAATCGCGCCTACCGCATCAACTCAGATATCTCCGCTGAGGTTAGAAATCTATACTCTCCAGACGGAAGATTGCCTAACTCCAAATTACCGATTTGGACCCGTTTCAAACGGATTACCGGGTGCCCCACGGCTTTAAACATTAAACGTACCTGCCGTTTCTTCCCCTCGTGAATTACGACCTCAAATTTCGTTGTCGCTCCATCTTTATTGACTCTTAAACGTTTGACCTTCGCTGGTGCCGTCGTGCCGCTCGGAATCATAACACCTTGGCGCAACCGTTGAATCGCGTCGTCGTCCGACACACCCTTCGCCCACACGAGATAAGTCTTCTCTACTTCATGGCTCGGATGTAGCAACCGGTAAGCAAAGTCTCCATCGTTTGTAAAAAGAAGAAGCCCCTCGGTTTCCAAGTCCAAGCGTCCGACAGGATAGATGGTATCGGGTAGCTCTGCGACGAGATCCATGACGGTAGGTCGTCTGCGTTCATCGCGGCGCGTCGTTAGGTAGCCCGCGGGTTTGTTCAGCATTAGATAGATGTGTTCAACTAAGGGTTCAACCCGTTTCCCCTCGAATTCAACAGTATCCATTTCCACATTAATCGGGTGTCCCGGAACCAAAATCGACTCGCCGTTGACAGTGACTACACCGGCTCGGATGCTCTTTTTCACAGCCCTCCGAGAGGCAATTCCTGAGGTAGCAATATACTTTTCAAGTCGTGTCGTCTTCGGTGTTGATTCCTTCACAGTCCTCTGTTTCCTCAACTTTTCCATATTCAATTGCGTAGACGTTGTCTGGATGCGTGTATCCTTCAAACATGACATCTTTTTCGTAACGCATGCCGAGTTTCTCAGCGACACGGATTGAGCGAACGTTGAATGGATCAATTATCGAAATCAACCGCGGCAAACGCAAAATGTTAAACGCATAATTGAGCACTGCACGTGCGGCTTCGGTTGCATAACCGCGTCCCCAATATGAACGCGCCAATCGATAACCGATCTCCGTTTCCGGTTGCCCACACACATTGGAAAAGTAAAACATACCACAGTAGCCAATCACTTCTGCGCTGCTTTTTTCAATTACTGCCCACGGTCCGACTCCTGACTTCTCCTGATAATTCGCAAGACAGCAACAGAGCCAATTACGCACCCATTCAGAGGTCTGAACGCCGTTTCCAAAGCGCATCACTTCCGGATCTCCAAAGACACGATTCATTGCATCTACATCGGAATGGCGGAGCAGCCTAACGACCAAACGGTCGGTTTCGACAATAACCGTAGTAGATTGAATCATTGTTCTATTTGCCAGCCCTTTTCCATCGCAATGCGCCTGAGTTGTTGGTCTGGGTTGACGGCAACAGGATGTCCGAACAATTCCAGTTTGTATGCATCCGTGTGGTGATTGCCGTATGCATAAGAAGCACTCAGGTCAAAACCGTGTTCAGTTACGAGTTGTTGGGTAAGTTTCGCTTTGTTTTCTGCGAAAGGATGCAGTCCGATGCGTTTTCCTGTGAACCTTCCATCGACCACCTCCAATTCGTGAGCGACCATCATATCGGTTTGAAAATGCTCATGAAATGGATGGACGAGGAACGACAACGAACCCGACATGAGAATGACTGTTCGGCCTTCGGCGCGGTGGGCATGGATCAAATCAGAAATGTGGGGTGCGATACTCGGACGCAACGGGTCAACAAAACAGCGGCGTGCAATCTCATGGATGCGATCTTCTTCTAAACCGCGGAGGTAAATTTTGTTAGATTTTGCTACTGGCAGAGACTTAACCCTCAGAAAATTGGATGTCCATGCAAGCAAATTCGGTATAGGGATCTCACCGTGGTTCAGCAGATACGTCAGAAAAACCTGCTCTGAGGAGAGACGGATGATTGTGCCATCTAAGTCGAAGATGGCACATGTTTTGGATTCTGTCATGTCGTCTGCTGCCCCAATGCACGTCTATAGGCTTTGACGGCGGCTTCCAATCCGATATAGAGCGCGTCTGCCATCAAATGATGCCCAATCGAAACTTCAAGGAGTCCCGTTAATTTCTGCATCAATGGTAAATTTTCAAGATCGAGATCGTGTCCTGCGTTGACACCAAGCCCTAAATCCACTGCTTTCACCGCAGCGTTTTCCAGCAGTGCGAACTCGCCTTCGATCTCTGGCTTCGTCTGTGCCATCGCATAAGGGGCAGTATATAATTCAATTCTGTCTGCGCCGATGTCATGCGTTCTTGCTATCTGTTCCACATCGGTTCCACTAAATAGACTCACACGGATGTCCGCGTTTTTCAACGCAGCGATGATCGGTTTCAACATATCGCCATCTTTGCGAATATCCCAGACGGTGTGGCTCGTTATCTCACCCGTGACAACAGGGACGAGCGTGCATTGCGTCGGTTTTGTGCGTAGCACCATATCAATAAGATCCGGTCTCGGATCGCCTTCAATGTTATATTCAATATTGGGTCTTTTTTGCGTATTGATTTCCATTAACCGTTCGGCGATGTCTTGCACATCTGTAGGTCTGATATGACGTTGATCCTCACGCGGATGCACAGTAATACCTTGGGCACCAGCGGCAATGCAGGTGTCAACAGCGGTGAGGACATCCGGAACATCACCCCCTCGCGAATTCCGCAGTGTTGCGATTTTATTTACATTCACACTGAGACAAATCATCTTTTATGTTCCTTTTTGTTGTTTTTAGTGGTAAATTTTAGAAAGACAGGACTTACGCAATTTTGACCATAGTACGTTTTATGAGAGGCAAAACCCAAAAAACACAGGTGTTCTCGTGGCACAACCTAACAGGTTCTGCTACAAAAGAGCAGCATGCGTAAGTCCTGAAAGATATAGAGCTGATTTCATAAACATTAATTTGCCTACTCTAAAGAGATTCTTTATTTTGCATGTCTGCCAGCCCTCTGATAAGGGGATTTAGAAGTTCTGTGATGAGCAGAAATTCTGATGGGACAATACGTTCAAGTTATCTACAAGACACGCTGTAGACAATCCAACCCGTAACATCCAACAAACGGCCCCGGCGGGGTTTCTTAACCTTATCTCTTTCTAAACTATGGGAAAATACCCATTTGTATATAGGACTGTGCGATCCTATGAATGGCATTGATAAATGCCGCGGTTCGGTAATCCACAGGACCGTTTTCACTGCTGTACTTCATGCGGGTTTCGCGTATCTCTTGATAGGCAGTTATCATTGTATCTTGGAGTCCAGAGTTCACGAGGTCCTCCTCATCGGCACCGTGTATCAACCCAAGTTCATCTTCTGAGAATTTATAGCCAGTCGCTTTCTCAATCGCATGACGCATCGCGTGTCGGGTTTGGTCTTCAAAACGTTTGCCGAGTCTCCCCAATTGTACATGTGATAGATTTCGAAGCCACTCGAAATAGGAAACAGCAACACCGCCTGCGTTGAGGAAAGTGTCCGGTATAATCATAGTCCCTCGTTTTTGGAGAATTTCATCAGCAGTGAGTGTTGTGGGACCATTCGCAGCTTCAGCGACAATAGCGGCTTTGATTCCGGGTGCGTTTTCTGCTGTGAGTTGATTTTCAAGCGCAGCGGGGATTAGAATATCACATGCTAATTCCAGCCCATCACTCGGATTCTCAATGAGTTCAGCACCCGGGTACCCGCGGAGGGAGCCGGTTTCCGCAAGGTACACGGCGACTTTTTCGACATCAAATCCCCGCGGATCATAGATGCCGCCATTTCGCTCAATAACCCCAATGACGCGAGCATCCGCCTCCACCAGAAACTTGGCAGCATGGTAGCCGACATTACCAAACCCTTGGATGATGATGCTTTTTCCGTGTAAACCGGGGGATAGCCCAAGCGGTTTCATATCCTCTGCAAAACTGCATGCTTCCTGTAGACCGAAGACGACTCCGCGTCCAGTGGCACCTTTCCGTCCATGAATTCCGTTTTGTTCGATCGGCTTCCCCGTTACACATGCGATCGCATTCAGTTTGTCAGGTGCCATTGTGATATAGGTATCCAGAATCCACGCCATCTCAGTCTCGCCAGTCCCGAAATCCGGTGCCGGTACATCTACTCCGGGTCCGATGTAATTTTTCTGGATCAGTTCGTATGTATAACGGCGGGTAATGCGCTCCAATTCGCTTTCGGAATACTCGCGTCTATCCAGTTGAATGCCACCTTTGGCACCACCGAAAGGCACATCAACAAGCGCGCACTTGTAGGTCATCAATGCCGCAAGTGCCATTATCTCGTCTTCGTTAACGAGAGTACTGTAACGGATACCACCTTTCGTTGGAAGTTTATGATGGCTGTGTTCCGCTCGCCAACCGTGTATGGTTTGGATAGTCCCGTCGTCCCGTTTTATCGGAAATGTGAAATGGCATGAACTATTACAAATCTTTATCTGCTCCAAAAGTCCGCGCGGATAGTCAGTGAATCGGGCAGCCCTGTCAAAATCCTTATTCACTTTCTGGAAAAACGAGAAACTTTCTGCCATATTTTAGTGATACCTTGTGGAGAAACGCCGTAGACCTTGGATGTAATAGACTTCTCTCTGGAGTCGCCTGCCACTTCGTTTCAGACTTGGGATTGGTTACTAATTTTTTTTAAAGATATTATCGTCAGTATCGATGAAAACCCCGTAATGGTTATGGATTATTGGCTGTCGATGACAAGAAAGTTTTTATCAGTTATCAGTTACAAGAGGGTTTTGTTAAACGCAAACCTCTTAACCGATAACTGATAACTAAAAGCTGCTCTTGCTACCTTTGACGAATGAATTTTTGAAGACGTGCGTCTGCTTGAACTTCGCCAACGTACATATCGCCGTGCGAATCTAACCATATTCCGTGCGGGCATGCCATAAATTCACCAGGGACGGAACTGCCGCGTTCGCTACCCCATCGAGAGACAACCTCACCATCCAATGTCATGATTGTAATACGTTGATCCAACTCTGCGATATAGACGAGTTCCTCTTCGTCGATGTAGATCGTATCTGGATGTGCCAAGCCACTCCATTCCTCGATATACTCACCGTCAAGGGTAAAGAATTGGATGCGATTGTTTTCTCTATCGGCAACCATGAGCCTATTGCGCGGATCGACTCTCACACAATGCGGGAGGTCAAACTCACTGGGACCTGTACCGGGCTGCCCCCAAGATTTAATTAACTCACCCTCGGGGGAGTATTTGTGGACTCGAGCGTTGCCGTAACCATCAGTGATGTACATTTCGCCATCGGGTCCTATTGCCAAGTCCGTCGGTTTATTGAAGGGTTCGCCTTCCGCGCCGGGTACATCTGGCGTGCCGAGCGTCATCAGGAGCTCACCATCCGTGGTGAACTTCCGCACCACGTGCGTGTCACGTTCCGTACAATAAATATTATCGTCGTCATCGATGAAAATCCCGTGAGCGTCCTTGAGAATGTCATCGCCCCAAGAGTCGATAAAATTGCCGTCCCGATCGAAGACAACCATCGGATGTTCGCTGCGACTGTAAACATAGACACGATCTTGTGAATCAACAGCAACAGCGGGGACCCACCCAAACTCCCATCCGTCTGGAAGTGTCCACCAATTCTCTTGCACAGTATATTGATGTGTGCCTTGTCCGTAAACCATAAATTTTCTCCCTACTCCAAAATGAATTGGCATCTATTTTAGCAAGTTCATTGTGATTTCTCAAGAAAAATGTAGAGAAAGATATGTGAAATTTTAACAGGTGATGCTACAAACTGGCAATTTGGGTTATATTATCACTTAACAAGAATCTGATTGAAAAGGGCACGGGTCGTTTCCGTCCACCTTCCGTAATCCCGTAAAAAAGTTTCTGCCGCGGGTTTGTCGTTCCCTCCTGTATATCCGAGACGACGCGCCAGTTGTCCGAGTTCCGCACGATTCTTAGGAAGCGCATCCAGTGCTCGGTCGTGTACAATTCGTAAGGCGTTTTCAACGCGTCTGAGAAATTGATACGCTTCCCCTAATCCATCGCGCTGTTCTTCTGTCAGCACCCCAATCTTATACAATCTATCAATTGCGAGGGGTGTGTTTTGCACACGCACAGAAGTTTCTCCGCTGCCATACACCAATTGAAGGGTTTGAACAACAAATTCTATATCCACAAGTCCGCCGTATCCTGACTTGACATTAACTGTAGATGTCTGTGTTTTGCCACGCCTTCTACGTCGGGTAGATGTCCTTCGAGTCGCTTGTGCTTCCTGTCGTTGACGTGTATGCACGATCTCGGCGATCTCCTCAGACATGAGAGCATCCGCATAACAGAAAGCCTGGGCGGTTTCCAAAAATTGGTTTCCGAGGTGTTCCATGTCTCCGGCGACGGCGCGCGCACGTGTTAATGCCTGACGTTCCCAAACTTCTGCGGTGTTATCGTAGTAATTCTGGTAGCCTGCCAACGACATTGCAATCGCACCACCTGTCCCGTGCGGACGAAGTCGCAAATCGACTTCGTAGATACCCATCCCTTGATTTCCAGCAAGTCGATTTACTAACTCCAAACCGACATCTGAAAAATACTCCACGTTTGGCATACCTTGTGTCGTTTCACCATCTGCCGAGTAGACGTACATAACGTCTAAGTCTGAGCTGAAGTTCAATTCTCGTCCGCCAAATTTACCCATTGCAATGATAGCGAACGTTGCAGGTGTTCCATCAGGGGCAAGTGGCGTGCCGTGCTTCTCGCGGAGTTCTGCTTCAATTTCTGGATAGATGGCTTGCAAAATAGCTTCAGCCAAATCAGAGAGTTCTTGCGTTGTATCTGGCAATGTCGCGTTCCCAAGGATGTTTCGTAGGGCGATACACCAAATCTCGTCGTTCTTATACCGCCGCAACATGGACAGCATTCGCCCTTCAGGTGGCTGAGTTGTCACTTGCAACGCCTCCGCTTGTTTCTCAGTGAGTGTCTTAGAGCGTTCTATCAACGTAGGTACCGTCAGCAGATCGAAGAGTTCGGGACTCGCGATGAGCATATCTGCGAGATATAAGCTTGAGCCACAAACACGGGTCAGTACTTCAAGTGTTGACGGCTTTTCAGCGAACATTGTGTAGTAGCTGCTCCGCGCACCCACTTTGTCCGTGAACGCCGAGAGGTAACGGAGTGCCATATCCGGATTAGGAGAGTCGCGTAAGATATTTAAGAGTGTCGGTGCGAGTGCGAAAAAGGTGCGTCGGACACTTGGTGAGAATTGAATCCCGTCTCCACCGTTCGCGAGTTGTCTTAAAAGACGCTGCGCATTTCTTACATTTTCAAAGCGGAACTTACTCAAAAAGGTCTCTAATTGTTGCGGGTCTTCTTCGGAAAGTAGAACAGCGATGTCAAGCCCATCTTCAGACTGGATCGAAGTCGCAGTAATCTTGTTAAAAATGTGGCGTACCTGTTCGGTGTGGGCACGATAATTTTCTCGAAACACCTCTAATGCATCAGTTTCTGCGGTATGTTGGTATCCCACGCGCCGGGCGAGTTCCCGCTCTTCCGCTTCTCTTTCTGGAATCAGGTAGCGCTGCTGATCAGCTTCAATTTGAATGCAGTTCTCAACGGTGCGTAAAAATCTATAAGCCGTCATGAGCGCGTCCGCATCCTCCGCACTGAGCAGTGTACTCGCTTTGAGTGCTGCAAGTACTTCCAAGGTGTTGTGCGAACACAATGACTTTTGCTTGGCACCATGAATCATCTGAAGACACTGTACGGTGAATTCAATATCACGAATAGCACCTGGACCGAGTTTCACATGTTTCTCGAGATTCGACCCTTCACTGACAAGCCGCTCTTCTATTCGGGCTTTGGTACGTCGGATGTCTGCCTTAATCTCGGTGAGTGTCACACCATCTAAATAACGCTGATACACAAACGGTTGAATCATGCGGATGAACTCGTCGCCAAAAGCCATATCTCCGGCAACAGGACGGGCTTTAATTAAAGCTTGACGTTCCCACAAGTCACCCCATCCTTCATAGTAACTTTCGTAACTCTCCATAGAGCGAATGATAACACCTGCGCTGCTTTCCGGACGCAAGCGGATGTCAACACGGAAGACGTAGCCCTCTGGGGTTATCTCACTCATCGCCTTGATGATAAATTCACACAAACGTGAGAAGTATTCACTATTGTCATTTCCCATATCTGTCCGCGCGTCGTCTGAGTAGACAAAAATGAGATCAATATCGGAACTGAAGTTGAGTTCATAGCCGCCTAACTTTCCCATCCCGATGATAGCGAAACGGCACGGGGCAGTGCTTTCTTCATTCAACGGTGTCCCGAACTTCGGTTTCATAATCTGGTCACGCCCGATTTCGTAGCAGTGTTGCAGTGCCGCTTCTGCCAAATTGCTCAACTCTAACGTTGTTGTTTCAACATCTGCCATCTTAAGCAGGTCGCGCAGTCCAATACGAAGCGTCTCTCGTCGTTTATACCGCCGCAAGATGCGGAGTTTCTGCTCGACCGAAGCGAACCGTGAGATTGATTGGCCAAGCTCCTGATACATCATCTCGGAGCTCTTCTGATTCTCCATCACATTCGGATCAATGATGTCGTAGAA
The DNA here is from genome assembly GCA_007571305.1 of Candidatus Poribacteria bacterium. GTDB lineage: Bacteria > Poribacteria > WGA-4E > WGA-4E > WGA-3G > WGA-3G. The sequence goes on along the minus strand of RKRR01000078.1, from coordinate 8,271 downwards.
ATATTCAGGCGTGCGAATGAGGATCTCAGACAGATAGGTGGACGCACCAAAAGTTAAGATGATAGGACGTATGAAGTGCGGTGCATCTCGCAAGAGTTGATAGAGTGCCCTGCGATTAAACGATGCTTCTGCAAAACGTGAAAAACGATTTAAAGCGGCTTCAGGGTTGGGTGAGTCTATAGCGGCTTTCAATAAGCGGATGACGATATCTGCAAGGCAGGTCTGGATGTCTGTGTCGTCGGTGGTGAGCTCTTGAAGGCTTCGCAATATAGATTCACTATCTACGCTACCGGCTCTATCGGAAGCATTGAGTAAAGTCCGATGAATTTCTTTTTTCTGATGTTGTGGGAGCGACAATTCTCTGTAATTCATCATTTTTTCCTCCGCTATGCAACGCTACAATTAATGCCATTTTAGCACATTTTTTGCCCACATTGCAAGCCAATTTCATAAACATGAGGGCATTCAGTTCTCTGTAGGAGGGTGGAAACACCCGAGCAAAACACTCCGATTCCCGACTGCTGGTTCTTACTGCTTGCTAACTAAAATCTCGCTTGCTATTAACACCACGCTGTGCTAACATATCGGAAAAGTTTCAAAGGAGAGATATAACTATGTTTAAACTCGGCGTTATCAACGACGAAGTCTCACAAGACTTCGCCACCGTTGTTAATTTTGTAAAAGAATTCAACCTACACTCTATCGAAATTCGCTCTGTCTGGGACAAACTCCCGCATGAACTCACCAATAACGACATCGACGAGATGAAACGTTTGCTCGATGGCACAGACATCGAGATTATTGGGGTCGCATCTCCATTCTTTAAATGCGATATGGACAACACCGCGGAACGGGAAGAACATCTCGATATACTCAAAGGGTCCATACGGACAGCAAAGGCGTTTGATACAAATCTCATCCGCACTTTCGTTTTCTGGGACACCGGTGAAACCGAGGAACGATGGGATGAGATTATCGCTTCTTATGATGAACCGCGCAGAATGATAGATGGTGAAGGAATCATCCTGGGTATGGAAAACGAATCCACTACTTCTCTCCGCACAGCTAAGCTTACAGCGGAATTTATCGAGCAGATTGACGCTCCAAATATCCGCGGTATCTGGGATCCTGCCAATGAAGCACACGCGAAGGGTGGCGAAACTCCATATCCTGATGCCTACAACCGTATGAAACCGACTATGATTCACGCACACCTCAAGGACGCAGGACCAAATCCCGATACTGGCGAAATAGAATCTGTTCCGGTCGGCGACGGCATCATCGACTGGCAAGGGCAATTGCAAGCCCTCATTGATGACGGTTACGAAGGGCATCTTACCCTTGAAACGCATTGGCGGCCCTCACTAAAAATTGACGAGGCCATTCTTAACCGTCCAGCAGGACAAGCATTTTCTGAGTCCGGTGAAGAAGCCTCACGTATCTGTATTGAAAATTTGCTGGCGATGGTCGAGAATTTAGAGAGAGGATAGTCTGAATCAGGATTTACCCCTTAGTCCCCCACAAGAGGGAAAGGATTTTCAGGATGAGACAACTGTGAGCCTGCGACACCGGCGCAGGACTTTTGTTGGGGTGTTTCTTCAACTCAAACACGGAAACCGTCAAATCACGGAACTCGCATCTCATCCGCGAGGGATACTAAAAAAATGAAAATTAAAACTGTTCGGACATCCCTTTACGACATCCCCCCCGAAGTTGAACGCGTTGATGCCATCCAAACTTTCGTCTCTATGGAGTTGCCTTTCATCGAGATTGAAGATGTAGATGGCGTTGTGGGGACCGGATTCTCTTACACTATTGGTAAAGGTGGAGAAGCGATTAAGCAGACTATGGATGCCTACCTCACACCTATCCTGCTAGAAGAGGATGCCTCCAACATAGATCGAATTTGGAATCGGATGTGGATGGAGACACACTGGGTAGGCAGAGGTGGAATTGTCGGTTTAGGGATGGCAGCAGTGGACATCGCCCTCTGGGATCTCATAGCAAAGCGAGCAGGGGTGCCACTCTACCAACTCCTCGGTGGAGCAAGATCTGCTGTCCCGGTTTACAATACAGTTGGTGGCTGGCTACACCTTTCCGAGGAAGAACTCGTGAGGCAATCCGTGGAATTTGTGGAGCAAGGTTTCAAAGGTATCAAGATTAAGGTAGGACGGGACAACCTCCATGAGGACGTGGCACGAATCTTTGCTGTCAGAAAAGCAATTGGACAGGAACCCTACCTTATGATCGATGCCAATATGAAGTGGAACGCACGCGAAGCCATTCAACTCGCATGTCGTGTCGAAGAAGCAGACCTTTTCTGGTTTGAAGAACCCATCGAGGCAGATGATGTGGACAGCCATGTGAGATTGCGTGAGAAAACCACTATCCCGATTGCTATTGGCGAGACCATCTACAATAAATACGTTTTTAAGGAATATATTGCACAGGGCGCAGCCGATATTATACAAGTTGACGCTGTCCGCGTCGGCGGTATCTCTGAATGGATGAAAGTTGCACATACAGCGGAATGCTTTGGACTTTCTGTCTCACCTCACTTCCTGATGGATTTGCACGTTCATCTCTCTGCCGCTGTGCCACATTCGCTCTTTGTTGAGTACATCCCTTCACTTGACCCGGTACTTGATGATACCTTAACACTCAGAGACGGACACTTCTCTCCGCCTGAGCGTCCGGGGCACGGTATTCTATTCAATAAAGAGAAACTCGCACCGTATCAGGTGTCGTAGGCAGGTTTGGATATTGATGTGCCTTTCCATTGATGAATAAGCTACCTGATTTAACGCCTTGCGAAAAACCAAAAAACTTTGAGGAAAACCCGTGAAACTTGAAAACCGTATCGCGATTATCACAGGCGGCGGACGTGGAATCGGTCGTTCAACCGCCTTAGCGTTTGCCAGAGAAGGAGCAGACATCGTGCTCGCCGCACGGACTGATACCGAGATAGCCGCTGTCGCCGAGGAAGTAAAGCAACTCGGTAGGCGTGCATTGGCTATCAAAACCGATATCCAATCGAAAATGGATGTCGATGCTATGGTTGCCCAAACGCTTGACACCTTCGGTAAGGTGGACATCCTGGTCAACAATGCAGGTGTCGCAATCCACAATCCAATTCCGAAGATAAGAGAAGAAGATTGGGACCTGACGATGGCAGTCAATCTCAAAGGCGTGTTCCTCGGTACACAAGCCGTTTTCAACCACATGTGTGAGCAGAACTATGGACACATCGTCAATGTCTCCTCGGTCTCCGGCAAATTTGGACACGTCAACGGCGGTGCGTATTGTGCCTCCAAATTCGCCGTTGTCGGCTTTACCGAGACGACCAACAATGAAGGTAGACCACACGGTGTAAAAGCGTCGGTTGTCTGTCCCGGTCCTGTGGATACCAAGATGCGCCGCGATAACCACCCGGACGATGTGATAGAACATCTCACGCTTCCAGAGGATGTCGCGGATCTTATCCTATTTCTCGTGACACAACCGCCCCGCGCACATACGTTTGAGACCGTCATCCGAACACCTCTGATGTAGGTTTTCAGTTTTAGCATCCTTTTCAAACCCAGATTAGGAACCGAAATGTTTATAGACTCACACGCACACATCCAACTCTCCCAATTTAACCGTGATCGCGACGCAACACTAAAACGCGCACAGGAAGCCTCTGTCTCTCATATTCTTGTCATAGGGTTTGACATGAAAACCAGTCTCGGTGCTGTAGAATTGGCGGAAGAACATACGCATATCTATGCCACTGTTGGGATGCATCCGCACGATGCAAAGGATCTAACCCCCGATGTGCTAAAGACGTTTCGTGAACTTGCTGCACACCCGAAGGTAATTGCACTTGGTGAAATGGGATTAGACTATTATCGCAATCTCTCACCGCGCCCAGTGCAAAAAGAGGCATTTGAAAAACAGTTGGATCTCGCAGAAGAGATGCAGATGCCGATTGTCATCCACAATCGCGATGCTTATATGGACATCCTTCCCATTTTAGAAGCACGGCAAGGGAAAATTCAAGGCGTGTTGCACTGCTTTACCGGCGATGTCGAATTAATGCACAGAAGTCTTGACATCGGCTTCTACATCGGTATTGGAGGGATTGTAACATATCCGAATGCCAAAGATGTCCAAGCAGTTGCACAAGAAGTGCCAACAGATAAACTCCTAATAGAAACCGATTGTCCGTGGTTGACCCCACAATTTCGACGCGGGAAACGGAACGAACCCGCATACGTGCATGCTGTGGCAGAGAAGGTTGCAGAACTCCGCGGCACCTCTGTAGAAACAATCGGCGAAACAACGACAAAAAATTTTCAGAAACTCTTTAGGTGTTAGCGCGAAACTAAACTTACCGTTCACAATATCCAAGTGATGCCACAATCTAAGCGGCTGAATATAAAATGAAGCATCTAAATCTCCGCATGTACGCCATGGTGCTTGCCCTTGTCTGTGTTTGGGTGATTTTCACGCTTCTGACCGGCGGCACCTTCCTGAGTACTCGGAACCTATCCAATCTCTCCCGCCAAGCCGCGGTCACAGCTATTCTTGCTGTTGGTATGACTTTCGTCATCGTTTCTGCGAATATAGATCTCTCTGTCGGTTACGGTGCCGGATTGCTCGGTGCCATTGCCGCGATTGTACACGTGTGGTGGGGGCAACCGATCATCCTGACACTCATTGCCGTCATTTGCATCGGGATTCTGATAGGGTTGATGCAGGGTTACCTCGTAGCATATCAGCGAATCCCAGCGTTTATCGTCACATTAGGCGGATTTTTGGCGTATCGTGGTTTGATGTTAGCGTTCACCAAAGGTGAGACCATCCTACTTCCAGACAATTGGCTCAAGGCAATCGGGAACGCCTATCTTTCGTCAGCACTTGGATGGGGACTCATGGGCGTTGGATTGGGTATCAACGGATACCGTTTTTACCAACAGCGAACCGCCCAACTACAGTACGGTACTGAACAGACATCCTTAAGAGTTCTTCTATTGAAGGTCATCGGAACATCCGCACTCATTGTGGCGTTTATCTCCGTAATGAATACTCACAAAGGGATTCCCGTTCCAGTCTGCATTCTATTCGGTTTAGCGTTTGTATTTCATTTCATCGCCAACCACACCCGTTTTGGACGTTATGTATATGCAGTCGGTGGAAATGCGGAAGCGGCGTACCTCTCTGGGATCAACGTCCGTAGAATTACGCTACGGGTGTTTGCAACGATGGGTGCACTGATGGCAATTGCTGGGGTTGTGATGACAGCGCGTGTCGGAAGTGCCAGTCCAGAAGCAGGACGGTTACTGGAGTTAGATGCTATCGCTGCATGTGTTATTGGTGGTGCCAGTTTAATGGGGGGACGTGGGAGCATCTTTGGGGCGATTTTAGGTGCGCTTGTCATGGAGAGCCTCAACAATGGGATGAGCATGGCGAACATGGATGCCTCGTGGCAAGACATCATCAAAGGCATCGTACTCGTCGCCGCAGTCGGGTTTGATATGGCATCACGACAGCGATGACCCATCCCTATTTTGCTAAATTCCGTGCTTCTTTGAATTTTTCTTTTGCAAATTGCCCCCATTCCTTGATTTTTTCGTTACGAATACTCGGATCCTTCCAGTCAGTAGCCGCCATCTGCATCGCTTCTGCTTCAGTGATAGGCATCTTCGTGAGCACCGCGATTGCGGCATCGCGTTTTGCCGGATCTTTAGACTTCTGGATCGCTTTCCATGCGCTGACGAGATCCTTATGAGAATCGATGATCAAAACGCCGAAGAGACCATTGACAATATCCCATCGGTTACTGCCTTTATCTGAGTTGTATTGAAATAGATTCGCTTCTGTACTGAATGGATTTGGAACGGTACATCTTTCTCCCAACTTGTCATAAAGTGCTGGCAATACACTCGCGCGATTTAAACCCCCTTTCCATTCGGGTCCCTCCGAGTCCGTATCGCGGAGCATCCAGAGCTTCTGAGCGTCTTCCGATAAGACGAATTCAAGGAACTTTTGCGCGACCGGCAGATTCGGTGCACCCTTGAGGATTGCAATTGGATCAGCATTGATGACCGCACCATCAGTTGGAACAACATATTTGATTTTATCCGCCCCGACGACAGCGATTTGACCGTAGGCGTAAAAATCGATTGCAAGCCCATAAATAACTTGTCCAGCGACGACATCTGTTGGAATGGCGTTGGCACCTGCGGAGAAACCGCGAACATTCGCGCCGATTTTCGTCAGCAGTGCGAATCCTTTTTCCCATCCAAGGGTTTGAAGGATAATCTCGTACACCATGTGTGCAGAACCGCTTTCTCTGGGATCGGCGGCACCAATTCTACCGAGCAACGCCAAGTCGCCTAAATCCTGCCATGCCGTGGCTTTTGGAAGTTGGAGCAGTTCACGGAGTTCCTCGTTGTACATAATACCAAAACTGGATAACGCCGCGCCATACCACTGATACTCGGCATCATAAAGTGGAATTCCTTGGAAGGATTGCATCATCTGGGCAAGTTGTGCCTCAGGGAGTTTGTAAGCGTGCAGCCATCCCATGTTTGAGAGGCGGAGGTAGTTATCGGTACCCCCACCAAAAAAGATATCAATACCAATACCGTCGGGTACCCGTTTAAACTCCGATTCAATAAATCGGTAGTTGGAGGAGGTCCCGCCGACATCTCGCCAATCCGTCTCGACGGTTCTACCGGTCTGTTCGTGATACCATTTCTCGAAATTTGTGCCGAATTCTGCCTCAATGCCTTCAGGGTGAGGGGAGATAAGGATGAGTTCATCTTGGGCAGATGTGAGAATAGGGAATACGAAGAGACATAATACCGCTCCCCAAAATAGAGGTTTAAAATAAGGCATTTTCCAGACTCCTTTTTTCTCCGGGTAATACGAGATTACCCCGATGTGTATAGAGCTTACGCAATTTTCGGGTATGTCTGGTTTCCGATCCGCATCGTTATACGCAGCCCCCGATTTTGTGTTCGTCTTGTTAAGGTGAGAGCGTGGGTTACAGGTTAAATATATACGGAAATGGGTTCACCCACCTTCCTGTTTTTTTCTCATAAATTCCATAATGTAGGTGGGAACCGGTGCTGCGCCCTGTATTTCCGACGTTTTGAATTGAGGTGATTCATGATCAATCTCAACCGTCTTACGGATACGTGCGTCATCCAAACCCAGAGGAATACCAAAAAGCATATTTCTTCCCCACTTTCTTGTTGAAGCTTGACCAGTAGAATTGAAGGGTATTCATCAATTTGATTCTGACTATCGCTTTGATGGACAGGTATTCTTCGGAGTAGAGACGGAAGACATTCCTCCGGGGTGTTTGCATCTCTATTCCTCAGCGGAGCTGCTCCAGTCGCTCGGAGCCTTCTACGTCTCGACACGGAATGAGAAGCGGGCTTTTCTTCTCTCAGTAGACTCTACAGATGTTTTTTCAAAAAAAGCAAAAAGGCCCCACAATGAACGGTGCAGAACTTGCCGGTCGTGAGTTAAAACAACCTTCTCTCTCATTCCAAGACCTTCCTCAGAAGACTCCACGTCTTGATAAGTTTTCCTGTTGGGGTGACGCTCTGAGAAACTTCGCCCGGATCATAAACCTCGACAGTGGACAGCTCACCGTTATGATCCGCACGACGCCCTCCCAAAATGTATATCTGCCCATTTATGACCCCTGCCGCATGTCCAAGTTTGCCACTCGGCATATCAGAGAGCTGTCTCCACGTGTCGTTTTGCGTATCGTATCTTTCAATCTTTGAGATAAACATAAAAGGACCGTTTTCCCGGATCCCCCCGCCGATGGCGTAGATGTTTTCATTTATCACACTCACCGTGAGACTTCCTCTTGGGGTAGGCATCTCGGCTTTTTCACGCCAGAGTGCTTGAGTGGCTTTTGGATTGAACGCTTCAACACTGGCGAGATAGGGCCCTGGACGATTGGCAATGGGGGCCATCCCATTCCCCCTATCGCATAGATGACCCCTCAACGACCCCGGTTGCCAGCCCGCTACGCGCATTCCTCAAACTTTGCGATTTCCGCCATATGTCTTTCGCGGGATCATAGACCTCCACGGTTTTCAGCCGATTGGGACTCCGCATCCCACCTACGGCGTATATTTTCCCACCCACCACCGAAGTCGCGAGAAAAGACCGGGGTGTCGGCATATCCGCTTTCTGTGTCCAATTTCCTTCAGCGTCACGTTTAGAAATAGTGATAACGAACAATACACTTAACATCAATAT
>RKRR01000042.1 GCA_007571305.1 Candidatus Poribacteria bacterium | reverse complement strand
CCCTATGCCCGAACCGCTATCGAGATATAGGATATTGGATGTCGATGTGTCGGATGTTTTCATCTTCAGGAGCTTGTGAGGGAACCTCAAGAACTTCCGTGCTATGTGAGGCGTTTGTGTCTGTAAGCGTTATGTGTATCTTTATGCAGGTATCCGGCAGTAAATCTGACATTCGTTCTGCCCATTCAATGATGCAAATCCCATCGCCTTCTATGTATTCGCTAAGTCCGAGTTCGGCAATTTCCTCGCTGTTTTCGAGTCGGTATAGGTCTATATGATAGATTGGTATTTCCCCACTATACTCGTTAATCAGGATATAGGAAGGGCTGTTGACGACTTCATCTGATGCGATGCCGACACCGCGCGCGATACCTTGTGTTAAACAGGTTTTACCGGTACCGAGGTCCCCGACGAGCGCAATGACATCCCCTCGTTTGAGTGTTTTGCCCAGTTTTTCACCGAGAGTTTGCGTTTCCTCCGGTTTTTCTGTTGTAAAGGTCTGATTTTTGTATTCCATCTGTCGTTGCGATTTCGCGTGGCGTTGAGGTTATAGGGGTTTCAGGTGCCAGCGGCGCATCGTAAAATGTCCTCTTGTGTCAGATTGTTGTTGATAAATTCACCCGTGACCTTGCCTTCATGTAGCACCATAACCCGATCGCTCATACCCAGAATTTCTGGGAGTTCGGAGGATACAAATACAATAGCGACACCCTCTTGCGCGAGTTTTGCCATCAATATATGAATTTCTGCTTTCGCACCGACATCAATCCCGCGTGTCGGTTCATCAAGGAACAACACCTTCGGATGCGTCATCAACCATTTACCGAGGACGACTTTCTGTTGATTTCCGCCGCTGAGGTGATTCACAGGGACTTCAAGCGAAGTTGTCTTAATCTGCAGGGAATCCACGTAGTGCTTGCTTTTTTCAAATGCAATATTTTCGTTAATTATTCCATGTGATGTGATGTCTGACGATAAGTTCAGACTTGCAAGCGTCATGTTCCCAGTAACATCTGCCTCTAAAAGGAGTCCGTAACGTTTGCGATCCTCACTGACGAGTGCCATTCCATACTGTATCGCCTCGCGCGGGGCGCGAATCTGAACAGGGATGCCATCTATAATAATTTCACCGCTCCATCTACCCTCGTAGGCACCAAAAATGGTACTGATTAATTCTGTCCTTCCCGCACCCATCAAGCCTGCGATTCCGAGGATCTCCCCACATCGCACCTCGAAACTAATGTCTCTAAGCTGGGGTGGTTCCGACGGATAAGTGCTTAAGTTTTCAACCCGGAGTGCTATATTTTGTTGATTTGACTCGTTTTCATCGGTAGCGGTTGTTCTCCGTTCAGGAAACAGAGCGGTGAGTTCACGTCCGACCATTTGCGAGATAAGCACTTCTTCAGTACATTCAGGCGATTTAATGGATTGCGTTGCGACTGCTTTGCCATCCCTTAGCACTGTTACTCGGTCGGCAATCTGAAAAATCTCTTTGAGTTTATGGGTGATATAGATACAAGCTACACCCTTCTCTCGGAGTTGGCTCAGAATGTGTCGAAGGATATCTACCTCGCTTTCGGTCAAGGCGGCTGTTGGTTCATCAAGCACGAGTAGCAGCGCATTGCTTGACGTATCGATGTTGGCTTGTAGACTGCGTCGATTCTCAATATGGGCTTGCAAGCTGCGCCCTAAAGCCTTCGCGATTTCTACGAGTTGCTGTTGTCCGATGCCGAGTTCATGGACGGGTTTATGGAGTGGAATCGTCAATCCGAACTGCGAAAGGAGTTCACCTGCTTCGTGATAGAGACGATGCCTGTCAATAGTCCCGAGTTGGCAAGGTTCTTTGCCGAGATAGATGTTCTCGGCAACCGTCATCTCTGGAATAAGTGCCAGTTCTTGATGAATGACGGCGATCCCGGCGCGTTCTGCGTCGCGCACACTCTGAAATCGCTGTTCGTTTCCATTGATACACAGTTGCCCCTCGTAAGTTCCAACTGGATAAACGCCGCCGAGAATCTTAATCAGTGTTGATTTACCCGCCCCGTTTTCTCCGCACAGCCCATGGATTTCTCCTGGGTATATCTCAAAAGAGACATTGTCTAAGGCTCGCACACCGGGAAAGTCTTTGGTAATTGCTTGCATGTGGAGAAGTGGGGTTGTCATTGTTCGCCAAGGCTCCGATGCTCAATTTATTGCTATTATAGCAGAATTTGGGATGGTAGTCAAGTTTATCAAGTGATGTTTTGAGCGAATTAGATAGGTTTTCCATATAATTTGACATGTTAAATTGGAGCCGTTATAATCCTTAAATCAAGCGGTAGCCTGCAACAACAGCTCAGGCGGATCTAAGGGAGGCCTCCGATAGTTCCAACGTCCGCTATTTAACCACAAGGTATAATGAAAAAAAGAGTCCGTACATGAAATTTCTTCCATCTTTATGTGCTTGCCTTGCTATTTTTATCTCTGGAGGTTGTGCGAAACTTCATTTAGGATACTCCAGGGGCGAGCCTGTCTCCCTCACCGATATTGTCAACGATGTTGAGGTATCCGGCACCGATTCGAAATACAAGGGCAAAAAGGTCACCATTACCGCTACTGGCAGAATTTATCCCGGTGCTGATAGGGACTCTCCAAGGTTAGAATTGTTCACCTATCACAATGCGGTCCGTTTCTTGATCACGGACTCAGACGCTAAGTTTGTGAGTGACTATTATTCAAGTTACATGGCGAGTGATCTCGGACACATTCGGGGGCATACAACTTACACTTTCATACTTCGGATAAAAGATATTTCCGAAAACACAACAACAGACGGGGATCGTTTCTTTACAATTTGGGCAGATGTCCCTGAACACACCGCGAAAGCGGATATTGAAGTTATTGACACGACGCTCGAACAAATTGTGACTGGGGATCAGAGTTATGTTGGGGAGACAGTCCGTCTGCAAGCGACCGTTTCACTTGATAGGCTAAGTGAACTATTGGAGATTCGAGATGATGTGGACCCGGAATTCGTAAAAAATTATACAGGTGCAATGACGCTTGCCACAAATAGTAGAGATGTGACATTTTGGATTATAGATGATGTTGCAGGCGGTGGTTTCTTTCCTTCAAACCTTCAAAAATACGAGAATCATCAGGTGTATACGTTCACACTCTACATTGAAAGGATCGTGAGAGATGGAGAACAGGTCGAGATCACTACGGGCATTGCTGACGATTAGCGAAATAGCGTTTTTTCTTTGTTATATCTCTACAGATATGTTATACTAATTATATATTTAGAAACCTGGTATATTTGAAAATCGGAGGACATCATGGCTGAAGAAAAAAAGGACGAACTGGTACCAGTTACCGCTGAATATGAAGTCGTTGATCATGTAGATGATCAGGCTATTATTGAATTGATGACTGGGCAGACGATTCAGGATTATGTCTATTCCTTCAAACAGGGAGGGCGTACCGTTGAAGGATTGACCTTAGCCGGCATTAACGAAGCCGCAAACCGCCGCGGCGGTATTCAGGTCGAAGAGGTCGATTATGAGGAACGCGATCATTCTTGGATTGCTACTGCTAAAGCGGTCGATACGATCACAGGTTCATCTCGTTACGGGGCGTATGAGCAACCGAAAATGGTTGGCGGACGCGCCGATCCCTTCGCGTTCACCAAAGCGATTCATAAAGCCCAACGCAACGCCGTTAAACAGTTGCTACCCGTACCCGTAATCCGCGAGGTACTGAATTTCTACCTGAAACGAAAAATAGGGAGTGGCAGTGCGGCAGAACAACCACAATTACAGCAGAGCAGTGGAGGTATCAGTACCGCCCAGAAAGCTACTTTTGCAATCGCGAACAATCTGGCGGGACCTCTTGAAGGGAAAGGCATCGATAAGGCGGCTCTCTGGAACTACATCAAACGTAAATACGGCGTGGAATCTCGGAACGATATGAGCGAGATGCAGTGGACACAACTTTCTGCTGAACTGAAAGCGGCGGAAACCTCTCCACAGTTGTTAGATGAACTCTGCGAACGTATAAAACAATTGACAACCGCTGCGCAGGAGAGCGAAGTTCCGGAACCTGAGGAAGCCGCGAATCAAAAGACTGTCCCTTCCGATGGCGCGCCGGCAGAAAATACACAACCTCAAGACTCACCTTTTTAGTTCACACTTTTACATTCATTCATGTCTGCTCTGCTGTTGGTGTGATTTTAAATCTGTCCAACCGCGGAGCATTTTTTAAAACCCAGTATCCTCACGTTTTTGTTGACCTCGCGGCTAAGTACTTGTAGAATAGGAACATTCGGCTCTATTTATACAAAAGCGGCTGTCTAAGAGCGAGGTAACGATGAAGGTGCGTCGATTATCTATCCAGCACATCGTCATAATTGCGCTGTTGGTGGTACATGTTTTACCGGTTTGGCTGTTCAAATATACTTGCACCCAGGATGGCCCAGCCCATGTCCACAATGCACACGTCTTAAAAGTATATCACAATCACGAAAACTATATCCTGCGGGAAGTCTACAAACGCAACCCAACGCTCTTTCCGAATTGGACATCCCACGTGCTGATAGCAGGGCTCATGTATATCTTTCCGCCTCTTGTCTGCGAAAAGATATTCTTTAGTCTCTGCATAGGGCTTCTACCGCTTTCTCTCCTCTATCTCCTCAAGGGTATTCAGAAAAGCAAGCCACTTTTCTGTCTCGTCGGTTTCATTTTTGCCTATAACTATTTGCTACACATGGGGTTCTATAACTTCGCCTTGAGTGTCTCACTGTTTTTCTTCGCCATCGGCTGTTGGTGGCGATGTGAGGATAAACTCAGTCCAAGAGCGTTTGTCACTGTCTATATATGGCTCACGATTGTCTATCTCACGCACTTTCAATCCTACGCGCTGCTTACAGTATCCCTAACGTTCCTAGGTGTTTTCCTCTATGTTTCTGAAATTTTAGAATCTCCTCGCGTGCGGTTGGCGGCGCAGTTAAAATCCATCTTGCTCTTTTTGGGCTCTCTGCTCCCCGCTTATGTAATCCTACTGACCTACTATCTTGTGAAACGGGAGGGAGGCGGTTTCCATAGGAGTTTTGAAGGACTAATGAAGTACTTTCTCTCTGTCGGTTCCATCGTCTCTTTTCGGGATGACCATGTTCTGATAGGTAACCTTCTCCTTGCTGTGCTTACTATCGCTTTCCTATTCACTGTCATCGATAGGTTCCGTAAAGTCTATGCCATGCGTAACGCATCGGAATTGAAAAGCAGAGGAGTCAGAGGTATTGCCGTAATTGCGACTCGGACAGACGGTTTTTTGCTGGTTGCGCTGATACTCACATTCCTCTATTTCAAATCTCCATGGAGTTTGCGCTCTGGTGGTATGTGGATCAGCGATCGGATACACATCTACATTCTACTCGCACTCCTTCCGTTCTTCAGTTTCAACCTTCATAGATTCGTTGACTATGCCTTTAGCGGTGTTCTGATTGTCTTAGCGTTATGGCATCTCGGCTATCACGTTCAAACCTATTACCTGATGGACAGAGATGCGAAAGAAGCCCTCTCGTCGTCAGAGATAATTGAACCAAACACCGTCCTCGCAAGCCGTCCGGGTTCATGGGGTGGGACACCTGATTCTGCGGATTGGGATTTCAAATACATCCTTCCATTTGAACATATAGAGGGCTATCTGGCGTTGGAGAACGGTGTTGCCTATCTTCAGAACTATGAACCGAACACAGATCATTTTCCGCTCCGCTACAAAAACAAAAAGGTCACACCTGACTACGTCCTTGTCTGGCGAACAGAGTATGACGATGTTCGGGATCTTGTTCCAGAATATGAAGTGATCCATTCCACCAGTTACAATCGGCTTTATCGGCGAAAGAGAGTGGCACCAGACGCGCAATTGTGGGCGGATACCACAACGGTTACCTTCGACATGCAACCGCCTGATGGAGACGTTATCTCAAATCACATCGTTATACACAAAGACACGGATTATACAGATGGGCGATTCGGGTGGTGGTCGAAATCTGTTCAGGATACGTTCAAAACAGGGGGCGGTGGTTTTGAACTTAAATATTGGCATACGGAAGACTCAAAATCTGCAAGGGACCTACGCGATGTCTTGGCAATCGGCGAACCGAATCTTCTGATCTATGCAGATCGCCTCTGGGGTGAAGAGGATGGTGTTTTTAGAATCGCACTCCCCAATGGCACTTATGAGATAAGGTGCTATTTCCACGCCGGGATCGTTGCACCTGTGGAGATTAACCTAATTGCGAACGGCGAAAAGGTATTTCAGAAACTACATCTTACTTCACCGAATGAATCTGCGGAAAGGCGATACACTGTTACAATCACCGATGAACGTCTCACCCAAGTAATATACACACGGAAAAAACGTTGGGTGTGGAACGGTTTTACGGTCAAACGGCTGTCAGATTAAGCAGATACTCTCGACTCCGCAAGGCATCTTGCAGAGAATGTGCAGTCGGTGTGTTTTCAAGTAGCAGATCGCCGGTATAATCTCCGGCTTTCAAACGTTCAGTGATGGCTCGGAAGTCAACGAAGCCATCACACACTTCTGTGAGAACACCCTCTTCCGTTTTCTGTTTGAAGTGTACCGATGTGAGGTCCGTCATTTTAACGGCACTCCAAAATTCGTTTGGTGGATTCACTGTTGATCCATCAGCCCGATATGTGTTTGTCTCGTCATAGGTGAGTTTGGCATCCCCCGCGACTGCTAACTTCAAGGTCAGTGTAGCAGTTTGTCTAGCATTCTCTACGGCAAAAATCATCGGAAAATCCGGCAAAACCGTGTTGTAATGCTTCAGGTTCGCGATAGCGGCGGATTCGTTGATGTCTCCTTCGGTGTCGAGATCGACGAGCCGGAGCCTCGGTCGAGCTGGACAGAGAATATATGCTAACTTTTTCGCCTTAACGATCAGTTGTGTATCTGCCTCGCTGTCATTCGGGGAGGAAAGCCAAGGGTGGGACATGGCATAGCTCAAAGTGAGTCCTGATGCTTTTTGAACGAAAGATATCAACTCCTCAAAAAGTGTGGGATGCTTCGTCTCGTAAGGTCGCTCTGTCCAGATGGCATCACAGATGGTTTTGTATTCCGCATCGGTGTATTCAGGCATCGCAGATTCGAGGCGTTGAATAAGTTTTCCGAATTCGGAGTTGCGGAGGTAGTCGCCTTCGCGAACCTCCATATCTTTAAACCCGTTTGCACCGAATTCCACCATGAGTTCGTCGAAGCGCGCCCCGTTTTCTACCTCTTCAGCCCAGATATTGGTTACAATTCCAAGTTTTTCAAACATTTTGACATCCTTTACTTGTTAGCGTATGATACACAACAAAATTATAGCACATTTTCAAGGAGTTTCAACAAGGCTATGGCACAAAACGGACGATTTACAGATGAACTCAGGCGCACTGCCGCCCCCATTTGGGAGGCAGATCTTAGACATCCGTTTGTTCGAGGACTCGCTGATGGCAGTCTTCCGACAGAAAAATTCAAATTCTACCTGATTCAGGATTACCTTTTCCTCTTAGACTATAGCCGTGTATTTGCGCACGGTGTTATTAAGGCACACGATGAGGCAACGATGGCGATGTTTGCGAGGCTGCTCAACGAGACACTGAACACCGAGATGGATTTGCACCGTGGGTATTGCGCGAAATTTGGTATCTCCGCCGCCGAGATGGAAGCCGCACCGATGGCACCTACGACGCATGCTTATACCCGACACCTTCTTGATGTCGCACAGGTCGGAACTTTGGCGGATATCGTTGCCGGTGTTCTGCCGTGTCAGTGGGGTTACGCAGAGATCGGTACAATGCTCGAAAAACGCGGAGGATCGCCGGAACCGCTCTATCAAGAGTGGATTGAGATGTACGCGTCTCCTGAATTCCTCTCGTTGGGCGAGTCGCTGCGCGGGCTACTCAACAATCTTACAGCAGAGCATAGCGCCTCTCAAAAAGAACGAATAAAAAACTACTTCTTGTTAAGTAGTCGTTATGAGTACCTTTTTTGGGAGATGGCTTACACGGAAGAGGTGTGGAAAATTTAGCGTCATCTATTGCAAATCGCGTATCTATAGAGGCACAGCGACATAGAAGATGCTACCTTGTCCGAGTGTACTTTCCAGCCATACCCTTCCATTGTGAGAGAGGACAATATGCTTAACGATTGCCAACCCCAATCCTGTGCCTCCCATCTCCCGGGAACGCCCTTCGTCAACGCGATAAAACCGCTCGAATACGCGCGGTCGGGACTCCATTGGAATACCGATACCTGTATCTGCCACACTCACGATAATTTCATCTGAGACCGCGTTGGATTCTTCAGTTTCTTTGCGCGAGCAGATCTCTGCCGAAACAGTAATCTCTCCACCATCAGGCGTGTATTTAAGGGCGTTGTCGATCAAATTTACAAAAACCTGCATGAAAAGTCGTTGATCTACATTAACTTTCTGAAGTTTCTCAGGAATCTGCCATTTTAAAACCAATCCTGATTCCTCTAAGAGTGGTTCAAACACGTCTAAAAGGGGTTCATAGAAGGTATTGAGGTGACATGGTGCTCGTTTCAATTCTACCTCCCCCAATTCGAGTCGAGAGAGTTCCAATAGGTCCGAGACTAATCTTGTCAGTCGGGCGGAGTGATTGAGAATTTTCACAATAAACTGTTCACCCGTTTTTGTCCGAACGGAATTCTCACTGAGTAAAGTTTCTGCGTAACCTCGGATTGTTGTCAGTGGTGTTCGGAGTTCGTGTGAGACATTCGCCACGAAGTCAGCTCGAATCCGCTCTAATTGCCGTTCCTTCGTGACATCATGGATAACGATGACGTACTCTTGACCCGCAGAAACGGGAACAACCGTGACCTCTGCCTCCGGTTCTCTCAAATTACCCAACTGGATTTCTGCGAAAGCGATGGTTTCTGTCTCTGCTGCCTTTTTCAAGAGTGCTTGTAGTTCTGGAATCCGGTTAATTTCGATCAGGGCTTTGCCCATATAAGCCTCAGGGAGTGTCAGCATAGAGATAGCCGTTGGGTTCGCATAGGTAATTTCGGATGCCCCGTTGACAAGTAGTACACCTTCGCCCATGTTTGTCAAAATCGTTGCCGAACGCCGATGTTCTTCGGAAATTTCGTCAATTTGTTCCTGTATTCTGTCTGCCATCTGGTTAAAGTTCTGTGAGAGTTGTCCCAGTTCATTTCTGGAATCGACAGGGACACGCGAGTTGATGTTACCAGCCGCGAGCGATTGGGTCATCTGGGTTAATTTCTGAATCGGCTTTGTGATGGCACCCGTGCTAAAGGCACTAAATACGATTGTGAGAATTAGTCCCGCCACGCTCGCGATGAGTGCTATTCGTCTGAGGTTACCAATCGCTGTATTGACGGCTTCCATCGGGAGCGCGACACGGCAGATCCCAATCAAAGTTCCTTCCCTGTTTGGCGATATTTCCGCACCCACATTATGATATATTGGAAGGGCAAAGTAACGAAAATCTGTCTGTGTTGTATCGCTATAGCGGTCTCGAATACCGATGCCTTTCTTGATGACATCCTGTACCTCTGGACGCGTGAGATGGTTATCCATTGCCCGTAGTGCCTGCCCGTCGAGTTCTGTGTCACCCCAGACAATACCATCCACGTCGATGAAGGTCACACGGGCGTTATTCGTCTTTCCAAGTCTATCGACGAGTGGATCTATGAGGTCGTAAGTAAAGTTATCCTTGGAGGGAAGTTTTTCGGTGAGAAATTCCCGGGTTAATGTCGCCTGAACTTCCAATTCGCGGGTGATGTGACTGCTCATGGAATCTTTGAGCACCGTAGCAAGATAGAAGTACATTGCAAGTAACACGAAAAGCACGATACCTATGTACCTGAATGTTAATTGCGTGCGGATGTTCACTGTAGTTCTCTTTTGGTGTGTTGCACTGCTATCTTCTACGAATTCAACCTAAGTTGCCAGGTTGTAGCATAGGAACCTTTAGTCTGTGCAGAAGAAAAATATCTTTGATGTAGCATAGGAGACCGTTAGCCTGTGCATAACAAAAATATCCAAATACAGAAGGCTTTTCGCTGAAAACAGCATCTGTGGGTTTCCTAAAAACGTGTCTGTAGCAAGTTAGGTTAATTTATAGTAGATTCCGTAATGACTTGGACACTTGTAGCGGCGTGTGGACTCTGAAGTTATCTGTTCTGATGGCACCGCCTAACAGGCTATGCTACAAGTGTGAATTTATTTTCGGATTCTACTATAACGTTTGCTATGTGCTGTTGATATAGGATATGGAACTTGATTGGGTTTGATAGTATCATAGCACGTTTTCGGTATAATTTGTAAGCAGAAACGTGCTGAGGAGTCAGCAGAATAGCGGTTAATTGACAGTGAATGTATTTGTAGTAACCCAATTTGCCAGTTATGTCGCATTACCTGTTAAGGTGGGTACCTTCGCACCGGAAATAAATGGTTTCCTTACGACAAACCGAAGGACTTGAAACAAGCATAGAAAACGAAATAGCCCTGACCATTTTTCGGGTCACCTTGACATCTAAATCGGAATTTGCTACACTGAAATTTTAAGTCAGGCAGATAATCCGATACGATATTCCTTGTATATGACTGAGAAGGACAGCAATTACGCTCTATAGGAGGGATTCATGAATATTCGATTTGAAGGCATTTTTTCACCCACGATAACACCACTTGATGAAAAAGAACGCGTTGATGAACTTGGGTTTATTAATCAAATCAATCGTTTGATAGACAACGGTATCCACGGCATCTACCTATTAGGAACTTCTGGTGAATTTACCACATTGACGAATACGGAGCGCGAGCGGGCAATGGACATCGCAGTCAAAGCAATCGGTGGTCGTGTCCCGATTATCTGCGGTGTGATGGATACAAGCACCCAGCGCGTTATCCAAAACATTGAAATCGCTGAACAGTTCGGCGTTGATGCGGTTGCCGCGACACCCGGTTACTACTACCCCTCCACCGACGATGCCGACCTGATTGAGTTCTATTACGATGTTGCTGCAAGCACGGACCTTCCTGTTTTCATTTACAACATCCCTTCAACCGTCAAGACAGCGATTAAACCCTATATCGTAGCCCAACTCGCGGAGACTTGTGAGAATATTGTTGGGATTAAGGATAGTTCCGGGGATTGGACGAACTGCCTCAGCCTCTTAGCACGGCTCGGGGACAAGCCAGATTTCTCTATCATGCTCGGATCGCATACTGCGCTCGGTGCAGCGGTCCTATTCGGTGCTGATGGTGGTGTCGTTTCAATTTCAAACGTCGCTCCGAAAGAATCTGTCGCGCTCTATAACGCCGCAAAAACGCGAGATATTGACGAAGTCAACAGGTTACAGAAATTGCTGCTTCGACTTAGCAAAATATATACGTATGGACAGGGTGTTAGCGGTATGAAAACGTGTCTGGAGATTTTGGGAGTCTGCAATGCCTATACAACGAGTCCGTTGCTGCCTATTGGTGAACCTATGAAGGACGAGATTCGACAATTGTTATCGGAAGCAGGGATTGCGAAATGAACGGGTTTTTCAGGCAAAGTAAAACTCTCGTCGTTTCTCCACAAGGTAAAATTAAAAAATGATTGAGATACAGCCGATTCGTGAACCGCTTGATACCACGATAGAGGTCCCCGGTTCCAAAAGTTATACGAACCGGGCATTGTTAGTTGCTGCATTGGCACGCGGTGCTTCGACCGTAACGGGCGCGCTCTTTAGCGATGATACGCGCTATATGTGCCATGCCCTGCAGGAACTCGGTCTCAGGATTGATGCTGATAAGAAGCGAGCAACATTTGAGGTGTATGGGAATGGTGGCGATATTCCTGTTTCAAGTGCGAAACTTTATATCGGGAACTCAGGGACGACTTCCCGTTCGCTGACCGCCTACGTTTCCTTAGGTCGTGGGAGTTTCGTCATTGATGGCGATGAGCCGATGCGACACGGTCGCCCCATCTCCGATTTACTGGATGCCTTGACACAAATTGGAGTTTCAGCACGTTCGCAATTTGACAATGGACATCTTCCTGTCGTTGTTAAAGCGAATGGACTGGAGGGCGGACGGACCCAACTTGATGTCAGTAAGAGCAGTCAGTTCTTAACGGCGTTGTTGCTCATCGCACCCTATGCTAAAAACAGTGTAGAGATTGAGGTCATTGGGGACCGCGAAATGCCCTATATTGACATTACACTTGCAGTCATGGAGGCGTTTGGTGTGCAGGTCGCCAGTGAAGGCTATCGATATTTTCGGATTGAAGGCGGACAACGGTATCAGCCGCGTATCTATAACATTGAACCTGATGCGTCCAACGCCTCCTACTTCTTTGCTGCGGCTGCGATGACCGGAGGGCGTGTCACTGTCCAGCATCTGTCTTTAGATTCCCTCCAAGGCGATGTTCAGTTTGTGCGTATCTTGGAGCAGATGGGGTGTCAGGTAACCGTCTCTGACATTGGGATTACCGTTACAGGTCCCCGCCAATTGAAAGGGATTGATGTGGATATGAGGACGATTTCGGATACCGCCCTAACCCTCGCCGCGATTGCGCCGTTTGCCGATAGTAAAGTAACCATCCGAAACATTGAACACACACGTTGGCAAGAGACAGATCGGATCCACGCCGTGGTGACGGAACTCCGAAAGTTAGGAGTCCCTGTCGTTGAACACCAAGACGGACTCGAAATTTCACCCGCCCCGATTACCCCTGCTGCAATTGATACTTATGAAGACCACCGGATGGCGATGGCGTTTTCCCTCATTGGCTTAAAGACAAGCGGTATTCAAATCAATAATCCAGAGTGTGTCAGCAAGACGTTCCCGCACTATTTTCAGGTACTGCGGGAACTCTATTAACGTTGATGTCTAGAAGATCGTGAGCAGAGTTCGCTCCAACACGGATATGTGATGATTCAGCAAAGTATCACATTTTGGGGGAGAAATTGAGATATGAAACATAACGAACAGATAATGCAAGCATTCGGCGACCTTATCGCCTGCAATCCGCGAATTATGAGTGGCACGCCTGTTTTCAAAAACACGCGTGTTCCGATTAAAAACCTGATTGATTATTTAGGAGCCGGCGATAACTTAGACGAATTTTTAGAGGATTTTCCATCTGTCAGTCGTACGCAGGCCATGCAAATTTTGGAATTGGCAAAGAAGATGACGGTTACAAGAAATACTACAAGTTATTCAGCCACATCAAACTGTCTGTATAGATTCTTATAGTAAAACCCGGACTTAGTTATACATTTTTAGAATATCATCGAGAGAAGTTTCAGGAGTGTATTGGCGTATCCGCTTGATGTTGGCGAAATCTTTCTCAATGGGATTGAACTCCGGGGAATACGGGAGTAAAAACAATAAACTCGCACCTGCCCGGATCAACGCCTCGGTTTCTGAACCTTTGTGGAAAGAAGCGTTGTCCATAACCACGATGTGGCTATCATTGAGCAAAGGACAGCACACCTCCGAAGGTTTCCACGTGTTGAAGGCAACCGCATCACAAGCTCCTTCGAAAAGCAAAGGGGTCCGTGAACACCCATCCACCCGTGCGGCACTCAAAGTTGTCTGCCGATAGCGATGACTTGGCACTTTCTCTCGGACGCAGACCCCTTTCGGGGCATAGGCATACCGGCGGAAGTCTTCTCTCGGGAACCCCGTCTCGTCAATGTAAACAGGCGTTTTACCATACGTTTGTGTCTCTCACTGAAGAGCGGAAAGATACTCTTGGCACTTCACGAGACACTCCTCCTTGTAGATCGTGGTCTTTTTTTTGCGTGATACCGAGTTTTGACAACGCATAAAAAATGCCATGTTAAGAAACTCCGAAGTGTTTCGCACGCTCCGCGAGGGTGCTATCCGGAAAGTCAGCGACGTGTTGCTCAAGGGCATCGTAATCAATAGAACGAGGTCCCTTAGGGCCCGGCTTCTCAGACGCAAATGGGTTTTCAGCTACTAACCCGTTATAGATCGTCCGTCTTGAGACGTGAAACGTCCGTTCCGCGGCGGTTTTACCGTCCCTTTATGAATGAAATCCAGCACGCGTTTGCGTAAATCTGTGGAATATGCCATAATCAGAGAACATAACAGAACACCAGAAAATGTAAACTTATTTTCGGATTTTACTATAATATCCTTGCCAATATGATGGAGCGTCTCAACAATATAGAGGCTAAGTTAGTGGATGAGGAACCTACCTCAGAGAGTTGATGGACCCTTCGCCGAAGCGCGGGAACCTGAAGTAGACCAACAACGGAGGAATGGATAATGGCTGAACAACATCACGAACTCGCCCACGTTTTTACTGAGGCTTCACAAGGTGTTAGCGATGCACGCGGTGGTATCTCACGTGACCTCAATACGCCCTACACTTTTCCCGGCTATACCAAAGCAGAATGGATCGAAAAAGCCGCAGCATTGCGCCAGCAGATTCGCGTCGCCAACGGTTTAGTCCCAATGCACGAACCGACACCCCTGAATGCCGAGATCTTCGGGAAAATAGAGCGGGAAGACTATAGCATAGAAAAGGTCTATTTTGAACCCTTCCCCGGCTTCTTCACAACGGGAAATCTATACCGTCCGCTTGGGAAACAGGGACCTTTTCCTGGGATTGTGAGTCCGCATGGACACTGGGGACGTGGAAGACTTGAAAACATAGAACGGGGTTCAATCCCTGGGCGCTGTATCAACTTCGCCAAACAGGGTTACGTCATTTTTGCCTACGATATGCTCGGTTACAATGACAGTGGCAAACAGATAGAACACGGTTACGGAGGCGCGCACCAAGGATTGTGGGGCCTCAGTGCAATGGGGCTTCAACTCCAGAACAGTATCCGTTCCATAGACTTTTTAGAAAGCCTGCCAGACGTGGATAATGAACGCATCGGGTGTACAGGAGCATCAGGGGGTGGCACACAAACCTTTATATTAACCGCGGTTGATGAACGCATTAAGGTTTCAGCACCTGTCAATATGATTTCAGCCACGATGCAAGGCGGATGCATCTGTGAAAACGCCCCGAACCTTCGTTTAGACGTAAGCAATATTGAGATCGGTGCGCTGATGGCACCGCGTCCACTCCTGCTAGTCTCTGCGACAGGCGATTGGACTGTGAATACACCGACAGTTGAATATCCAGCCATCCGAAGTATCTATGCTCATTTCGATGCGGAAGACAAAGTACATCAGGTTCAGGTAGACGCGGAGCATAACTATAATAAGGAAAGCCGCGAAGCAGTCTACGCATGGTTTGCAAAATGGTTTTTGGGCGAGGAAGCCCCTTTGGCATTTAAAGAGGTTGCATTCGAGGTTGAGCCAGATGAAGCACTGCTGGTGTTTTCGGAGCGTGATTTACCATCGCATGCTATGAAACAGGACGAGTTTCTACCAGCGTGGGTGAACCGTTCTCAGCAAGCGATGGAAAAATTGAAGCCAACGAATGAATCAGAGTTTCAAACATTTCGCGACGAAATGGGGAATGGGTTACAACATGCACTCGGGTTACACCTCCCGAAAAGCACGGATGTGACACTTGTTGAACCAGAAGGCGCATTTCCAAAAACCTATCGTCCCAATTTATCCGCAAAACATCTTGTCATTGGTAGGAAGGGTATAGGGGACACCATCCCTGCTCTCCTATTTAGTCCAGAACCACAAGTAGGACACGATCCCGTAACGCTGATTGTTCATCCAGAGGGTAAGGAGAAACTCATCAATTCGGAAACGGGTGAACCGTCTTCGCTCATCACTGACTTACTCAGCACTGACCAAAAAGTCCTAATTATAGATGTCTTCGGTACGGGTGAACATAGCAATTACGAGAGATCGGAAGATACGAACTATTTCACTACTTACAATCGAACGGCAGCGGCGTTACGTGTGCAAGATATTGTAACAGCACTGTACTGCTTCACAAACAGAGGCGATGTTTCAGAGGTGAACCTAATCGGAATAGGCGAAGCGGGATTGTGGAGTTTATTAGCGGCGGGATTTACGGATGTCAAAAACGTTGTCGTGGATGCGGCACAATACGCCCTTGACAGCGACGCGGCTTTCTTGGAAACCTTACCGATACCGAGTATTCGTCAAGTCGGCGATCTCCGAACAGCTGGAACACTCGTCGCACCCCGACCATTGGTTATTCACAACACCGGTGGTGTGTTTGGGACAGGATGGATTGCTGAAGTTTATGGAAATATTGGGGCAGATGAAGATTTACTGGTCAAGAAAGGTCCGTTGTCTGATGAAGAGATAGTCACACAGGTGATTGGATAGATTTTTGTAAGCGAGAGAGTAAAATTGGGCGGACATCACAAGTCCGCCCTTAATTTGTACGCGTTATTTGTAACCAGACAAAATCACAAAGTAGATGCCCCTATGAGAGGTTGTATCCACGCTCGTTGTGTTGCGACAGGTCGAGTCCCATCCGTTCTTCGTCCTCTTCAACGCGTAAGCCAATAGTGGCATCCACAATTTTGAGGATGATGAACGAAAGCACACCACTCCAAATAAGGGTAACGAGGATGCTGAGTAACTGCGCCCAAACCTGCGTCCCTATCGTCATACCTTCACCTAATCCGACACCACCCAAGCCTTCAGCGACAAATACACCCGTCAACAAGGCACCGACAATTCCACCAATACCGTGAACACCGAAAGCATCCAGAGAATCGTCATAACCGAGTTGCGACTTCAGGGTGGTCGCACCCCAGAAACAAACGATTCCAGAAACGATGCCGATAACGAGTGCACCGATAGGTCCGACAGAGCCGGAAGCGGGAGTAATGGCAACCAAGCCAGCCACAGCACCTGTTACAATACCCAAAGCACTCGGTTTACCGTGTTTTGCCCATTCAACAAACATCCACGCAACCGCGGCGGTAGCAGTTGAAATCTGGGTAACGAGCATTGCCATGCCAGCGGCACCATCAGCAGCTACGGCACTGCCAGCATTGAAACCGAACCAACCGACCCAGAGCATCGAAGCACCAACAACGGTGAGTGTCAAACTGTGTGGAGGCATTGCTGTTGTCTGGTAACCAATCCGTTTGCCAACTAAGATGGCGGCGATTAATGCTGCGATACCTGCATTAATATGCACAACGGTTCCACCTGCGAAATCGAGTGCGCCGATAATATCACCAAATAACGAGCCGTCACCCGACCATGCCATGTGACAGAGAGGTGCGTATACAATTATCGACCACACAACAGAGAAAATGAGCATCGCCGAGAATTTCATCCGCTCCGCGAATGCCCCAGCGATGAGCGCAGGTGTGATAATTGCAAATGTCAACTGGAAGGTAATAAAAACGGTCTCAGGGATAGTTCCAGAAAGGGTGTCCACGCCGATACCACGTAAAAACATGGTGCCGAGTCCACCGACAAAAGAGGTCAGCGTAATTTCTCCAGCGACCATACCCGTGGTGTTAAAGGCAAGGCTGTAGCCACAGATAACCCATACAATAGTAATCAACCCTGTCAATGCGAAACACTGCATCAGGACAGAGAGTACATTTTGGACGCGCACGAGCCCGCCGTAGAAGAGCGCAAGCCCGGGAATCGTCATAAAGAGCACAAGTGCAGTTGAAGTCAGCATCCAAGCAGTGTCACCTGAATCAGGAGCAGTTGTCTCTTGTGCCATCGCTAAACCCGGCACGCCACACATCAATAAAATAACAATTAGCGTTCCAATTCGTGTATAACCAGATCGCTCCTTTGTAGATTGTGATGCACATCGTTGTTGCATCTGTATCCTCCATAATTTTACAAGCAGGTGTCGCTTGTTTTGTTGTTTCTGTAGGGTAGACGACCCCGTCTACCTCTTCACAATTTTTGTAGGGACAGGTACTTGTGTCCTACTCACCTTTTACTGCTTTTACTGAGAGAGCCTAATTCCGAGAAGATATTGATTCGGCATTTTAGCAGAATACCACAATGGTATCAAGCGTTTTAATTTTCCCTTGCGGTTAAACAGCGTGGGCTCAGCACTTGATAGTTCCCATCTTTACCAAGTCCGGACGAAAGTCATTCTGCCGGTAATTCCTGTTTCATCATCACCTTTTTGGGTCTCAAATCCGACAAAAACACCGAGCGTATTATTCTCACCATAGCCGACATTGGCACGGAGACCGGGGGCTAAACTACCGAGTCCGCCTTCGGTTAAGTCAAGCGTTACCTCTACTTGTGGACCAACAGCGAGTGTGTCATTGATCGACAGCAGCAGAAAATTGCGGAGGTAGAACGAGTCCCCTGCTTCTTCATCGAACATGGAATTGAAGAAACCTTGTATCCATGACTCAAAGTAGATGGAACCGGCAGTGAGATAGGTAAACAGCTGCGGAGCAATCAAGGAGGAAGGCCCATTCGGAGCGGCGTAGTCAAACCCAATACCTACCATGGGGAGGAAACTGAGGGACAGGGAATCGCTGTCAACGACCGGAATGCCGATTCCGACATCCAACTCACCGAAAGTATCAACAACATAAATGTCTGTATCGAGAGAGAGATCGCCGAGGAAACTTGGGGAATGGCTGGCACCTACCCATATCTGTGTTCCTAAACTATCTGTATCGGTCCTGAACCATCCGGAAACACCTGATGCCTCCTCTTCTGCCACCTCCTCACCGGCTTCATGCGCGTCCGCATAAACCATAGGGATACTACCAACTGCGAAAATACAAACTATTACGAAGAAACGAACTAACCAAAACATCTGCGTTTTCATTTAAATCTCCTTTATGTACGTCCAAAACGCACCTACAGGGTTAGATAAAAATTTGAGCAACCTACAATCACGGTGCGATAACGCCAACCTGCGGCTTTCATGAAGAAAGAGACCGCTTGACTTCAGCATAAATTTATGATAGAGTGATTTTGCCTGTCTTTTTCGACATTTCTCTTCGACAAAAGTAGGCGTTCACCAGTATTTACTTTGCACCTATTTTCATTTAAAGCAAAAGGCGTGCCAATTAACAAGTTGTTAGTTGTTAGAGTGTACTCTTCGCTCCCTTCCAGTCATCAGTAATGTAAAGATTACAAGCATTTAACCGATAATAGATAACGGATAAGGGACGATTTTTAAAACTGATAACTGACATCTGATAACGGACAACTCCTAAAAAATGCTGAAATTTTCAACAAAACATTGCCCAAAAAAGATGCAGACGGTGCTTTTGAGTGTCGTTGTGCTGTTCGGAGCAATACTCCGATTTTGGAACTTGGGACACTGGAGTTTCTGGATTGATGAGGTTTTCACTGTCCGGGACGCACAAAATCTTTCATTCGACAGCTGGCAAGTCATCCCAAATCCGATTTCCTACCTCGCAGTGAAACTATCAATCTTGATTGCTGGCAGTAGTGAATGGGGGAGTCGATTCATTCCGTGCATAGTTGGGTTTATCTCAATTCCAGCGGTCTTTGGGTTAGGACGCACACTCTTTAATTGGCGGATCGGAATCCTGAGTAGTGCATTTGTGGCATGTTCAAGTTGGCATCTGTTTTGGGCACAAAATGCGCGGTATCCGGTCTTTACCCTTTTCTTCGCTGTTCTGACGGCATGGTTTTTCTACACATCTCTCGAACGCGATTCAACACTTCTGATGATAGGGGCACTCGTTTCCTGTCTCTGTTTGATTCTTTCGCATACCCTTGCCGCTGTGATCGTTCCTGCTTTAGCGGCGTATGCCCTGATTTGTCTATTAGAAAAATCGAACAGAAAGCGATGGCTGAATCTACTCATCTTCTTTATTCCGTTCGCGATGCCGGTGCTTGCGCTCACCCTTCCACAAGTTCGAGGTTACCTGTTCTCCGGATGGGGACGCAACGTATGGCAACGGAGTCCACTCTATATCGTGCTAACGCTCGGCCAAGGCGTGAGTATTCCAGTCGCCGTCACCGCCTTCTTTGCCTCCATCACCACACGTTTCAATAGATCCACGGTTTTTCTACTCTGTTATGCGGGTGTACCGTTGATTCTTTTTTTAATCGCATCGCAATTCCAGAATGTCGCGGGTTATTATCTATTTTGGACAATACCTGCCTATTTTATTTTGGCAGGAGTCGCATGTGAACGGATATGGAAAGCAATAGAAACGAAATCAGGAAACATGCTCGGCATACTTGTGCCGTGTGTGCTTCTGGTGACGCTCCTTTCGCAAGACTATCTCTATTTCAAAATAGAAAACGGTGGGAGACCGAAATGGCGAGAGGCATTTGCAGTCGTAGCAGCAGAGAAGAAACCCACCGACAAAGTGGTACTTTCAGAACCTGAAATGGGTAGGTATTATCTGCCAGAATTGACCGCCATCTATATCGGGGGGTTATTAGAGGATTCGGAAACGTTTGAAAGGGAGTGGGAAACTTCGGGAAGGAAACGGTTATGGTTTCTTGTGGATGTGGCGAGTTTTAATGTCTTTGATGCTGATGCGAAGGTTCGCAACTGGATCCGTCAACGGGGGCGCATGGTAAAAACATTGCCTGCGTTTTCACGCGCGAAAGACAGGACGATTCACGTGTATCTGTTGGAGTAGAAGAAAGAGAGATATACACTGTGTAAAAAACGCAATAAGTAGTTTGTTGACATACTTGGCTTATTAGATTCTTCAGGACTTACGCAT
>RKRR01000071.1 GCA_007571305.1 Candidatus Poribacteria bacterium | reverse complement strand
ATCACACTTCCATCACCCAAAGGAGTTCTCTGATGAGTATCCTAACACTTTTCTGTAAAAGAGACGACTTTTTTCTGATGTATGAGAAATGGCAGACCCCGCAGTGTTTGCCAAAGAAGACACCCGTAGAGACCCGGGGGCGACCGAGACAGCTCCACTCGAGTGAGGTGATGATGATCTTGATCGCTTTCCATCAAAGTGGGTATCGGACCTTGAAACACTTTTACCTGAGACACGTCTGCGTTTATTGGCGTGCGGAGTTTCCAGACCTTGTGAGTTATTCTCGGTTCGTGCAGCTCCAAAAAGAAGTTCTGACGCTTTTGAAACTTTATCTCTCCACGACCCTCGGTGCCTGCAGCGGGGTGTCCTTCGTGGACTCCACCTGTCTGCGGGTCTGTAAGAACCCGCGGATTGCCTCCCAAAAGGTCTTCGCAGGGAAAGCAGGACGGTCGAAAACCTCTATAGGGTGGTTCTATGGGTTCAAACTTCATCTGATTATCAACGACACGGGTGAACTTTTAGACGTTGCCCTCACCCCCGGGAAGACCGATGACCGCATCCCGCTTTGGGTGATGGGGGTGGGACCCCTGCACGACAGCCTCTACGGAGCCAAGAGGTATATCTCCAAAGACCTGCGGGAGAAACTCCGTAAGCAAGGGGTCCACTTGATTTGCAAAGTCCGCAAGAACAGGTACCCCCTGGAGGTATCTGAGGCGGTGTTGCTGAGAAAGCGGATGCTTCGTTGAATCGGTCATCCGGAAACTGAAAACGCAGACACAGGTGGAGCACACCCGTCATAGAGGTTATGAAAACTTCCACGTTAATGTGTTCTCTGCTTTGATCGCCTATCAGGTGTTGGAAACCAAACCTTCACTGAAGTTCTCTAAACTTCAGGAGGACCACAATGGGCCAAGGCTTTCTAAGCCATAAACTTTTTTAAACTCACGTTAATTATATTGGACACGGACAATTCTCCTATTTGAAAGCCGGAAGAGAAGACCGTGTGTCTCGTGGAATGAGCCGTAGATTGAGAGCGTTTGGTTAAGGAGACACTTCAATGAGGAAAAGTATAGATTTCTATATTCTCTTATTATCCACTGTAGTCTTGGTTTCTTCTTGTGCTCAACCGATTAACCGACAGAGCGACTTGGACCTGTTGACTTCCGTTGAAAATGCATTTGTGAGCGTCGTAACTCGAAGTAAGCCTGCAATAGTTAGCGTTTTCGTCAGAGGTATGGAAGAATCTCAACAGCAGATTGGATCCGGCTTTATTTTTCGCAAAGAGGGTTATATTCTCACGAACCAACATGTTGTTGATGATGCGAGACATATCATAGTAACGTTGTTGGATGGCAGTAGGCTTGAGGCAGAACTCGTCGGTACGGATCCAAATACCGATGTCGCGGTTCTTAAGATTGAGCGAGATGAAGCGTTTCCTGTCATTCCACTGGCTGATTCCTCAAAGGTACGGGTGGGGCAATTTGCGATTGCTATCGGGAATCCTTTTAGCCTTGATTACACCGTAACAACAGGTATTGTGAGCGGTAAGAGTCGTTCAATTCTCCGAAGTATGGGTTTTATTCGATACCAAGACTTTATTCAAACAGACGCTTGGATTAATACCGGTAGTAGTGGAGGACCGTTACTGAATATCCACGGTGAGGTTATCGGTATCAACGCATTAATTCGTCGCCGCGATGACAATGAAAATACACCCGCTCCAGCGAGGGCAGGCGCGGGGTTCGCTATTCCGATTAATCTCGTTAAGACCGTTGGTGATCAACTCATTGCAAATGGACGGGTTATCCGGGGTTACCTTGGTGTCGATATGCGAGAGGTAGAAGGAGGCATTCGGGTTAGACCTATCGGTAGAGATACACCGGCATACCTTGGCGGTTTGCGGCGCAATGATATTATTTTTGAATACGATGGCGACAAAGTGGATAGATCTGTTGAGCTTCAAATGCTCGTTGCGGAATCACAAGTAGGCCAGCAATCTGTCATCAGGGTTCTCAGACAAGGGGCTGAGAGAACATTCAATGTGACTATCGGAGAAATGCCACCCGAATATGCGGGACAGTCTGTTGACATAGAGTCTATATCTTGGGAAAAACTCGGGTTGGCAATTCGGAAATTGAAAGTTGGAGATTTTGAAAGATATACGTATCTGACTGATGAAGATCGCGGTGTTATTGTTGAAAGGGTGAAGATAGAGGCACCTGGATACAAGGCGAGCATTCCACGCGGGGCACTGATTATGGCGATCAATGACCACATCATCACAGACGTGCGGACTTTCGAAGCACATCTTCAGGCGAATCAAAATGCTGAGGAATTAATCCTCGACGTTAAAAGCAGTCATGGCATGGAAAGGATAACTGTGAACCTCAGAAAATAGAAATAGCGGTCGAATTATGGCACAAACACCACAAAACATCACCCTCAGAGAAATCTTTAGCCCCGGTGGTCTCATCTCTCAACACCTTGAAGCGTACGAATTTCGTCAAGAACAATTACAGATGGCACATGAGGTGGCTCGCGCCTTTACAGTAGCTGAGCACTTGATTGTTGAAGCCGGGACGGGGATTGGTAAAAGTTTTGCTTATCTGATTCCTGCAATTTCGCTCGCCCTGAACTCTGAGCAGAAGGTCGTCATCTCGACGAATACTATTAGCCTGCAGGAGCAGCTCGTCACGAAAGATATTCCTTTTCTTCAACGTGTGCTTCCACGCGATTTCAATGTCGTATTGGCGAAGGGACGGCGTAATTACCTCTCGCGAAGAAGACTCAAAGATTTGATGAATTATGAGCGAGGATTGTTTGATACGTATGAAGAAGTGGAGGAAATTGCGGAGATTGAAGAGTGGGTGGATCAGACAGTAGATGGCAGCAGGTCTGACCTACCTTGGCAACCTCAACCGCAGGTTTGGGATAAGGTCGCTTCTGACAGAGATAATTGTCTCGGGCGTAATTGCGAGACCTACGATACTTGTTTCTATTTCAAAGCTCGAAGAGAAATGTACAACGCGGACCTGCTTATTGTGAACCATCATTTACTCTTTAGCGACCTCGCAATCCGCAAGGATAGTGAGGAGGCTATGGGTGTGTTACCTGACTATGATTATCTTATCATCGATGAGGCGCACCGCTTAGAAGCGACAGCCACGAACCATGCCAGCATTGACTTCAGCAGTACTCGGGTCAAATGGCTCTTGGATTCTCTATACAATGAACGGAGTGAAGACGGCTTGGCGGAACGGTTTGATTCACGGCAACTGAAAACTCAAGTCGAGACAGCACGGGAGCAGGCAAATACCCTTTTTAGAACGATTCTTGAAACTATGGAAGAAGAAATCGGTAGCGAGGAGAACAGGAACAACCTGACCCCACGTATCCATAGAAGCAATTTCGTCAAAAATGTGCTGGATGCCCCGCTCGTCGCTATTGAAAAAACCTTAAAACGTCTCCAAGACGATGCTATAACGGACGATGATGAACAGGAAATTATAGCCCATCAACACTACTGTCGACGCCTTCGAGATGAATTGGATATGATCATTCGGCAGAGCGATCCGGATTACGTTTATTGGGCTGAAATATCGACGCGAGGACGAACACCGCGCATCCTGCTCAACGCCACACCAACAAATGTGAATCAAATGTTACAAGATCATCTGTTCACAGCAAAGAATAGCGTTGTGATGACAAGTGCTACACTCTCTACAAATCGTAACTTCGCTTACTTTAAGAAACGGGTGGGGATAAGTGAGTGTCGTGAACTTCTTGTCGATTCGCCGTTTGACTTTAAAAGGCAAGTCCAGATCCATATCCCACGCAATATGCCACATCCGAACAGTAATAGGTTTGTACCAGCGGCGATTGAGAAAATTAAACATTACCTGAAATTGACCCATGGCAAAGCGTTTGTCCTTTTCACAAGTTACAAAATGATGGACGAAGTCTACGATGCTGTCGCACCTGATTTGGAGGAAATAGGGATTGATACTTTCAAACAGGGAGGCGAACTTTCGCGCACTGCGATGCTTCAGGCATTTCGTGAGGAGACAGACTCAGTCCTATTTGGGACATCCAGTTTCTGGGAAGGCGTTGACGTTCGCGGCGAATCGCTCAGTAATGTGATCATCACAAGACTACCCTTTGAAGTTCCGACACATCCAGTGATGGAAGCACGCGTGAAACAGATTAAGGAAGAGGGTGGAAACGATTTTTTTGAATTTAGTCTACCAGAAGCAATATTGCGCTTAAAGCAGGGATTTGGACGGCTCATCCGGACGCAGACCGATAACGGGATTGTCGCAATTCTCGACCCACGGATTAGAACGGCGAATTACGGAAAACAATTTTTAGAGTCACTACCGAACTGCGAGATTATAGAGGAATAAAAAAGATGCCCGCGGATATAATCCACGAGCATCTTGATATGTGAACGTTACTCGCATTAATAGCGTCTCGGTGAAGGCTGCGCAACGCGAATTCCTCTATCATGCGTGAAGGGAAATTCAAATTCCACCGTTTGATAACGCTGAGCTGCTCCTGGTGGTGGAGCCTTTTCAATCGGTAGTATAACCTTTAGTTCAAGGGCATTCAACTTCGTCTGGACGAATGGCAGAAAACCTTCGGAACTCTCACCCGGGGGAATACCTGTCCGACGTGTCCCTACCTGTTTTTCTACAATAGGCATCCGTTTCTCGATGAGAATCCGCCGAGCAGTTTCAAGTCCATTTGTGACATAGAGCCCTGTTGCACGCGCCATGTATGTGAAACGCTCCTTTAAATCATCGTAATCCATACCGCCATAGATATTCTCACCTTGGTCGATGATCTGGCATTTTTTAACATCAAAGATGATGTGTTCGCTCCGATTATTGGTAATCTTCACATAAAACACATCTGTTTTGTCGCCTTGGTGGAGTGCTTCAGTCTCATAAAAAGGTGAAAAAGCATTTCCTCGATTATACTTTCGGTCAAGGTCCGGCCGCCGCCAATATGCAATAGAAACAGTAATTCCATCCTTAGTTCTCGTTAGAATTGGCTGCCTTGAATTGACATCAAACAGTTCTGGATGGTCAGACATCATGATGATATCAACAATCTTTCTATCTTCACCGGTTCCTGTTTCAATCTGGACTTGGGTATCCGTCCAATCACTGAGGAATTCACCCCACTGATCTTCGGCATGGGCATATTCGTTGAATGCAACGATGTAAGTTAACGCTTCCATGTTGGCATTACGCGCTTTCCCAATTCGGAATCCAACAGTACTGATGCCGTGTTTGTCCAGCACCGGTTTCGCGAGTGCCTCAGAAGGAATAGCCGGGACAACTACTTCTTCATTCGGGTTTTCACTCTGTAACTCCAATGCTACCGCTATATTATGCACGGGTTGAATGGGTGACAAATTGCCGAGAGCTGTTCCACAACCTGCGACACAAACGGTCAAGGCAAATAGCAGCCCAAGATTGAGCACTGTGAATTTATCCAACCATTTCATTGATAATATTGCCTCCTTGGTTACCATTCTCATAATGGCAAATTCGTTTTTCGATTCCACTCCGGAGATACTCAAAAGATCCACACGTGAGCGTCTACAGATGGTTTTGAGAAAGCCAGAGTAAGAGAAACGTGGTGCGTCTAAAACTGATTTTATGATTTAGGATAGCATAACTGCAATTTTTAGTCAAGAAATATGTGAGAAGAATTTGTTGTCATCATTTTACAATGCTCAGCTTCCCGATTTCTTGGACAAGCACGTCCGCCTGCAGTGCGGAAATACGGTAGATGTAAATGCCTGGGGCAAGGGATATACCGTTGTGTGTTACAACGTGCCATTCAAATTTACCTTGTGTTCCCACGGTTTCCCGCGTTTCACTATAGACAAGATCCCCCGTGGGAGTGAAGATATCAAGACGAATATTATCGGCAATCTGCGAAGCAGACAACCGATAGGCGAATATCACGACTGAATCACCGATAAGGAAAGGATTTGGATATACTTTTATCTCGTCAAGTGCGAAGTCTCCCGCCTGAAGCTGCTCTACACGCAAACGGTAAGAATCAACACTGCTGAAACCTCCATCTGATGCCACGATTATGTAGTATGTATCAGTTTGATTGGGTTGATACATGAGTTTTAATCCGCTGATGTCAGTGGCATTTTCCCCTGTGGCGATCCGCTCACCTGTTGCGGTGTGGAGAGACAAGCGGTAGTTTTTACCCGGTGGGATGTCAGCCAACATTACTAAAATTGTGATGTCACGAGTTGCTTCTAATGCGTAGACATCACGCGTATCAGATAAGTTGAAAAGGAAGGATTCATAGGTCTGTGCGTATGCAATAGGGAACGCGGTCGCAAACGTGTCGTTCGGTTCATAGGTATCACCAAACGACACAAGGATAGGAATCGTTGGCCCTTCCGGTCCGATATTCGTAATCGAAATACCGGTTACAGTGCCGTCGTTCGCATTACTATTTGGCATGGTTCCGGGTGTAAAAGCGGTCTGTCCATCATCCGCGGAGTAGGCAGCACCATCCGTTACTGTTCGGACATCTATAAGTTCAACATCATCCTGTAGATAGATTCCGATATGTTCGGGATCTGCTGGGTCCTCAAGCCAAATCTGTTGGGCAGCATCATAAGTGCCGAGAGGATAGGGATCAGTTTCGTCAATATGCCAAATCAGAATACCCGATTCGGGCAGATAGGTATCAAAAGTCGCGCCTGACGTTTTGTTCCGATTTTCTATGAGGAAGAATTCTGCCGCTTCTCCAGGAACGGAAGTAACTGACGACTGAATATCTATTTTGAAAAGTTTATTGGTTTTGGGGCCGAGTGCGAAGCTGGGTATATCAACCTTTTGGTTTTGTGTTATGTGAACGGGTTGAATCCAACCGAGACGACCATTTTGAGGTCTCGCGTCGAAATCCCATTTGAGGTATCCCATAATATGGCTTGGATTTAAACCGTTCCCGATCCCGAATTCCTCCGGACCTTGATAGGGACCAAATTGACTCATCAATCCCCACTTATGGTCTCGGGAATCTGGAAAATCAAAGGAATAGACATCGGGAGCCCCAAAATCGTGGAAGAATTCGTGGAAATAGATTCCCAAGCGCGGATGTTCAAAATCGGGTTCCTCAGCTACAATAACTACGGTACCGATACGCACGTCATCGTGAACAGCATTTACAGAGGGTATCAGAAGCGATTGAATATCATCAATTATACCTGTGGAGGCTTGGTCATTCCCTGAATGGATGAGAAAGACATGATCGACGGTTCCGTCTTTGTCTCTGTCATATTGCGAAAAATCTACGGTTGCATCCGCCGCTTCACACGTTTCACGAACTAATTCCCGATAACGTTCAAGGATTCTTATGCCTTCTCCGTAATAGGTCATCGGTTTTTTGGCACGGAACCATCTATTGCCTTTCGGAATAACCCCACCCATCGGACCTGGCTGGATATCCATTTGTCCGTAAGAATTTTCACGAAAGTATGTTTTGAGGGAAACACCTTCCGTTGCAAAGAGGTATTTATCGAACGCTGCCCCTTCCCTACGCCCTGGCATGTCAGCAAAATCTACTTTCAAAGCGAGAACATATTCTATCCCATCCGACTGCAAGATACCTTGCTCTCTGGCGAGACAGCACTCTTCAAGTGCTTCGAGAAATTCTTCTCTACTTTGAGGTGTTTTCGGCACGAATTCACCACTTGCTGAATCCTCAATAAAAAACAGGTAGGGATTTGGCGGTGCCGCGATGCCGAGAGGTGAGAAAAGGGTAAGGACGATGATACCAATAATCAACCGCTGTAAGGCTATTCGGATGGACGAAGAGAGGCAATATAGAACTAAGACAGACTTAATCAAACTCCCCTCCGCACTTCCGGCACAGGATGTAGAACTGGATATCATCGGATTGGGCATGTTGTATCATGAGGTCAACTGCCTGTTGCGGCAGATCTGCGGCACATTTGGGGCATTTGTAGAGCGAACCTTCTGTTTCCGGGAATTGCGTAATATCTCCCCATATATCCTGAAGCCAGTATTTAAATTCCCAAGGTATTTCGGAATTAACAGAGGTCGCGATCTGAACAGCATGGCGAATTAATTTTTGACATTCATGGATAGAGGCGGGTTCGTAAGGGTGCGGTGCATGCTTAACGCGGAGCGATTTCCCTCCGGTCTCAGTTTGCGTATTGAAATCACGGGAGCGGGTAAGCAATATCTGGTCCAAACGTGAGCCAGCTTCCCTGCCTTTTGACCAGAGACGATAGTATCCTGCCCGTTTCACCTGAAAAAAAGCTGGGTTGATACCCTGTTTGGTGTTCACAACACTGTCGGGGCCGGTGTTCCATAACCAACGGTGCCATTGAGAGGTATCATCAGGGTCAGGACAAATTCGGATAGCCCCTGGACCCCCGTCCCTATCCCACGGTTTTGCAAGGGCATCATCCATACCGATCCAATACGAATCTTTACTCCATTCAAAGAAAGCACGCGCCCAGAGGTACCACTTCCCGGTTTTAGGGATATAAATTTCGTGTATCGCACGCGCCCCTTTTAAACTATCGATAGCTTTTCTACCGGAAGCTTCTTCATGCTCAACCCTTCTCACACCCTTATCGAGATGGATTGCGGCATCTGCTTCAATAACAAGCGTATCCTTCGGCAGACGGACGAGTTCTTTAGGTTCATCATCGTCCTGTTCTGGGGGTTCCATGAGATTATAACTTTTCGCAATCTTTTGTGATACTTTCTCAAACTGTTTCTCAGAAAGCTTTGCGTCAAAGAAACAATCTCGAATGCCTTTCTTCCAGAGGTCCAGGAGTAGGAACATCGCCTTCAGGTTGCCATCTGGACGTTTTCGTGTACCGACCACGATTAACATGCCGGTGTCCTTAGATCGACTGACGAAGCACCGATGCAACGGAAAATCAGGTGCTTTACGAGCTCTACTTGAGACGATGAGTGGTGAGTAATATCGGCATTTTTCATCACATCCAGGGATCTTGGCCCGTTTGGCTCTACAACATTCTGGACAAATTAACATACCGCTAAGTGCCGGACAGATCCGCTTGCCATTATCTGATCGACACGTTCGACATCGCTGGCGCTTGGGCTTTCTCTTTGAGGTTTGGTATCGTTGATGCCGCATGTTTCTTTCAGTGAGGGTAATGTGGAAGGGCACCTGAGGCTCATCAACTGCGAAGCCGTCAAAAAATATGACTTGATCACATTGTAAAG
Source organism: Candidatus Poribacteria bacterium (assembly GCA_007571305.1). Lineage (GTDB taxonomy): Bacteria > Poribacteria > WGA-4E > WGA-4E > WGA-3G > WGA-3G. The sequence continues at coordinate 11,404 of RKRR01000071.1, read as the reverse complement.
GATTTACCTGCAACGAGGGAGATTAACTCGGACGATTGACGAGATCAGCCAGATATTCAGCAATTTTGTCTGTAATCTGTTGTGCATCTACATCTGCAAAGTTAAACAATTCCTTAAGCATAGGGGAGATAGCACCTGTATCGAGCAATGCATTTGCAAGCCTACCCATATTGCTGCGGTTGAGACCGCCTTGTCCATCATTGTTACCCATATCCAAAATCTTGATGCTATCAATTTTCTCAACAGGTCGCATCAGCTGTTCGATAATATCATCCGCCTCATTGATGAGTTCCATAATCGCCTCTTGGACGAGGACGCGTTGTTCAGCAACATTTCGCGCTTCATATTCCGCCATCTCGCCTTGTGCTTTCGCACGCGCCTCGGCAAGAACGGCATCGGCAAGACGTTCAATCGGCTGTGCTTGTGCTTCGGCACCAATGATTGCGACCTCCCGCTGCCACTCGGCTTCTTTCACTTGTTCTGTTGCCGTCACATTCACCTCTGCGCCCATACGTTCAGCTTCCGCAACTAACTGCTCCTTCTCTGCAAGTGCCGTTACCTGTTGCTTATTCGCAACATCGATCTTCCGATCCTCGTCGGTGATGGCAACCTGCAATTCCTGATTGATGCGGGTTTGTTCCACTGTCAAGGTTTTAGCAATCTCAGCGAATTCAACTTGACGCATCTGGTCAATCTGTGCCGTTTCAACAACGAGATTTTTCTCAATTTCACGCTGTTGCACCTGTTGTTCTTGACTGAAACGTTCTACCTGCACTCTTAGGTCGCGCTCAATATCTCGTAAGGAGACCCCCTCCTCTTGAGCAATACGCGCCCTTTCTACAGCGAGTTGTTTTTCAATATCTCTCGTTTCTACCTGCTGTTCCTGTGCGATCCGGGCGATCTCTACTGTCAAGGTTTTAGCAACTTCAGCGAGTTCAACTTGACGCATCTGGTCAATCTGTGCCGTTTCAACAACGAGATTTTTCTCAATTTCGCGCTGTTGCACCTGTTGTTCTTGACTGAAACGTTCTACCTGCACTCTTAGGTCGCGCTCAATATCCCGCAAGGAGATCCCCTCCTCTTGGGCAATACGTGCTTTCTCCACCGTCAATACTTTCTCTATTTCACGAACAGTAATTGCCTGCTCCTGTGCAATTCTCTGCATTTGGACGACGAGATGTTGCTCAATTTCTGCGAGCTGCACAACTTTAGATTGCTCAATCTGTTGCGTTTCGACGATAAGATTCTTCTCGATTTCACGTTCGGCGACAATCTGTTCCTGTTGGACGCGAGCGACTTCGATGTCACGGTTCATCTCGATTTCACGTTCTTGGATGACCTGTTCCTGTCTGATACGTGCGCGCTCGACCTCCTGCTTCATCTCGTATTCGCGTTCTTGCACACCCTGTTCCATCTCAAATTGGAATTTGAGGGTTTCCGCTTCCCGTTCGGCGGCATAGATAGCAATGTTCTTCTGCTGGTCTGATTCTGCCCAGGCTTGTTGTTGTTCAGCTTCAAGTTTCTGTATCCGGGCATCGACCTCAATTTGAACAATAGCGACTTCTTTTTCCTGAACAATCCGTTCCTTTTCCCGTTCCTGCTCAGCCGTAATTTCGGTGATTTCACGGATACCAACAGCATCAAATCGGTTTTCGGCATCCAGCGTTTCAACAGGGGTCTGATCTACCCGAATAATTGATACAGTTTCAAGGGTTAATCCGTTTTGGATTTCGAGATCCTCACCGCATGCGGATTGCACCTTGTCGGCAAACTCTTGGCGTTTTTGGAGGAGATCTTGGATATCACTTTCAGCTGCGACACTTCGCAATGCCCCCTCGAGTTTGGGTTCAATTAATTCGCGGACAGTTTCCGGGGTCATAGACTTATCACCGAGTGCTTGTGCGGCGCGTAGGATATCGTTCTCTTCAGGCTCAACTTTAAGGTAGAAAACGACTTCGACATCACCGCGGTTAAAGTCGTAAGTGATCAATGCCTCTGGCCCTTCTCGGATAACCTCAATTCGCATCGTGTTGAGGGATATCTCTTTGATTTCATGGATGATAGTGTTAACCCAGAGACCGCCGGTAATGCGGATTTTCTCTCTTGCACCACCTGTTCTCACGAGTGCGACATCGGCTTTCGGTATCCGGTAGCGAATGACTGTAGCGGCAAATGTAGCCAGACTCGCAAATAATACGAAGAGAATAACTGTTAACCACCGTATGACTTGGTTCTGCCCGAAGCGATCAAGGTTTTGGTAGGCAAACCAACCCACAGCAATTGCTACAGCAATTAAGAAAACGATAGCAGCAATGAAACGCATTCAATTCTCCTACAAAATGATTTTCTAACTATTAGAATCTGGGCATTGTTCTATTACATTCCCCGTACTCTGTAACGGGTGGATAGCCCCGGTGTCTGGTTCATTCTAACCGAGATAGGAAGCTGCCCGGTTTTAATTGCATTTCTTTCACTTTTAAGACACGGCTAAAAATTTTACCGGAAAATCGTCTCGCTGCTGATATTCGTCCGGTACCGCCCTTTGAGGGGTTGGCGTGGAGAAGTCTGCCATGCCAGATTTGCTAAGTAACAGAGGGCATTCTCAACGAGAGGCTTCGCTATAGTCGTTCGATGTGCATCACGGGTATCAACTGCAAAGGCGACATAATATCCGTCTCCCCATTGTAACTGGACACTGATCGGATCTCCATTATCCTCTCTGACAGCTAATCTTCGGTAACTTCCGTCGTTTGTCACCCAATGATCGTCGGTTACGAGCGTATCTACATTCACCTTATGGGGCCAGGTGAACATACCTGTTTTTTGACCGTCATCGGTGATTCTGACGTTTCCATCGTTGGAGTTAATCACGCGAATCGGATGCCGATTGACTGGCAGCCAGTCGCCACGCCAGGTAGGATCAGTCGTATGGACACCATCAGGTGGGGTGATATTGTTATCCATTGCGGAAGCCCAAACGATTCCTCCTTTACGAACGAACTCCTGAATCTCCTGATCCGCGTCTTCAACGAAATATTCACCGTCATGTCCGGTTGCGTTCCAGGTGAACCAAATGATGTCGTACTCTGAAAGCGTAATGCTTGAGAGTTTGATCGCATTGTTGGGATCCCCACGATTATCAGGATTGTCATTAATGTGCACGGTCGTAAATTGGAATTCTAAACCTTCAACCGAAGTGAGGGATTCTAATATCGCCGGCTCGCCCGATGCGCTATCACCAACAACAATCAACACGCGAAATACACCCAAGGGCACAATTTTTATGGAAGAAATAATATCTGAAAATGATTGCGAATGTGGAAGTGCTCTGAGGTTCCGAAGTGCCAACTGAAATTCTTGTGAACTTAAGCCGAGGTTCAACCGCCGTCCTTCAAAGTTAACGTGCTCGTAAAAAATAATATGACACCCACTGAACGGAAAACTCGGACCGCGCTGGATTCGGATTGACGAGACAGTATCATTCATGCCAATATCAAACATCGAACTGACATCGCGCATGATAACGCTCCGTTGACCGGTATAATCTACGTCACGGAACACTTCGATGATAACCGGGACTGCTCCGTACTCCGGGGGTGTCGGATGCGCTGATGGACTAAAACTGATAGAGGTAATCGCATCACCGAAGTTGTATGGGATGTCATGGATGTTTGGATAGAATCCTGGAGCAAGCACCAGCCGGCGTCCCTTATAGTTGTCATGCTCATGAAAGATGGCTTTATAGTTGGGTGAAGCGTTAAAACCTGGTCCCTTGTAGATTTTAATCGAAGAGATAATATCTTGCGCGCCAATCTCTCCGGTGTTCGGGATCGATTCAACAAGCGTAACCTTGCGTCCATGAAAATTCACATGTTCAAAGACTTCAACGACAAGCCTCGGCATGTTGGTCATAACCTGCTCCTTGTATTCAGGCGTAACTTACAAACGAAATTGTAAGTGAAATTAAAATACCATTAGCAGAAACGGTTTGTCAAGTGAAAACATCAAGAACATTCTAATGGCAGACTCAATACCCAATTGAAACTTCTCTACTTCACTCGATGGGTTGCCTGAATACCATGCGATGCTTTATATCTACATTATAACGTAAACTCTGCCGGATGTCAAGATGCGGTAATATCTTGTAACATTTATAGTATCGTCCATAATTAACATGTCCGTTTATTTTTCTTGAATCTCTGGGAAGAATATGATAAAGTATAAATAATCTAAGTTGCCACCTCGTAGCATAACCTGTTAGGTTGTGCCTAAATGTTCACAAGAAACCAACGGTCTCCCATGCTACGAAAACAGCCAAATACTGAAGGATTTTGTTGAAAAACGGCATCTACGGGTTTCCTAAAAATTTGTCCGTAGCAACTTGGGTTATAAATAAGAGTCTGGAAAGAACTCTTTAGAATGTAAGATGGAGGAGATATGATGTCTTACAAAAGAGTGCTTCTGATTTTTTCAATCACAATTATCAGTATCGCGTTAGTCTATTTTCTCGTCCAAATGGAGCAATCGGCGACAAAAAAAACGGCAGCGTCGCGCCCAATCGCGCTTCCGTATAATTGGATTGGGAATATAACCCATAGGCAAATAGCGGAGCCTTCTGGAATCACTTACCATCCGATTCGACGGAGTCTGTTTCTTGCTGACGATTCAGGTAGCGTGCATGAAATAAGTTTGGAAGGTAGGCTCATTCAGTCAAAAGGATTGAACGAGCGGGACATTGAAGGAATTACTGTGGACCCGAGTACGGGCTTGCTGTATGCAGCTGTAGAAGACGACGAAATGATCTTGGAACTTGATCCAGAAAATCTCAACATTCAAAGAGAATTCAGGATCGGTAGGCACTTTAAAGGTGAAAATCTCCTGAGGAAAGGGGGCATGGGCATTGAAGCGATCGCTTTCGTTCCAGATACCTCACATCCAGAGGGTGGTACTTTTTGGGTCGGCAACCAATCCTTCAGTCTCAAAGCGAAAGATGAACCCTCGGTCGTATGCGAGGTCCTTGTGCCGCTGCGTTCTACAACAGCAAAGCAGGCAGACGGTGCAATCATCAGCGCTTACAAAATGAACTTCATTGACATTTCAGGCTTGGCCTACGATGCTCAGGGCGATTTTCTGGTATTAATTAGCGATACAACAAACCTTTTAGTGGAACTCAAACGGGAAGGCACTGTCTTAAGACAATACCTCTTACCCGGGGACGAACAGGAAGGGATTGTGTTAGACGGACTCGGCTATATGTATGTTGCCCAAGAGAATGGAGAAATTATCAAATTGGCGGATCAGCGGCTTCGTTAAATGAAAACCTCGGTGTCTTGATAGCTCTCATCCCTTTTCTAATCCGCGTCGATTTTCACCTCATCACCTTCAAGGCGCAATACAGATATCCCCGGGACCAAATCTAATACCAGATTGATAGATGCGTACTGTTCTGCTGTATGACCACAATCGTCTCGCCACAGAAGTTGTACGTTTCCTTCATCATAGAGAATTCCATAGGCGAATCTCTTACCATCAGCATTTTCTAAGTGGAAATATCTGCGGCGTTTTGCATCCATGACATTCGTAGGTATACCAAAGAGGTGAGGCGTAGAAATTTCACCTTGATAGAACAACACGAACAGGCTATTCAAGAGAGACAAAATCCGCATCTACACGGTGCGGAATAATTCCAGCAGCACTACCACGGTGGAGCAATTCTTGCACCCCTGCTCTACCTTTTTCCCCGTAATCAAGCGTGTAGTCATTGACGTACATCCCAACAAATTTATCCGCAAGCGAAGTCTCCATGTCGCGTGCGTAAGTCATTGCGTACTCTAACCCGCGTTCTCGATGTTCAAGCGAGTACTGGATACTCTGTTTGAGTAATGCTGTTATCTCACGAATTTTTTCAGTGCCGAGATTGCGACGAATTACATTCGCACCGAGAGGCAACGGTAGCCCTGTTTCCTCATACCACCACTCCCCCAAATCAATCACTTTGTGAAGCCCTTCGCGGGCATAGGTTAATTGTCCTTCATGGATAATGAGTCCAGCATCTACTTCGTCTTGTTGGACGGCATCTAATATTTTGTCAAAGGGGCGAAACTCTGCCTCAAAATCGGGTTGGAAGAGGCTAAGTGTGAGATAGGCGGTTGTCATTTTGCCGGGAATAGCGATACGTTTTCCCGCGAGTGTGTCTATTGGTGTTTTGGAAACAACAAGGGGACCGTACTGGTCGCCGATACTCGCACCACACGGCATGAACACATAATCCTTTGCGACGTAAGCGTAGGCGTGAACAGAGATTGCCGTCACCTCAAGTTCGGCAGCAAGTGCGCGTTGATTGAGGGTTTCAATATCTTCAATGACATGAACAATCTCATAGGGATCCGTCGGAATTAACCCTTTGGCGAGAGCATAGAACATAAAAGCATCGTCGGAATCTGGGCTGTGCCCAATCCGAATTTTTTCTGTCTGCGGCATAGTCTTCCTTTATGATATCGGATTGTGGTCTTCTTCAAGTAGTGATATAATCAAATTGGTTGGACTCATCAATTCATGAACCAAGATATAGGCTTACAAACGACTTCACATGCAAGACGATAAATTCTGTTAGAAAGCAGATGAGCTTGAAATCAATATCCAAATACCTTTATCTCACAGCGACTCCACATGGACTTACAGAGTTAGTGAATGCAGAATGCGCTGCATTGACAGGATCTGAGCCAAATACAGATGGTATCGCGGTTTCGGATCGGTGCGTTGATGTGCGTCGAGGTGCTTATCTAAAAAGTTGCAGCGAAATCCTTTTTGAAACAACCAGCCTCACTGAGCTTTGCGCGAACATCAGATCTATAGGTCTACATGCAGACGAATTTCGAGTTTCCGTCGTAAAAAAGCCCCGCAGTCTAAAAGTAAATTCTATGACACTCGCGCGGGACGTTGGTAACGCCATAGAGGGTAGTGCAAATTTGTGTCAGCCGCGGACTACTTTTCTAACGGTTGTGACGGCTAATAAAATGTGGTTCGGACAACTTCTTTCCAAATCCGATGGTGCCTGGCTTGCGCATAACCAGCGCCCGTATGTGACATCGAGCTCGCTACCGGCTCGACTTGCGCGAGTGCTCGTCAATTTAGTGGCACTCCCAGGGGATCACCTGCTTGACCCGTGCTGTGGAACCGGCACTATTGTGATGTCCGCTGCACATAGCGGCATCCATGCGGCTGGTTACGATATCAATCCACGCATGGTAGGTGCAACGGCGAAGAATCTTCAGCATTTCGGGCTCTCCGCAGACGTAGCACTGGGTGATGCGAGACAAATTGATGGGCAGTATGACGTTATTGCAACAGATCTACCCTACGGCATTAATCTCGTCAGAGATAACTCGAAAGAAATAGAGATTTTATCAAATTTACGGACATGTGCGCCGAAAGCAGCGTTTATTGATCTTCGGGATATCAGTAAAACCCTGACCGATCTTGGTTACCAGATTGAGGCTGTTCTGCCGGTACCAAAGTTAAGCATTGTCCGGCGTATTTTTATTACTTCTGCGATAGAGTAATGGGATCCGCATAAGACGGAGAACCGTGTGCAAATGGGGCATCCCTGGACTCAATAGTCCTCAATGTTATCGTAAAAATTCGTTTCTGGTAAGTACTCATCTTCGTCGAGTTCTTCCTCTTCATACGCATCATATTCTTGTCGGCTGAGGAGCGCGTCCACTTCATTTGGGTTCTCAAGCAGGAATTTACAAATCCATCCATCTCCTTCTGGAAAACGATTGAGGAGTTCAATATCATCTTCGAGAGTCGCGTTGATTTCGTAGATTTCACCTGTTATAGGGGCATAAATATAGAAGTTCCTCCCGTCTGAGGTTTCAACGCGTCCAATAATTTCGCCCTGCTCGTATTCACCAAGAATTGGCAGCTCTATAAAAATGATGCCGCTGTAGACTTCTTGAATCCGCTCGGTGATCCCAACATTACACTCTTTAGAATTGAGAAATTCAATCCATTCATGTGTTGTTGTGTACTTTATCTCAATGTTCTTCATCGCGAATTTCCTGTCATTAAACTTAATGGAGCCTATTACTTTACGATCCCAAGACCTTGCAGTTGTGCTTGGAAGGTTTCGATCGCGTTTTGCCGAATCTGAATCTGGATAATCGGGTCAGGGTCATATTTTATATCTACTAACGTGAGTTTGATAAATATTTGTGTATTTTTTGTATCAAGAGAACGCCTTTGGTATAATGAAGTAATCCCATTTTCAACCCAAAGGAGTTCTCTGATGGATATTATAGCACTTTTCTGTGAAATACACGATTTTTTTCTCCCTTATGAGAAATGGAAAGTTATGCAGTGTGTGCCAAAGGAGACACCCGTAGAACCCCGCGGGCATCCGAGACAGCTCCCCCCGAGTGAAGTGATGGCGATCCTCATCGCTTTCCATCAAAGTGGTATCGGACCTTGAAACATTTTTATCTGAGGCACGTCTGTGTCTATTGGCGTGCGGCGTTTCCGAACCTCGTGAGTTATTCTCGGTTCGTGCATCTTGAAAAAGAAGTGTTGACGCTCTTAGTGCTTACTTTTCAGTGAAGCGGGGCACCTATAGCAGTCTGTCTTTCATAGACTCCACCCGCCTGCGGGTCTGCGAGAACCAGCGGATTGCCTCACACAAGGTCTTCCCAGGACGTGCGGACCGGTAGAAAACGTCTCTGGGGTGGTTTGATGGGTTCAAACTTCACCGGATTATCAACGACATAGGTGAACTTTGAGACGCTGCCTTGATCCCTGGGAAGCCCGATGACCGCACTCTTCTTTGGCGGATGAACCCTGGAGGTTGGCTTCACGGAGGTTCCTCTACGGAGATAGGGCTATATCTCCAAATACCTTCGAGAAAAACGCCGTGAACAAGGAAGCCTCAACTTATAGTGACCATTAGAATTAAAGAGACATTTTTTGTATACTGTAATAGAATGTATCTCTTATGGCATATTCAACAGATTTACGCAAACGTATCTTAGCTTTTATTGCTACCGGTGGTAAAAAAGCCGAAGCTGCGCGTCGGTTTTCCGTAGATCGTTCAACGATTTATAGGGGGTTAGGGGCTGACACCCCGCTTCTGCCCGAAAAACCGGGTCCTAAACACATGCGGTGTCTTGACGAGGGGTCTCTGAAAAAACATGTCGCCGATTTCCCAGACCTCACTCAGAATGAACGTGCGACACATTTCGGTGTTTCCGTCTCTTCTATCGGTTATGGCTTGCGTAAGTTCGGCATTCCCCGAAAAAAAAACACTCGGATACAAAGAGCGGTGTGCTGAAAAACGTCAAACTTATCTTCAGGCACTCGCTGAGACACACGCCACTGGAAAAAGATAGTTTATGTGGATGAATGCGGTTTCCGTGCCGAGAGTTATAGACGACATGGGTATGCCCCGAAAGGCGAACCTGTTTTGGGGTTAGTTTCAGGCACGAGAACGCGAACCACGCCGTTAGTTGCTGCACGTATCGATTCGACTTTGACGGCACCGTGTTTGTTTGAGGGGAGCTGCGATGCGGCGTGTTTCAATGCTTGGCTTGAAACTTATTTATCTCCACGGCTGTCTGCTTCGGACGGAGTTGTTCTGGATAATGCTAAGATTCACAAGACACCTCGGACGCGTCAGTGGATAGAAGCCTCAGGAGCAGAGGTCTTATTTTTCCCCCCTTATTCACCCGACTACAACCCGATTGAACACGACTTTGCCAATATTAAACGCCTCCGTGAATACAATGCTGATATAACCATTGATGAAGTTATAAACATGTATCATTAATTCTTAAGTTTACTATAGTTTACAAAGTTCGCAAGAACAGGGACCCCCTGGATGTATCCGTGTCCGATCAAGTGTTACTGAAAAAGCGGATGCTGATTGAAGCGGTGATTAAAGAACTCAAAACCCAGACACAGGTGGAACACACTCGGCAGAGAAGTTTTGAAAACTTCCACGTCAATGTGTTTTCCTCTTTGATTGTCTATCAGTTGTTGGACCTCGCTGAACTTCCATGAACTTCAGCAAAGCAACGATTTACCTGTGAGCCTATAAACACCAGACTTTTTCAAACTCACGTTATAGTAAAATCTAAAAATAAGTTGACATATATTTGATTTGATGTAATACCATATCTGATTGAATATTTCTCATAAATGTATTATACTCTGGTATATCCTTTCCAAAGGCGTGAAACACCGATGAATAAAAAAGTGCCAGAGATTACCGAAAGTGTCCAAGACCTGAAAGTCTTGTTACGTCACTGCAAAAAGAAGCATGAAATCCAACGCCTCACCCCTCTGTATCTCTTGAAAAGCGGAGAGGCAAAGAACCGTGTCCAAGTCGCTAAACGGATCGGTGTAGATCGTATGAGCGTTGGACATTGGCTAAGTGCCTACGAAACAGGAGGACTTGAGAAACTCCTTGAACGCCGGTATGCCCCCGGACGCGTTCCGATACTCACTGAAGACCAGCAAACTCTCTTACGAAGTGAACTTCAGAAACCTAAAGGTTTTCAGAGTTACGTTGAGATTCAGCAGTATATTGCGGAGACGTTTGGTGTCAAGATGAACTACAAGACGGTTTATGCCATGGGTCATGATAAATGGGGTGCGAAACTCAAGGTACCCCGTCCGAGCCATAAAAAAAACGCCAGAATCTCAGAAAGTTTTCGTGCTAACTTTTCTCAACATGTCGCAGATGCGGTGGTTTCGAAGAAACCTTATGATCCTCAAAGCGTGCGCCTCTTTAGTCAAGATGAGACACGGTAGGGTCTCTTGCCTGTCTTCAACAGACGTATTACCTTACCGGGTATCAAGCCGATAGCAAAGATAGACCCCCGATAGGAGTCGGTTTATCTCTATGGTGCGGTCGAACCCTTAACGGGCAGAAGATTTTTCTTAGAGTTTTCACATATCACATCAGAGTGTTTTCAATGTTTTATAGAGAAGTTCGCTGAAACGTTTGGGGAAAGCCTGAACGTGTTGGTGCTTGATAATGGGCGTTTTCATCAGGCCAAGTCCTTGGAAATCCCCGAGCATGTCGTTTTGCTGTTTTTACCGCCTTATAGTCCGGAGTTGAATCCGATTGAACGTCTTTGGCAAGACCTCAAAGCCAAGGTGTTTACCCAGACGTATAACACGTTGGCGGATATGCAGGTAAAGATTATCCAGAGCCTTTGTAACTATTCAAATGCTGCGGTTGCTAAACTTACAGGATTCTCACATTTCATAGAGGCTGCTAATGCAATATAAACTATCAGAAATGGTATAAGACTCTAAGTCTTATGAGTTATTCTATAGATTTACGCAAACGCGTGCTTGATTTTGTGAATACGGGCGGGAGTAAAACAGAAGCCTCGCGGCTCTA
>RKRR01000129.1 GCA_007571305.1 Candidatus Poribacteria bacterium | reverse complement strand
TACCCCCCTTTATCCCCCCGCAAGCAGGGGGAAATCAAAGGAGTGGGAGGAAAACGTTAGAATGAAAGTGTGTCAAATTTTATTGTCAAACTCACGTTACATAGAAAATTGTGAAGCATTTCCATAATGTCCATACTGAGGTTTGATATTTCAAACCTCTTAGTGTGTTTATATAAACTATATAAACTATGGGAGGATCTTTTCTAAATGAGATTTTTTATGATTGTTGCTGGCGTACTCTGCGCCGTGACGCTCGCGCTCTGGCCTTCCACGGCTGATGCCGTTCCGAAAGTCGATATCTTTGTCTATACAGAGATAACGCAATGGATCGCCCAGGGGCAGGCGCAAGAACAAGCCGATATATTCATCAAAGAAGTTGAAGGTCAAAGAGGTATTGGCAAGGTTGTTAATGAGAACGCCAAAGCCATCGAAAAATGGACGAAGGATCACACCGAGGAAAAAGGCTATCACCTTATTAGTCTGTACGGCGATTTTCCACCTGAAATCTATCCGCAAGGCAATAAAGATGAAGATGGTTCTGTTGCCGAGGAATTTCTTGATGCTGGCAATACCTTTTCAAACAGTGCGGACTATTTTTTCTGGGGACTCCAGGGCAGAAACCGTGAAGGTGGACTCCAGAACATGATGGACATTCCTGGTATCGTTCAATGGGATGATGACACAGCCATGAAGGTCACAAAGGAAGGGAAAGAGTTCACACCCACTCTGAAGGATTATGCCACCGATCGTCCGTTCCACGTGGATCAGCTCGAAAAAACCGATTGGGAAGTCGAAATCGCATTCGCTACGGAAACTGGGAAGTCGAGCGGCATGAACCGGTGTGACCCGTGCATCATCAGAAACACAAAAACGGACGCACGTCTCATTCAGGTCTATCAGACTGCGGGCCAAAACGATCCGAAAGGCAAAGTCCTCTCGGAAATTATTCTCAACTATTATCTTGAGGTTATTGGAGCACTTGAAGTTGATCCCCAAGATAAACTGCCCACAATGTGGGCTGATCTCAAATCCAGGAGGTAAAATTTAATGCGAAATATTTTTCTTTCGCTCATCCTTATCGCGCTAATGGCATTCCCTTTAACATTCGTATTTGCTGCTGGTGAAGTTGCTATCTATACCGGAATCACGCAATGGATTGGTAAGGCAGAGGCTGACGAACAGGCAGAGATTTGCGTTGGTATGCTCGACGATGCAGGTATCACAAATACGTGGTATGATAGTGACGGCGATGCGGGTGCTTTAGCTGATTGGATGGAAAGTGCCACAGGCGACGGTGGTTTGGACATCTGTGTCCTTTACGGTGATCTCCCGCCTGAAATCTATCCAGAAGGTAATTCACAGACGGACGGTTCTATCGCCGAGACCTTCATCGAAACCACCGATGGGGACACGTTCATCAACCACGCCGACTATATGTTCTGGGGTTTAGCTGGTAGAAATAGAGAAGGTGGTCTCCAGAATATGATGGATATCGACGGCATTGTGATGTGGGATGATGATACGCCTATGACAGTCACGGCTGAAGGCAAAGCCATTTCCCCAACTTTAACCGATTTTGCATCCGACCGTCCCTTCCACATAGATCAACTTGAGGGCGATTGGGAGATTGAAATTTCACTCGCACAAAATGATGACGGCACCCGTGCCGATCCGATTATTGTTCGTGATGGAAATCTCGGTAGGCTAATTCCAGTAATACAGACGGCAAGTGGCGATGAACCCAAAGGTGCTATCGCAGCCGAAATTATCATCTGGTTGATGTCCACAACGCCAGTTGAACCTGCTGGTAAACTCTCCACGACGTGGGGTGAGCTGAAAGCAGTTCAATAGGGGAAATTTTCAATCTCAATATTTTATTGAAAGGCGCGTTTTCAAAGCGTGCCTTTCAATCGAATCTCCAGTCGTCTAGAAACATCCACCTATAAAATTAGAGATGAGATTTAGCGAAGTCAGAATTCTATTTGTTCTCTTGATCCTCACGTTATTCGCGTTTGCCTGCCATGAGAGAGCAAGTTCCCCCCTCGTTGGTCCGCTTCCCATTCAAACGATCACAACGCCTAAAGATGAAGCCGTAATGGTCTATGTCCCCGCTGGTGAATTCCTGATGGGAACCAGCGATGCAGATATTGAACACTTCAAGGAGATTTTTCCACTCCGCGATATTGCTCGGTTCAACAATGAACGTCCGCAACGCTCCGTTTTTGTTGATGCTTTCTACATTGACAAATATGAAGTAACAAACGAACAGTATAAGCGGTTCCTCGCCGAAACGGGTTATGTACCCAAGCAATATTTGGATTATCCACCTCATAATGAGCCTAATTTCCCTGCGCCTGTCTTGGAATGGGAAGATGCCGTTGCCTATGCGAATTGGGCTGGAAAAAGGCTACCAACCGAAGCAGAATGGGAGAAGGCGGCCCGTGGCACAGATGGGCGGCATTGGCCCTGGGGCAATGAATGGGATGGAACAAGACTCAGTGGTAATGACGGAACTGGACTCAAAGATGGATATAAGGAGACAGCACCTGTTGGACAGTTTCCACAAGGGGCGAGTCCTTACGGTGCACACGATATGGCGGGGAATTTATGGGAATGGGTGTCGGATTGGTATGATCCAAACTATTATCGGACTTCACCACCCAATGTCAATCCGAAGGGACCTCAGACCGGCGACGGACATGTTCTCAAAGGCGGGGGCTGGGCAGAGAATTTGGATTTCACCCGGTGTGCCAGTCGCCTTGGTGGGAATCCCGGGTCTCTGTTGCGTGGGTTCCGATGTGCTATAGACACACCACTTGTAGAGTAAGTAACCTTAGTTTCATCACCATTGAAAATCCGTAGAAGGGATCTCCGAATCCCGACTTTTGATTCGACACTCGCTCTGAAATCGGGTGTCGAAACCCCTCAGAACCCAGCCATCATACGGAATTACGCACCTTTTTTTCAGGCTACTGCTTTTTGAATTGACTCTGAATACGCTGAGATTCGCGCGATTTCGTTATCTGATTTACACCTCTCTGATTGTTCGCGAATTTGACATCTATTCTTGGACTGTGCTACACTTTATAATAATCCAAGTTGCTACCGATATGATTTCAGATCCACGGATGCCATTTTTCGAAAAATCGGGTGATTTTCAGTGTGAAGATGCACACCCTAACAGGTTATATGCTACAAGGAATAGTTAAAAAAATTGAAACAGATTGTCACACACGCAAATCCAGACCTTGACGCTATCGTCAGTGCATGGATCGCTCAAGATTTTCTCTTCAGAGAACATAAGTCAGAGGTCCTGTTTGTCAGTCGAAAAGTGCCAGAGAAACTCATGTGGCATGCCGACTGTGTGGTTGATGTTGGAAACACGTATATCCCTGAAAACTACCGATTCGATCACAAGCCTCCCGCATTTCAGAATAGGAATAGCACTTGTGCGACCCGACTCATCTGGGAATACCTACGCGACACCGATGCCGATGTAGAACACCTTGAACCTTTGGTGCAGATTACATATCAAGGCGATACACATCGAAATTCTGACGCACTCAAACAGAGCCGAATCGATGGGCCGCACGCGGAATTAGCCAAACTAAAATCAAAATATAAAAAGGTAACAGAGGTCTATCGACAGATGGTTCTCTGGCTGAGGAGTTATACAGAAAAATGATGAAGTTGCTTACAGGCTTACTCATTGCCCTATTTGCTGCGGCAGTAATGCCAGCGAAACCCGTAAGTGCCGATGAATGGCACCAGTGGCGTGGTAAAGACCGCAAAGGGATTTGGAACGAAACGGGTATTCTTGACAAATTTGAAGGCGAACAGATTCCACTTCGTTGGCGGGTCCCTATTGGAAGCGGATATAGCGGACCGAGTGTCGCTGATGGTCGTGTCTATGTTACCGATCGGGTTACAAAGCCGAAACAGATTGAACGTGTTCACTGTTTTGATTGGGAGACAGGTGAGTCCATCTGGTCCTACGCTTACGATTGCGCCTACAAAATTGATTATACAGCAGGCCCTCGTGCGACCGTAACTGTGCATGACGGACTCGCTTATGCATTAGGCGCGATGGGACATCTACACTGTTTTGATGCTGCTACTGGTGACATCGTATGGAAGAGAGATCTCAACGTTGAATATAATATTGCTATGCCTATCTGGGGTATCGCAAGTGCACCTATTGTCGAATCGGATAACCTAATCGTTCAGATCGGAGGCAAGCCAGACGCGTGTATAGTCGCATTTGACAGGAAAACGGGTGAAGAGAGGTGGAAAGCATTGGACGATAACGCCTCTTATTCGGCACCGATTGTCATTACGCAAGCAGGTAAAAGTGTCCTTGTCTGTTGGACGGGTGCAAATATAGCAGGTCTCAACCCACAGACCGGCGAAACCTATTGGCTTTATCCGTTTCCACCAGAAAGTTTTGAGATAGGAATCGCCACCCCTATTTTCGATCATAACGAGTTGTTCATCACTGATTTCCGCCAGGGGTCTCTTCTTCTGAAGGTGCTGCAAGATAAGTTGACAGTAGAACTCGGCTGGCATCGTAGAGGCAAAGATGAACAGCATACTGATGCACTTCAGACCACAATGGCAACACCTGTGCGTCTCGGCGGTTACATTTACGGTGTGGATAGTTATGGCGAACTCCGATGTTTAGATGCTCGAAGCGGCGATCGGATTTGGGAAGACCTCTCTGCCGTGCGGAAAGCCCGCTGGAGCAATATTCATTTTGTTAAACACCCCGTATCATCGGATAACAAGGTTTGGATGTTCAACGAACACGGCGAACTTCTCATTACGGAACTCTCTCCTGAAGGATTGAATGTAATCAGTCGCGCCAAATTGATCGAACCGACACGCGACCAGCTCAACCGAAGAGGCGGTGTTACGTGGGCACATCCTGCTTTTGCCTATAAGCATGTCTTTGCTCGGAACGATAATGAACTCGTTTGTGCCAATTTAGAAAAGTAAAATATAGATACGGAGGTTAAAATATTGGATGCGACCCGAATGCCGGAGGTAGCTTTAACTCCCGGCGAACATCTTCACGGTTTTGAAGTAAAATCTGTCACACGGATCGACGAATTACGAGCGGTGACAATTGAATTAGCACACCAACATAGCGGTGCCCGCTTACTACATCTCTACACAAACGACACGGAGAATCTCTTTTCCATTAATTTCCCGACCCCACCTTCAGACGATACAGGTGTCCCGCACATTCTTGAGCACGCCGTATTAGCGGGTTCCCAAAAATTTCCGGTGAAAGAGCCTTTTTTTGAGATGATTAAAATGAGCATGGCAACCTTTATCAACGCCATGACAAGCTCCGATTTTACCTGCTATCCGGTATCGAGCAATGTCAAAAAAGATCTCTTCAACTTGGCGGAAGTCTACTTTGACGCAGTTTTCCATCCATTATTGACGGAAAACACTTTCAAACGTGAAGGACATCACCTCGCACCCGTTGATCCAGAAGATCCCACTGGCGATCTAAAAATAACAGGTATCGTCTATAACGAGATGAAAGGGGCATTCTCAGATCCCGAGTCTCGGTTGTATCGATCAATGATGTGTCAACTCCTTCCCGATACACTTTACGCTTGTGAATCCGGGGGTGATCCAGATGCCATCCCGGACTTGACTTATGCGCAGCTCAAAGGGTTCCATGAAACCTACTATCACCCAAGTAACGGCTATTTCGTTCTCTACGGCGACATTCCAACGAGCGATTATCTCAGCTTCCTTGCTGATAAGTTGGATAAAATCCCAAAAAACGCTACGAGTGCTGCCCTACGTCCGTTGCGACCGGAGGTCACACACCAACCTCAGTGGGATGCGCCACGAATTGTAACAGATACCTATCCTGTGGGTGCAGATGAACCGCTCACAGAAAAGACGTATCTCTCGCTCAGTTGGATCGTCGGTGACGCAACCAACCCAGAAGAGGTTGCCTTGGGTCAAATTTTGAGTCTCATTCTGGTCGGTAATGAAGCCGCACCTCTACGTAAGGCGATTATTGATTCAAAACTCGGTGCAGATCTCGTCTATGCTGCTGCCAGTTCTATTGGACCTGCCGCCGTCTTTTATCTTATTCTCAAAGGGAGTGAAGCCGATCGAGCGGAAACTTTTACGCAATTAGTAACCGATACCTTAACACAGATTGCGGCCTCAGAGATCGAGAGCGAAAAGGTTGAAGCCGCTTTCCAGCAAGCGACCTATCATTACCAAGAAGTCGCGTCGATGTTCCCGCTCCGCATGCTCTATCGTGTCATCGACGGATGGATATATGAAAAAGATTCAGATACTTTCCTAAAGATGGGAAAAACCCTCGCTGATGTCCGTCAGCAGTGGCAGGAAAATCCATCAATTTTCAACGACTTCATCCGCGAGAAATTTATTGAGAACCCACATCGTCTGACCAATATCCTATCGCCTGATCGGGATATGCAGGCAAGAATGGATGCTGAACTCGCCGAACGGATGAAAGAGACACGGGCAGAACTCACTGATGAAGAGGTCCAACGAATTGCCGCTGATGCTGCTGAACTGGAACGGCTCAACGGTGTGCCGAATTCACCCGAAGCACTTGCGAAACTGCCACAACTTCAGGTCAGCGATCTGCCTGAGAAACCGAGACATATCCCTACAACGATCGAGAACATCGGCGGGCGTGACCTGCTCCGCAACGATGTTTTCGCCAATGGCGTTAACTACCTCGTGCTAAACTTCGATTTGCAAGGGTTGCCAGAGCGTCTCTGGACATATCTGCCGAGATACGGTGACGCTATTGGCAAACTCGGTGCTGCTGATATGAACTATGAAGAGATGGCACAACGGACATCGGCGGTTACTGGCGGGATTGGATGTTCAGTGGGGTTCAGCACACATGCCCTTGATGCAACTCGTTCCTTGCAAAACATGCGATTCCATCTCAAAGCACTGGATGACAAAATGGACGCTGCACTGGATGTCCTACACGATTTGCTTTTTGCTGTGAATCCGCGCGATACGGAACGCCTTCGGGATGTCTTGGTGCAAGCCGTCGCTGAATATCAGACGGAGATGATCCACGATGGCTCAAGTACTGCAATTCATCACGCTTCACGCGGGCTTTCGTCGAACGCGCATCTTGCCGAAATGATCTATGGGCTACCACAACTCCACAATAGTGAAACGCTGCTCAACAATTTTGACGAACTTAATACCGACCTTATGGGTCATATAGAGGAGATTCGCGATTTCCTGTTAACACGTGGACGGGTAACCGCCAGTTTCACCGGTTCCGATACCGCCTTTGACACAACGCGAACCAAACTCGGTGAATGGCTTGACGCGATGCGGGACGAACCTGTTGGTTCAGAACCGATTGTGTTCCAGCAGTTTGGGACACCACCGAGGGAGGGGTTAGCGGGTCCGATTCAGATTGCACACTGCGCACACGTAATGCCTGCCCCTCACTATTCGCATCAGGATTCAGCATTGCTGACGATTGGTGCACATCTCATTCGGCTGGATTATATACTGAGCGAAATCCGCTTTAAAGGCAATGCTTACGGCGCAAGGTTCACCTATAGCCCGTATGATGCAGTTCTATCCCAATCCTCGTATCGCGACCCACACGTCGCGCGCACGATCAACGTCTTCGAACAAACTGTTGACTATGCTAAAGAGGTGGAATGGACACAGACAGACATAGATCGCGCGATTATCGCTACGGCGAAAGATGGTGAGAAGCCAATTCGTCCAAGCCAAGCGGCAAGCGGAGCACTGAGCCAACACCTCGTTGGGCAGACGCGCGAGATGCGAGAGGAACGTTATGCACAACTCCGTCAGGCAACGCCTGCTGAGGTGAAACGTGCCCTTCTTCAACTCTTGGAAGAAAATCGAGATAAAGCTTCGGTGTGTGTCGTTTCAAGCCGCGAAAATCTGGAAGCCGCAAATCGTGAATTAGCACAACCTTTGGTCATTGAGGACATTTTAGCCTAACCCCATTATTTAACCCAAGTTGCTAGAGACAGAATTTCAGGCGTGCAGATACCCTGTTCATTGAAAGGACTCATGATTCGTAGGATTTTTGTAGCATAGGGTGTTGGTCTCCTGCGTGCTTAAGATGCACACCCTAACAGGTTATGCTACAAAGTCGCGACTTGGGTTATTTAGGCGAATATATCTTTTCTCGATAGATGCGGTTTCTAGCCGCACGGCTCTTACTACAAAAAATGAAAGGAATCAGATAAAGATGAGAAAAATCGCAATTTCGACCCTGTGTATTTTTGCTTTGGCAGTGGTTGCGGCAAGTGCATCACAGCCTGTTGGTTTCGAGAAAAACTGGCATCATTGGCGAGGACCGCACGCAACCGGTGTCGCTGTTGATGCGAATCCGCCCACGACATGGAGTGAAACTGAAAACATCCGTTGGAAAGTGGCTATTCCTGGGACCGGACACGCCTCGCCAATTATCTGGGAAGACAAAATTTTCATCCAAACCGCTATTGAGGTTAAGGAAGAGAAAAATGACTCTGAGGATGACAATCCATTTGGAGGCTTCTTTCAAAGAGACAGTGCTCCCAAGTATAAATTTGATCTCATTGTCCTTAATCGAAGTGATGGAAGCATTCTGTGGCAGAAAACACTGCGAGAATTAAATCCACACGAAGGGACACATCGAGATGCGACTTACGCTTCGAATTCGCCGGTTACCGATGGTGAGTACATCTATGCCTATTTCGGTTCGCGCGGACTTTTCTGCGTTGATATGATGGGAAATGTGAAATGGGAAAAAGACATTGGGGCAATGTATAAAAGAAACACATTCGGTGAAGGGAGTTCACCTGCTCTTCACGGTAACACGCTCGTGATCGTTCAGGATCATGAGGGGGATTCTTTCATCACTGCTCTTGACAAACGGACAGGTGAGGTCCTATGGAAGACCAATCGCGACGAAAGAACGACTTGGTTTTCGCCTATTGTTGTTGAACAGGATGGGAAGTCTCAAGTGATTACTACGGGCACCAATCGAGTCCGTAGTTACGATTTGGAAACCGGTAAACTTTTATGGGAAGGCAAGGGCTTGACTCCCAACGCTATTCCTTCGCCTGTTGCTGCGAATGGGATCGCTTACCTTATGAGTGGCTTCCGAGGCAGTGAATTGCTGGCAGTTCACCTTGACCTTGCAAAGGCAATGGGAAATATTAGCGATTCGGAAGCATCGGAAGCAGTCGTCTGGGAACACGGTCGGGATACCCCTTATGTTCCATCGCCGCTCCTCTATGGAGATATACTCTATTTTTTGAAAAGTAACGACGGTATCCTCTCTGCTTTCGACACCAAGACGGGGCAGGCACACTACGGTCCGAAACGGTTACGAGGTGTTTCTGGTGTCTACGCCTCGATCGTTGGAGCAGGGGATCACGTCTACATCGCCGGAAGGAATGGAACTGTGAACGTTGTCCAACACGGGCCTGATTTTACAATCATAGCGGAAAATACATTGGACGATAGTTTCAATGCTTCGCCTGCGATTTCGGGTTCAGAGTTATACCTCCGAGGTGGTAAATATCTCTACTGTATCGCGGAATAAGTAGTTATCAATTAACATTTAACCTAAGTTGCTACGGACACAATTTTAGAGATGCATCTGCTCTTTTTCATTGTAAAACGCTTAGGATCCGCAGCAGTTCGTAGCGTAGACAACCGTTAGTTTCCTGCATGCTTAAGATGCACAACCTAACAGGTTATGCTACAAAGGTGGCAACTTGGGTTAACTGTTAACAGTTTTCAGTTAAGAGGTTTTCGTTTAACAAGGTTTCCTCTTGGAACTGATAACTAACAACTGTTAACTGACAACCAATTACCTAATAGGTTGCCCTTCCACCGCTGACATCGTAGCACTGTCCGGTCACAAAACTTGCCTCATCCGAAGCTAAGAAATTTACCACAGCAGCAACCTCCTCCGGTTTCCCAACACGTCCCAATGGAATCTTGCCCACCATGTAGTCGATGGTCGATTGTGCCATTCCCTCCAAAATTGGTGTTTGGATAACCGCAGGAGACACCGCATTCACACGGATATTATAGTCCGTTACCTCTTTCGCAAGTGCCTTTGTCAGACAGATAACTCCCGCTTTAGATACCGAATAGGGTATGAGTGTCGGATTGCCCTCTTTCCCAGCGATTGAAGCGATATTCACAATTCTGCCGTAATCCTGATCAATCATTGGGCGGATGACCGCCTTACAACAGAGGAAAACACCTGTGAGGTTGACGCCGATCACTGCATCCCAATCTGATTCTTCTAAGTCGGTTAAGGGTAGGGTTCGACCCGCAATACCTGCATTGTTAACGAGTATATCAACACGGCCAAAAGTAGAGATAACCTTTTCAACAGCAGCATTGACATCGTTGGACTGTGTAACATTAGCTTGAACGGGTATCGCACTGTCTCCAGCCTCTTCAATTTCTCGTGCTGTGGATTCTGCGGCATCCATGTTCAAGTCCAAGATAGCAACATTTGCCCCAGCGTTCGCGAGTCTGATAGCTATCGCTTTACCGATACCTTGTCCTGCCCCTGTCACGATCGCAATTTTATCCGTTAGATTCATTAAAGTTCCTCCCTTTCAGAAAATCGTCTAATTCTATCCCAAAAGCGTCAGCTATCCGATTGACGTAACAGAAAAAGCCGACGACCTCCACAATAGCGAAAAGTGCCTCGTCAGTAAGTCCATAACTGCGGAGATGCTCCAAGTCTGCCGGTGTAATCGTAGGTGCTGCTTTTGTCACCTTAACGGCAAATTGAAGGATCGCTTTCGTGGCTTCGTCAATATCAGCCATCTGAAAATCCGACACGATCTGTGAAATCTGTTCGTCTGTGAATTGTTCCCGCAATTCATCGGCGTGCGCTATTATTCAGTAATGGCACTGGTTCACTTTCGAGACGATTGTGGCAATCATTTCCCGTTGCATCCGACTCAGCGGACAGTCTGGGTCGTGCATCACGATTTTGTAGAGTTCAACGAAGGCGTGCATACTTTTCGGTCGCACACTGAAAAGTTTGACAATATTATAAAGTTGCCCCGCCCGCGCAATTGCTGCGTCGTATTCCTCTTTCACGACACCGACCGCATCGGCTTCATCTACAGTGTGAATCCATGCCATCTTTTATTCTCCAATTACGACACCATATTCACCAACGACAGCACCTTTGTGTCCAGTTTGGTAGTGTAGATGTCTTTCGCCGACAATCGGTTGTGTGCTTTGCACTTCTACGGTGCCTCGCACTTTCCCCATCGCGCCCTCATCCATATCGGAACAACAGAACGGCTTAATTTGGCGGTGTACCTGCCGACGAATCTCACCTTGCCGGTTGCGGACGATGACGTTAACGAGGGCATCTGCTTCTCCGACGTTAAGAAATCGGAACCAGTCCCACGCGCCACCCGCAATTTCAGGGAAAAAGAGTCGGA
Organism: Candidatus Poribacteria bacterium; assembly: GCA_007571305.1. Lineage (GTDB taxonomy): Bacteria > Poribacteria > WGA-4E > WGA-4E > WGA-3G > WGA-3G. Next base: position 9,244 of record RKRR01000129.1, on the reverse strand, counting down.
TTCCAACTTGTCCGCCCTCCACCGATGCACCGGGGAGATCGATAATGGCTGTCCCACTTTGCATGTGTCGTTCAGCGACAACGGGTTGGTTACTGCGCACTTCTACGGAGGAATTTACTTTAATGTCATCCATCGGCGGTGTCCAGCACTCAAAAGGTCGTAGTCGATCGCGTTTTTTTGTCCATGTCGATTGTGCATTGTCATCTTTCCGTGCCAGCATCGTAACTTCCGAATCTTCTCTTCCGACATTGACGATCACAACCCAATCTTCCCAGGCGGGTCCTACCTCTGGAAAAAAGAGTGTACGCGGGGCATCTGCAATTACCTGTCCAAATTGCCCGACAGATGTCTTTCCACCTTGATAGTGTAGATGGCGTTCACCGACAATCGGCTGTGAACTTTGCATTTCAACTGTACCGGTGACGTTTCCCATAACACCTTCATTGAGATCCCAACAACACAGAGGCTTAATAACGTGATGTCGCTGCCTGAGGACATCGCCGTTTCTGTTTCGGACTGTGATATTGACATGCGCCTCTGCCTCACCTACGTTTAAAACCCGAAACCAGTCGTGAGCACCGGAGACCAACTCTGGGAAAAAGAGTCGCTGCCCAACAGTTCCGTATTCTGGAGCCGCGCCGACAAAATCCAGGACATTCGTGTCTTTGTGCATGTGTCGCTCTGCCACAATTGGTTGATCTGCACTGAACTGCATTGAGGAGTTCGTCTTAATCTCGTCAACGGAGGGTATCCACGACTCGAAAGAGCTGATTGTTTTCTCGGCAGACCAGGTTGGTTGTCCGTTGCCAGCATGCCTCGCGATTGCTGTTACACGGGTATCCTCAGTGCCCACGTTTGTAACTTGGACCCAGTCTTGCCATTGGGGTCCCACTTCTGGAAAATAAAGGGTCGTTGCTCCTGGCATTGGTCCCTCCTATTTGAAATCTGTTTTATTCCGATACGTGCTCATAGAGTGTGATTATTGGAAAATTAGGCGATTCATGACGAAAGATGCTGTTACTATTTTAACTTGCATTTATTTCTATTTTCCACTACAATTTCGGTCAATCCCATTTGGGACGCACTTATATTCGGAAACCTACCTACTTTGAAGTAGTTTTATGACGGCGCATCACTCAATGGCTCTCGCAATTCCACTACACATCTCGAGGAGAACGTTCAATGGCAGCGAAGAAACTTTCAGACGCTGAAATTCAGAAAAACTTGGGACAACTCAATGGTTGGACCGTGGAAGACGGTAAGTTGCACAAGGAATTCCAGTTTGATACTTTTGTTACGGCGTTCGGTTTCATGGCACAACTCGCCTTAATTGCCGAATCCATGAATCACCACCCTGAATGGTTTAACGTCTATAACCGTGTGACGATTGATTTGATGACCCACGATGCAGGCGGCATCAGCGAGCTTGATTTTCAGTGGGCAAAGCACGCAGATTCGATCAGCGGTTAAGTCGGTTTTCTATGGGTAGAAATGACATAACTGGTACTGGAGAAACGCATGGATAATACGAAAGTCTTGATTGGTAGTCGGCAAGCATCAGAAATTGAAGCGATGCTATCGGATGTTCCCCCAGGGGTTGAAGTTCGCTTTTTACCACACGGCGAATCCTTGCGTGACCACATCTCTGATGTTGATATTTTATATGGGCACCTGGGTGAAAATGAAATGCAAGAAGCAACGGCGTTGCGATGGGTGCATCAACCGCATGCAGGCGTTGAAGGATTTATGTATCCTGCCTTCAAGGCAAGCGATGTGATGCTCACCAACTGTCGAGGCTTATACGGCACACAGATTGCGGAGCACGCCTTTGCTCTCCTTTTATCCATCACCCGTCGGATTCCTGACCAATTGGAATTTATGAAGACGAAACATTGGGAACGTATTCCATGCATCGAATTGGCGGGTATGACAATGGGTATACTGGGACTGGGTGGAATCGGACGAGCGATTGCCGCACGCGCAGAGGTGTTTGAATTTAATGTCATCGGTATGGATGTGGAACCTATCGATAAGCCCGATACCATCTCAGAACTTTACCGTTTAGATGGATTGATGGAGTTTTTAGAGAAATCAAACGTTCTCATGGTCTGTTGTCCGAGTACCCCTGAAACGCATAAACTCCTATCAGATGCGCAATTTAATCAGATGCCCGATGCAAGTTTTGTCGTGAACGTCAGCCGTGGTAAGGTAATTGATGAGGTGGCGTTGGTAGCCGCACTTCAGAGCGGGAAATTAGCAGGCGCAGGGCTGGATGTAACATATACAGAACCGTGTCCACCGGAAAATCCGCTGTGGGAACAGCAGAATGTGATCCTTACCTCACACAGCGCAGGCTCCTCGCAACACATTCGGAAGCGTGCTATGCAACTCTTTATTGACAATCTACACCGCTACGTGAAAGGTGAGCCCTTAATCAACGTTGTTGACAAACAGAAGGGATATTAGCGAAGACATAGAATGGAGGCAAAATGAGCCAGAAAACGTATCGTGCCGCGGCAATTGGACATACTGGTGCCGGAAACTTCGGACACGGACTCCACACCCCATATAAAAATATAGAGAACGTTGAATTTATCGCCGTTTCTGATCCGAACGAAGAAGGTAGAGAAAAAGCGGCCGCAGAGGCGGGTGCAGTGCGTAGTTACGCCGATTATCGGGATATGCTTGAAAAAGAGGATCTTGATATTGTCAGTGTCTGCCCTCGTTGGACATCGGAGCACGTTGCTATGGTAACTGCGTGTCTTGAAGCAGGATGCAGCGTCTATAGCGAGAAACCGATGACAAGTACGCTCGCAGATGGCGATATAATCGTTGAGACAGCAAACGCGCAAGGTCTGAAGGTTGCTGTGGCACATCAAGCAGTATATCTCCCCGCGACACATGCGATCAAAGAGATGCTCGACGATCGGAAAATCGGCACAATCCAAGCCATCCATGCCAGCGGTAAGCAGGACCATCGCGGTGGTGGTGAGGATATGATTGTTCTTGGCACTCACCTTTTTAACATGATGCGTTTCTTCGTCGGTGATGTCGCGTGGATGCAGTCGCACGTTACGACAAACGGAAAAGAAATAACGTACGGTGGTGACCACAAACCAACTGAGCCTGTTGGACCCGTTGCAGGTGATTGCATCAATAGCTACTTCGCTTTCAAAAGCGGTGTCTCTGGCTTTTTTGAATCTCGGAGAGATCAGGCTGGTTCCGGCAGATACGGTATGGAAATCATCGGCAGCGACGGTATTTTCTCGCTCCGCGGAGATGTCGCAAACCGACTCATGGTCTATCCGTATCCTGTGCTGCTCCCTTCAAATCCTGATCAGGAGTGGGAAGCCATCGACTTAGACCAAACACCTTTCTCCCAAGGCAATGAACTCGCTATTCGTGATCTGATTGATGCGATTGAGAATGACCGGAAACCGATTTCCGCGGCGGAAGACGCGGTTGCCGCGTTGGAGATGATCCTCGGTGCCTACGAATCTCAACTGTCGGGAGGCCGCATCCCCTTCCCAATCGCAAACCGCGAGCATCCTTTGAGCAGATAATTCCAAAAACAACGTCCGTTGGCGAGGCTCCTATCCCTCGCCAATACCTTCCTATACCGGTATCGTCTTCCGAACACCGTTTTCATAACGTACCTGATAATCTGAATCTGGCACCGCCATCGCACGGACAGCAAGTTCGCCGAACGTGATGAGCGGTTCAGACAGTAGGAGCAGTTCATCAAGTGATTCAGTCGGAGTCTTATCCGTTGTATCCAGCACAATCTTACGTCCACTTTGGGTGAACAGGGATTTGTCAATCTCCTCCTGAAAAAGGCGTTTAAGCGTTGGGATATCGGCTTCCTTGATAATCTGATATTCGTGTGGGGCTGTTGCCATCCGTTCCTTAATCGCATCATCACTGGCAGTGACGTGGATCATCACCACATCTGGTAATCGCGCTTCAATCACCTGTGTTTCATAGCCGCGCTGCGCGTTGATGTGATACTTTGAGTAGTATGTGCTTTCCGGATCATCTCCATAGAAGGATGAATAGACAAGTTCCTCAATGTGCCACCCGGCGATAAGGGTGTTTGGGTAGTTTTTTATCACTTCAACGTGATACTGAAGTTGCATCCGCTGCATCCGTTCCTTCACGTCGTCGGGGAAATCTATATACGCAGCTCTCGATTCGGGACTAAGCGTTGAATCGGGAATAGTAAAGTGGTCATCGACGTGGACTCTCAATTTCCGATGTTGGTAATAGTGAGTCATCAGGTCGACCAGTGTTGATTTTCCAGCATATTCGATACCCACAAAAATACATCTCATAAGAAAATACCTCACTCTAACTTTATGAATAGGGAACCTTCCGCATCTTGTCCTTATATTTAACACGAAATAGGAAAAGTGTCAAGAGGCGATTCCCGTTGTTGACCTCTTGACAATGGCACATTTGCCAGGTATAATAATCATAATGTGGAAGGTTTGATGTCAGGAGGTCCGCATGGAAAAAATTCAGACCGTAAAAATTTATGATTCAGAATACGAGGCAACTTATACCGCCCACATCCGAAAAAATGGTGATGGATGGGTAGGATGGATACAAGAACATCCCAAGGTAAAGCAGGAGGACAGAACGCAAGAAGCATTGTTGAAAACCCTCGAAAATACGCTCTATGAGACTTTAGAAGCAGACTGGGAAGCTTGGGATAAACAGTTGGGAGAGAATGCTAAAACTGGCAAACTTGATAAACTTGATAGGGATGTCCTTGAAGATTTGCGGGCAGGTAGGTGCAAATATCTATAAAACTAATTAAACGTTTTGGACATGCTATCGCAACCTTCTGCGCGAGATTCAACTGCGTACAGATAAAAATTTTGCTTTACTGAAACAAGAGAAACTGTTGCGCGTTAGCATGCGAAGAGGATGGAGTCCGCGTCTGGTTTTAGATCGGAAAACGTGATGAATACATGCGGAGAATTCAGTGACAGAAGGGTTCTCTGAAATTATTTCATAAATCAAACGTTATGTTAACAATAGGCAACCTCAACATTCCAGATTTCCCTCTGTTGCTTGCACCGATGGAAGATGTGAGCGATCCGCCTTTTCGCGCAGTCTGCAAAGAGAACGGGGCTGATCTCATGTACACGGAATTCATCTCCTCCGATGCACTTATCCGAGATGCCGCACCGAGTGTTGCAAAACTGGACATTTTTGAAACAGAGAGACCGATTGGGATCCAAATTTTTGGACATGACATAGATTCTATGCGCGCCTCTGTAGAAATCACTGAGAAAGTCCAACCCAACATCATTGATATTAACTATGGTTGTCCCGTTAAGAAGGTTACGTGTAAAGGTGCCGGTGCCGGTATCCTGCAAGACATCCCCAAAATGGTGAAAATGACTGCTGAAATGGTGCGAGCTACGGATCTACCTGTAACCGTCAAAACTCGACTCGGATGGGACGATAAAACGAAGTACATCGTTGAGGTCGCCGAGCGGTTGCAGGATGTCGGTATCCGCGCGATTGCGATTCATGGCAGAACCCGTCGACAGATGTATAAAGGGGATGCCGACTGGACACTTATCGGTAGAATCAAAGACAACCCGCGGATGACAATCCCTGTCTTCGGCAATGGTGATGTGGATAGTCCACAAAAAGCGGTGGAGATGCGGCATCAATACGGTGTTGACGGTATTATGATCGGGCGCGCCGCGATCGGGTATCCATGGATTTTCAACGAGATAAAGCACTATTTCGCAACTGGTGAATTGCTCCCACCCCCTTCAATAGATGAACGCATTTCTGTTTTTAGAAAGCACCTTGACTTCTCCATTAAATGGAAAGGATTAAAGCTCGGTATTCTTGAAATGCGTCGACACTATAGTAACTATTTTAAGGGCATCCCGCACGTCAAACCCTTTCGCTATCGTCTCGTCACATGCGATAGTTACGATGGTGTTTTAGGGATCGTGTCGGAACTCCGCATGCATGCTCTGATGTCAGGTGTTTCGTAGCGTGCCAGCAATCATAATCAGAAAAAGTCGGGAAATCGGAGTGTTTTTATTGTGTCCTCTCCCTTTTCTACAGAAGAGCGGAGTACACCCTGGGAACTTCCAAAAAGCATTTGACTCAAAATCCGAATAATATTATCATATACCCAAATCACATCTCCGCAGTAAAGGACTTGGAATGGATAAAATACCCTTTATGAAACTCAGCGGTGCGGGCAACGACTTTGTCATCATCAATAATTTGGCGGGAATCGTTGATAGCACCAATACAGGTTTTGTGGAAAAACTCTGCCAACGCCGTATGTCGGTTGGGGCTGATGGTGTTCTCCTTGTAGAAAAGGCTGACGATGTCGACTTTCGCATGCGCTACTTCAATGCCGATGGTGGCGAGGTGGAAACCTGCGGGAACGGCGCGCGATGCATCTCCAAATTCGCCTATCTGAACGGTCTCGCGTCTGAACAGATGCGATTTCTGACAAACGCTGGAATTTATGAATCCGAAATAGTAGGTCAGAACGTTAAAGTTCGTATGAGCGATCCTACGGATATCCGACTCAATGTTCCACTCCAACTGGAAGATGGAATGCACACAGTCGGATTCGCGAATAGCGGCGTGCCTCACGTTGTCTTCTTTGTCGAGGATTTGGAGGGGACGGATGTCTTTGATTTAGGACAGCAGACGCGTTATCACGACGATTTCAAGCCCGCTGGCACGAACGCGAATTTTATCCGAATTCAATCTCCAGGGTTGATTGATATCCGGACGTATGAGCGCGGTGTTGAGGATGAAACGCTCGCGTGTGGTACTGGGTCAATCGCTTCTGCTATTATTGCGGCGACGTTAGGAAAGGTTGTATCCCCTGTTGCTGTCAAAACGGCGAGTGGGGTCGAATTGAAGATTCATTTCGATGTGGAGAACGGCGAAGCTCAGAACGTCTATCTTGAAGGTGATGCCCGCGTTATCTACGTCGGTGAACTCACAGCAGACGCATGGAATTATTAAAAGTAGCAGGCACATGCCGTTGTGCTGTTGCCAACAAGGAGGGTTTACATGTTTCAAGGCTCTTATGTTGCACTCGTCACACCATTTAAGGACGATGAATCACTTGACGAAGCGAAACTCAAGGAACTGATTCAATTTCAACTTGACGGCGGCACACACGGCATCGTCCCGTGTGGCACAACAGGTGAATCCCCTGCGCTGTCTGAGGCTGAACATGATAGGGTGATAGAACTCACTGTTGAAACTGTAAGTGGACAGGTGCCTATTATCGCGGGTACCGGATCCAACTCAACAACACGCACCTTGCGGGCAACGCAACATGCGAGAGAGGCAGGTGCGGATGCCGCTCTGATAGTTACCCCTTATTATAACAAACCTACCCAAGAAGGTTTGTATGCTCACTATATGAAAATTGCCGATACGGTGGACATCCCGATCGTCGTCTATAACGTGCCGGGACGTTGCGGGACCGACATCCTTTCACCCACGATTGCCCGGCTTGCCGAACACCCGAACATCGTCGCGCTCAAGGAAGCGACTGGTGAACTCAAACGCGCCAGTGAGGTTGTTGACTTATGTCCGGATGATTTCGTTGTGCTTTCGGGGGATGATGTGAACACGTTGCCGATTATGGCTGTCGGCGGTAAAGGCGTGATTTCGGTCGTAGCGAATGTTGCACCGGCGGATGTCGCTGAGATGTGTAACGCCTTCCACGCTGGAAATCTTGAACTTGCCCGCAAACTCCATTATAAAACATTGTCCCTGGCGGTGGATCTATTTATTGAGACGAACCCGATTCCAGCAAAAACTGCGCTTCAACTGATGGGGAAACTCAACGGGAAATTGCGGTTGCCGCTTGCCCCGATGGAATCTGCGAATCTTGAGTCTTTGCGGAATACGTTGACCGGATCGGGATTGATTTAAATTATTCGCCTTTGGACGATTTTTCGTTCGAGGTCGGAGACGACTATTTCAATGCCCCGTAAATCCTAAAAACCGGATGGATTCTGACATCCATCCGTTTATTTTTTGAGAAGGTTATCGATGCAAATTAGCATGGATATTCTGGATGCCGAGTTCCATGGAGAGATTGTGAAAATCCTCGGTAAGGATCCTGGATCCCCGATTACCCCATCAGAAATGGCACCCTTGACAAAACTTGATACGGGAAACGATAAGATAAACAACCTGGCAGGGCTTGAGTTTGCTACAAACTTGAAGCGGCTGAGTCTTCGTGGCGAGGGTGTATCGGATATCACGCCCCTGGCGAATCTAACGAACTTGGAAACGCTAAATCTTAATGACACGTCTGTATCAAACCTCATACCCCTGGTGAATCTGACGAACTTGAAACGACTGTATCTTAGTTCTCCATCTGTATCGGATCTCACACCCCTGGCAAACCTGACTAACTTGGAGACGCTAAATCTTGATAATACGTCTATTTTGGATATCACACCTCTGTCAAATCTGACTAAATTGAGGTTTCTGTATCTTAGTTCCATAAGTGCCTATATCAAAGTAAAAGATGCAACGGCTGTTGCTTTTAGGATTGATATTAATATTAAAGAAACAGTATCAAAAGTTGCAGAAATACTGATAAAAGAATTGGAACAGCGCGCTAAAGCAACTGGTATCACAGATAAAGAGTGGGAAGAAGTTGCCAAATCTGCAAAGGAGGTCGGTAATGCTATTGAACCCACAGCCAAGCAAGAAGAGATTGAGGATATAGAAAAAAAAGAAATTGCCGAGACTTCTGAAGAATATGTATCGGATCTCACGCCCCTGGCAAACCTGACTAACTTGGAGACACTACATCTAAGTTCTGAGGTTATATCGGATCTCACGCCCCTGGCAAACCTGATGAACTTGAATACGCTGTATATTCCTTTTACGTCTGTATCGGATCTTACGCCCCTGGCAAACCTGATGAACTTGAATACGCTAAGTCTTGATAACACGTCTGTATCGGATCTCACGCCCCTGGCAAACCTGACAAGTTTGAAGCGGCTGCATCTTCGTAGCACGTCTGTATTGGATCTCACGCCCCTGGCAAACCTGACAAAATTACAGATACACCAGGAGTGAAGATATCACCAGACAAATAATACCCTTACTATAGTTTACTAAAGTTTGGACAATTTTTAGAATTAAGATGCGAGAAAGCAGAAAAGCAGGTATCCTTTGATAAACATAACGGTGTTTTGAAAGGATTATAAAA
>RKRR01000056.1 GCA_007571305.1 Candidatus Poribacteria bacterium | reverse complement strand
AGAACTACATTGGACATACTAAAGGTAAGGGGTCATGTCCCATAAGAGAATGGTGCCGTCATAACTCCCACTCGCCAGGAGTGTCCCATCAGGTGAAAACGCAAGCGACTGAATATCAGTAGGGTGCCCCCAGAAGGTGACAATGTTTTCACCACTTGCAACGTCCCACAATTGGATGGGCGCCTTGTCTGTTCCGTGCCACCAGGCACCCGAAGCCAGGTACCGGCCGCACGGCGAAAAAATCAATGCGAATGGCTTTTGAAAACCGTCGGGTTGAGGTATCGTCATGACGGTTTCACAACATGGAATTGACCACACTCGAATTTCTCCAAAAAGTCCACCAGCAACTATGCCATAATGGGAGGAAAAGGCGATCTCACCGATTCGTCCCGGGCGTTTTGGGAAAGGCAATAAGTCAACAAAAACACCAAGTTTGACATTCCATAGGCGAGCTGTTAAATCCTTAGAGGTGCTGGCAAGTAGAGTTCCATCCTGCGAAAATCGAATTGAATGAATCCAGTCTGTATGCCCTATGAATGTATGTAATTTCGTCCAGTGTTGCATATCCCATACATGTATAATCCCTACGGCATCGGAGATTGCCAGTAGCCCACATGTGGGTTCAAAGGCTACTGCTCCTCGACGGAAGAGTTTGTTGGGATTAAGGAGTTCAGCCCTCATTTTACCTTTCTCTATATCCCACACCTTAATAGTTTTACCGTGGAAACTGGTTGAGACAATTTCTCCAGAGGTGGACACACCAACAGAGTGGAATGCCCTACTTTGATGTGCTTCAAGCGAATTTTTTGAATGCTTACTTCTGATATCCCATAATCTGACTCCTTCCTCCCAATAACCACCTGCAAGAGTCTTTCCATCAAGTGAAAACACTAATGAATCCGGAACTCGGGTATGCCCTAAAATTGTGAGCGGATTAGAAGATGGAGGAGCCCCTGCTTTCCAAATCTTGATTTCGCTTAAGTTCGCAACAGCCAATTGATCTCTGTTATCCGAGGAGCGAACAAGGCGAATGTTCTCGAGTAATTTAATCGTGGCAAGTGTTTCGTCCTGTTCTGGATTCCAGACCTCAACTTCATTCCCATATATTTTTGCTACAATTAGTTCGCCTGTTAGCAGATGGAAAGGATACATCAGGGTAGCCCCGGAATGTCTGTAAATATTTTCTTCCTGACCACTCTTGATATTCCAGACGCGCGCGGTACCATCGGCACTCCCTGCAACGAGTGTACTTCCACATGGAGAAAAGTTAACAGCGTAAATCCCATTTGTATGCCCGCAAAAGTGGCAAATTTTTTCACCGCGCACCACATCCCACACTAAAATTGTATTTTTACTAATCGAAGCCAAAAGGCTGCCATCTGGAGAAAAAGAGAAGAGTAAGAGATCTGGGAAGGGGTGTACCCTCTGTTCAGTTTTTCCGATGAGTCTTGCAATCAGTGTATGTGTTTCAAGGTCCCATACATAAACGACATCCTGGTCCCCAGAAGCCGCGAGGTGCCGCCCATCCGGGGAAAAGGCAATCTGCTCTACACTGACTACACCATCCCTTTCCTCGTCAAGCCTTGGCAATTCTAATCTTGCCAAAAGGGTAGTATGCTGTGTGCTCGATACTTTAATATCTCCTTCCCAATTTCCGATGGCAATCCACTGACTATCCGGTGAAAAGGCAACAGCGGAAATCAGTCCACGTTCTGTTTCTCGAAGGACCATGGGAGTCATCGCCGGCATTTTGTAGAGCCATAACCCTATATTACCTCCTACGGCAAAGTAACGCCCGTCGGGAGAGAATGCTATATCGGATATCTCACCTCTTCCCAATCGAGCAACTGCCCCCTCCGGTAGTGCCAATTGAGTAACATCTTCATCAGAAGAGGTAATATGTGTAACTGTTTGTTGGGGACCGTACATCGAATCTTCCATCAAAAATTCTTGTCAACAATCGTTTCTACAGGGGTAGACTTATTACAGATAGTCCCATCACAATTGCCACATAATGAAAGGCTACAACCAGTGGAGCAGCCAGATTTAGTACCACAGTTTCCACTAGAAGAACAAGGGCAGCTACTATTACTGACACAACTACATTTAGAGGAGGTAGTTAGGGGACCATCATTATTTCCACAGCAACTTTCCATCTCACTATAAGTTCTATCTAGGTTAGTTCCTTGTTCCGCACTTCCACAGCAATTTGCTGCTTCCGTTGGTGTAGGAACAAACGTATTCACAGCAAACGTGCCAGCGCAGACCAATCCGCCAACAAGAAGCGAGAGGATGAGCACGCGTCCCACAATACTTTTCGTGTTGAAAAGGTTTTCATTTTTCTCCTCATATAGGAAATTGAACGTTTTGAGTATAGGACTTACGCATGCTGCTCTTTTGTAGCATAACCTGTTAGGTTGTGCCACGAGAACATCTGTGTTTTTTAGGGATTCTCCTCTCACCGAACGTCCTATGGTCAAAATTGCGTAAGTCCTGTGAGTAAAATAACCCAAGTTGCTACGGACACGATTTTAGAGATGCATCTGCTATTTTTTATTGAAAACGCTCGGGATCCGCAGCATTCCGTAGCGTCCGCTGTCAGTCTCCTGCGCCCGAAGATGCACAACCTAACAGGTTATGCTACAGAACTGACACGTTGGGGTAAAATAAAAGTTAAGACGCATTTGCGTAAATCTGAGCAAGAAAGGATTTCAGGGACGGAAAAATAGAGGAAGATTTAAGAAGTTGCAGGGGGGGGATTTGAACCCCCGTCCTCCGGGTTATGAGCCCGACGAGCTACCTGGCTGCTCTACCCTGCGGCAAGAATCATTCTCATGAACCATGGTCGAGGGGGGACTTGAACCCCCACACCTTTTTACAGGCGACGGATTTTAAGTCCGTTGTGTCTACCGATTCCACCACTCGACCGCGAATGCTAATGTTTTAATAGTATACACTATCTTTGGGTGTTTGTCAACTTTTTTTAATTTATTTTTTCAAAAGTTACTCACTGCACCACGTTGATGTGGGAATTACTATAATTCCACAACAATATCAAGGCGTAATCAAGGAATTAGGGGAGTGCTACCAGTGGGGTGCTCCTACAAGTGACACCTGCTTATTGCTTGACTTTTTTTTCCAAGTCGTCTATCATAAAGTATTATGAGAAACATTAGACTCACATCAGGACATGAAATCCCCATATTCGGTTTGGGAACCTGGCAACTCAAAGGCAGGCAGTGCGAACGCATCGTCAAAGAGGCCATCGCATTGGGCTATACACATATAGACACGGCATGGATGTACCAAAATCAGCGCGAAATTGGGAGGGCACTCCGCGATATCCGTATTGATCGCGAGGAAATCTTCCTGACCACCAAAATTTGGGGCACTCATCTCAGACATGCCGATGTTCTTGCCCAATTTGAGGAATGTCTCGACGATTTGCAGATGGATTACGTCGATCTTTTACTCATTCATCATCCGAGCGATTCTGTTCCGTTTGCCGAAACTTTTGAGGCTTTCCAGAAACTCTATGACGCAGGTCAGGTTAAAAGTATCGGTATCAGTAATTTTAGCATTTCTCAAGTAGAAGAAGCGTGTGAAGTCTCCGAACTCCCGATTTGCACGAATCAAGTGGAATATCATGTGCGCAGGAACCGATCAGAATTGCGCGACTACTGCCATGGGCGCGGTATTGTAATGACAGCGCATCGTCCACTTGCTGTTGGGGACCTTGCCGGTGATGCAGTCCTGCGTAGCATCGGAGAAAATCACGGAAAGACTGCAGCACAGGTAGCACTCCGCTGGTTGGTGCAGCAAGACATTATCACAATTCCGAAATCGGGTTCGGTGCCGCATTTACGCGAGAATTTAGATGTTTTCGCATGGGAATTGACTGACGAAGAGATGCATAAACTTGATACCGAAATGTAGAGACAGATAAAGTGATTTCAGGCACTTGTCGCATCACCTGTTCGGTCGTGTGCTTCCATGGATTTTCTTCAGGATCGTATCTCCGCAAGGAAAAATTAAAAATTCGTAAGGTATAATTAGATGAAATTTGGGCTGTTTTATGAACATCAGATTCCGCGCCCGTGGCACGACGGCGCAGAGCATAAACTCTTCCAAGATGCGTTAGCACAAGTGGAGTTGGCTGATACACTTGGATTCGACTATATCTGGGAAGTTGAACACCATTTTCTTGAGGAGTATTCACACTCTTCAGCACCAGAAGTATTTCTCGCAGCGTGTAGCCAGCGGACAACACAGATTCGATTGGGACATGGAATAGTCCTGATGCCTCCGGCTTACAATCATCCGGCGCGTGTCGCCGAACGCATTGCCACGCTTGACCTCGTCTCAAATGGACGTGTGGAGTGGGGCACGGGGGAATCCGCTTCCCATATAGAACTCGGCGGGTTCAATGTCGATCCGAAATGTAAACGTGAGATGTGGACGGAATGCACACGTGAAACAGCGAAAATGATGAGCCAGTCGCCTTACGCAGGATATGATGGGCAGTATTTTTCGATGCCGACTCGCAACGTCGTTCCAAAACCGTTACAGATGCCACATCCGCCCCCGTGGGTAGCCTGTTCTAGCCGAGATAGCCTTCGATACGCTGCCAGATATGGACTGGGCGCGTTAACCTTTGCATTTGTCGATGCAAACGAGGCGAAATTCTGGGTAGAAGAGTATTATGAGATTTTCGAGAAAACGTGTGAACCCTTGACGCAGCGGGTAAATCCGAACATTGCCATGGTATCAGGATTTTCGTGCCATGATGACGAAGAGACTGCCATCGCCCGTGGTTTAGATGGTTTGCGCTTCTTTCGATTTGGGCTTGCACATTACTATCACAACGGTTCGCAGATACCAGGGGAAACGGATATTTGGCAATTATATAAACAGACACCACAGGATCCAACTGAAGGTAGAGCAGGAATCGGCACACCCGATCAAGTCCGTGAGCATTTAGAGATAATGGAAGACGCTGGCGTGGACCAAGTTGTCTTCATTCAGCAGGCTGGGGCGAACCTTCATGAGGATATATGCGAATCATTGGAACTCTTTGCAGAACGCGTCCTCCCCGATTTCAAAGCGCGAGACGCGGCACACGTTGCGAAGAAGAATGAACGATTCGCTGAAGCAACTGAGAGAGCGGAAGGACGAAAACCGGCTTTGATGTCTCTCAACGAGATCCCAATTGTGGATTCTTATCCCGTTCTCAAGCGGAAATTAGAGGAAAAAACAGGAGAAGCGAATAACAAAGAGATGAGTGAGGATGGTGAGAAGTTTTTGTTGTCGATAGAAGGTGGCAAACGCGTTTTAAATGATTGAGTCTGGTCCCTGCTCTGTTACATTTGTTAAAGTTTTTATCTGATCATCCAGAGATGGTTAGGCTTAACCGAAAGCCATCACGAAACGTGGTGGAGCGGTGAGAAACAGCACATAGCGAAAAAAATGAAAGACGTATTGGTAATTGACGACGACAAAAAAATCTGTTGGGCATTCGAGCAATTCTTAGAAAGCGAAGGCTATCGCCCGATCATTGCAAACAATGCCGAGGAAGGTTTGCGCCGCATTGCAGCTGACAAACCGGATGTTGTCTTATTGGATGTGAAATTACCCGGAATGAGCGGCCTGGAGGCGTTAGGCGAAATTAAGGCACGTCATCCATGGGTAATTGTGGTTATCATTACGGCTTATGACGATGTAGAGACAACCATAGAAGCGATGCGACTACAGGCATTCGATTTCGTTCCAAAACCAATAGATCTGGATATCGTCAAGAGTGTTCTGGAACAGGCTTTCCGGACACAATCTGTCCGAAGTACTCTGCCTACCAAAACAGCAGACGAGTCGTCAACTGCAGAAATTGGTCACCGATTGGTCGGAAAGAGCAGCCAGATGCGCGAAATCTACAAACTCATCGGAATCATGGCGAGCAATACGATGACGGTGCTGATCGAAGGCGAAACAGGAACAGGCAAGGATCTGGTTGCTCACGCAATCCACAAGGGTAGTTCCCGAAAGGATGCCCCTTTTGTCCCAGTTGATTGTGGTGCTCTTCCTGATGATCTTTTGGAGAGTGAACTGTTCGGTTACGAAGCGGGAGCATTCACAGATGCGAAAAAGGAAGGAAAACCCGGACGATTTGAACTGGCGAATGGGGGTACGCTTTTTCTTGATGAAGTCAGCAATATGACCCCGACGTTACAGGCAAAACTGCTTCGCGCGCTGCAAACACAGGAGATTGAACGTTTAGGTGGAACTCAGCGGCTTAAAGTAGATGTGCGTGTTATTGCTGCCACGAATCAGGAACTCAGTGAAATGGTAAAGCGAGGACAGTTCCGTGAGGATCTCTACTATCGGTTCAAACGCATCGCGCTCCACCTTCCGCCGTTACGGGAACGGCAAGAGGACATTCCGTTACTGATTACGCATTTCCTGCAACTCATACAAGAGGAACTTGATAAACCGATCCGCGGTATCTCTAAAGAAGGAATGGAATTGCTACAAGACTATCCGTGGCCCGGTAACGTTCGTGAGTTGGAGAATTGCATCCGAAGCGCGGGATCTCTCTGCCGTGCAGATGTGATTCTGCCAGATGACCTACCACCAGAAATCCGAACGGGGCATCAGGTAGATTCCACCGGTACCTCACAGCTGGAAATGTCCCTCAAATCCGTTTTAAAAGACGTTACAAAAGAGGCGATTACACAAGGGAAGCGGGAACTTTACGCGGAGGTTGTTGCGCTGTTGGATAAATCACTCATTGAACTGGTATTAGATGAATTTTCGGGTAACCACAGTAAGACAGCAGATTTGCTTGGCATGAGTCGGACGACTCTTTTAAAGAAGATTAAGCAGAGCAATAGCGGTTTTTAATTATGGATTGCTTGACTGCTTCTCCGTTACACCTATGGACATGTTTTGCTGATGCTATGGTGCCTTCTTAAAATCGAACCCATAGTCCGTAATGGAATGAAGGTTGAGAAACGCGCGTAACGGGTTCAAAACCACGGCGTTTCTCCGCAAGGTAGAATTAAAATATGCATCCTTGGATTCGGATTGCACACCGTGGGGCATCGGGAAGTGCCCCGGAAAATACGCTCGTGGCATTCAAAAAAGCACTCGAAATCGGCGTGGATGCCGTTGAGCTTGATTTACACGGGACCGCTGATGGCGAAGTCGTAGTGATACATGACGCATCCTTAGATCGAACGACAAATCACTGTGGACAGGTCAATCAAGCCACTTTAGAAACAATTAAACGTGCTGATGCTGGAGGATGGTTCGCTCCTGAATTTATTGGTGAACCCGTGCCGACGCTCGTAGAGGCCTTGGAATGTATTGCAAAACAGGCGATTGCGGTTTTAGAAATTAAAGATCCTTTGATAGCAGAAGCAGTCGTCGCAAAAATCCGAGAGACCCATACACAAGATCTCGCCGTTATTATCTCCTTCCATACCGCTGCTCTACAGACCGTTCGTTCCTTAGAGCCTCGCATTCCAACAGGGTGGCTCATCGGGAATCACAATAACCATATCTCTCCTGTGCAGTTGTGCCAGCAACTCGGAACACTCGGTAGCAACCTATTGAATGTCAATTACCAATGCATTACAGCAGAATTCGCTTATGAGATCCAACGACGCGGTATTGCACTCTGGTGTTGGACAGTCGACGACATCTCTCGTATGCGCGAAATGAAAGCATTCGGTGTGCAAGGTATCACCTCAAACTACCCTGAGCATTTCGCCAAAGTTTAGGCGTTGTTGGATAGGCACAAGGTCTATAATTATCTCCGTCGCCAGAACATAAATGCAATGTATACGAGAATCGGATAAGACAACAACGCTGTTGACCAAGCGATTCCCTCTAACCCCCAATATTGCATGAAGAACCAATTGAGAAAGGGATTTAGAATAAGCCTGATAAGCGTTGCCGTGACAACGGTCGGGTGGGCTTGGCGTGCGAGATGGGCACGAATTAGCAAGCGACTGATTAAACGCGGAAGCATTCCTAATAGATAGATGCCGAGCAGCGAAGCGATATGGGACTGTCCCGCTTCAGACAATTCGCCGTGTCCATATAATAGCGTGACAATGTCCACTCGGAAAAGGTAAAAGCTGATCAGGAACGGAATCATCAGGATGAGTAACACAACTACACTTTGCCAAACGCTTCGCTGTAGTTGCGTTCCGTTAGCGGTTAGATCATTCCCGGATTGGGAATCAGGGGACGATATTGTTGCCCAATGCGATAACAGGACTGGTAGCGTTACACCGGTGAGTGTTTCAGGGATCGCACACAGACGGAGCGCGTAATCCAATTTCGAGACGGAACTTGTGCCTAATGCGCTTGCCATGCCTCTGTCAACAACTGGGTTTAATCCGTCTGAGATCGCTGCACCCATCATCAGTAGACATTGCCGTAGGAATTGTGTCGTATAGGGTGTTATCTGCCAGCTGAGTTTGAGACGCAGCACGGGTAGATTCAGGACAGTACAGCATCGGCAAAATAGGAGAAGCAATTGGAAAAGCTCGCCGATGATCAGGGCAAGTGGTATGCTGAACCAACTCAGAAACGGCTTGCACAGGTATATAACGCCGATGACCAGGATAGCACGGAGTCCTTGCACAATAACGGGTAGATGAAAGGCTTGATAAGTATCTAAGATAGCTTTGAGCATCCAGCGGACTGCGGCAATGATCGCGAAGCAGAGGAATCCACACACAATACCGATTGTCGTAGAAGGTGAGAGCCCCGCGCTCGGTAGAAAAAGTTGGGAGACAGTCCAGGAAAGGAAAACGAGGAGACAGCAGAGTCCCGGCATCAGTATGATATATTGAGAAAAAACGGATTGTACGCAACGTTGTGCCTCCGTTTCACCTTTCGCACGGGCTTCTGCTAACAGCGGAACGAGGACAGAATAGGCGGAAGCGGCACTGAGCAAGTCTATCAGAAATACAGCGATACCCCAGTAATAGTAAATAAAATCCATTTCTGCTGGGTCGCCGAACCAATTGGCGAGAACGACGTAGATGAGAAGTGTTCCGGCACGTCCAATCAGACTTAACGGTGTAATAACAAGTACGTTTTTAAGGAGGGAGGCTTGAGAATGGGGAGCATGAGTGGACATGACGCGATTGAGAAAGGGTATATTTGAGGTAGACGAAGTTCGTGTACATACAGAGAGCAATGATTATATCACAATTTAGGGGAAAAAGGTCAAATTTATTTTCAGGTGTTGTGCTGAGTGTGTAGTTTGGGTTAGGCACAAACCCGCTCTATGGATATCAATTTGAGAGTGTTTATGTAAAGATAGACACTCTGAAAAAAATGGAGGTAAGTGATAAGAAATAAGGGTTGATTTTTTCTTAAATTCGCGGTATACATAATGCAGAAAAAATAAGGAGATAGCACTGAGGACAGAAATATCGTTAGTAGGAGGGAATAGGATTATGGCAGCACGGCGTTTTTTGACAGCGGAGCAAGGCGTTGAACAACTTCTGAAAGCAACGCCACCGCTCCATTTCAATGGAACAACAAAGACGGAGTGGCAGGAATGGAGAAGAAAATTTCGGCGTAACCTCGTCAAGGACCTCGGACCTTCACCGGAAGCATTACCATTGGAAGTTGAAACTCTGGAGGAGATAAAACAGGATGGCTATACACAGAAAAAGATAATCTTTAACCCGGACCCATTTTCTTCAATCCCAGCGTATGTTTTAATTCCAGAAAGCGCGAGCGCGCAGAATCCAGCACCTGCCGTGTTATGTGCTCACGGACACGGAGTTGGTAAAGACGGGGCAGTTGGGATTGTGGAGGACTATCAGAAACAGTACGCCGTGGAATTGGCGTTGCGTGGTTTTGTTACATTAGCACCCGACTGGCGGTGCTTCGGAGAGCGAAAGGATAGAGACGAGTGGGTGCGCCGACCGGGCCGCGATGGATGCAACGTTGCTTATCTTGCCTACGGGTATTTCGGTTATCAACTGATGCAGCTAAACATTTCAGATGGACAACGATGTTTGGACTATCTCCAGTCGCTCCCTGAAGTTGATGCGCGTCGTTTAGGGTGTATGGGATGTTCATTCGGTGGCACAATGACGACCTATATTTCAGCTCTGGACGAGCGAGTGAAGGCGGCAGTTATTGTCTGTTATCTCAGCACATTGACGGATGCATTAAATGACAGGGGACGTGGGAATACGTGCGGTTCGCAGTTTATGTTCGGGCTTCGGAAAGCAGGGGACATCGCGGATGTAGCGGGACTCATTGCCCCGAGAGCATGCATGGTGCAGATCGGGTCCGATGATACCTGTTTTATCGAGTTTGATGCTTTAGCGGCGTTCGAACAACTGAAACACATCTATGCAGCATCAGGGCAATCGGATCAATTGGTGTTGGATCACTTTCAGGGTGAACATGAGATTGATTTGGGACCCGGGATTGCGTTCTTGGAAGGACGCTTGTAACTTCTTTTCCACTGCACCATGTGCTCTTCAGAGATACAACACCTTTCTTCAGTCAGGATTTCCATAATATGATGTCTGACTTACACATCGAAAAGGCGCAGGTAATCGTCGAGTGTCTCAACTCGGCGGATACAAGTGAATTTATCGCTATCAACAAGATACTCCGGCGGACGCATCTTTAGATTGTAGTTGGAACTCATGGCGTGACAATAAGCACCTGCATCGCAAACGACAAGTCCTGCTCCTTCATGAGGTGTTGGGAGCATGCGGGCTTTGCCCAGAAAATCTGCGGATTCGCAGACGGGACCGACGATGTCGTACGTTTCAACCGCATCATCAATTGGTTCGATAAACTGAATATGCTGATAGGCATCGTAGAGACTCGGCCGGATAAGTTCTGACATACTACCATCGGTGACGATGAAGTGCTTGTTACCGTTGGTCTTCACACCCGTGACACGATTGACGAAAACAGAAGTGTTGCCAACGAGAGAACGCCCTGGTTCAATAATGAGTGTGATTTCCTCCGGTAGCAGATCACGGATGGAATCGATGAGGTCGGAGGGTGTCGGAATCTCCTCACCGGTGCGCTCATAATCGATTCCCAAACCGCCGCCGATGTTGAGATAACGCGGCGAAAAGCCCTCCGCTTGAATCCCACGTATGAAAGCGAGCATAATTTCAGTAGCATCTCGGAAGATCCGGACCTTCTTAATCGTTGACCCTAAATGGCAATGGACACCAACTAAATTTAACAACTGATCCTTACGAATTTCGTTTAAAAACCAATCGAGCCGCTCATTACGGATACCGAACTTGGAATTTTTCATGCCGGTAGAAACATAGGGATGCACCTGTGGATCCACATCCGGGTTGATGCGAATGAGGACATTTGCAGGTTCGTCAAGGTCTTTTGCTGTCTGCTGAATGTGTGCTAAATCGAATTCGCTGTCAATGTTAATCAGGACTCCGTGTTCAATGGCGAGTCTGAGTTCTTCAAGCGTCTTTCCGTTGCCGTTTAGGATTGTCCGCTTCAGATTGAAACCTGCTGCGAGCGACATCTGCAATTCGTTTCCGCTGACAAGGACAGCACCACTGCCAAGCGCACTGAGGTGTTTGAGTAGGGCAAGATTGTTGTTTGCCTTAATTGCGTAGCCGATGATCGAATGGATACCCTCAAGTGCTTTCTGATACGCGGCGTAGTTCGCCTCCAACTGCGCGAGGCTATAGAGGTAAAATGGACTGTAGGGCACCTGCTCTTGAATGTCCTTAACTCTCAATTTTTCGCAGTAGAGGTACCCGTCTTCATAGTAAAAACTCATCTATTTCCGAATAGGC
This sequence comes from Candidatus Poribacteria bacterium, assembly GCA_007571305.1. GTDB lineage: Bacteria > Poribacteria > WGA-4E > WGA-4E > WGA-3G > WGA-3G. Next base: position 9,089 of record RKRR01000056.1, on the reverse strand, counting down.
TCCTTTTAATATTCGCGTTTGTGCCAGTCGTTTTCAAAAAGGTTGAATGAACCTTCGCGATACGGATGTTCAGCGATGAGGTCTTCATTCAACTCCATACCGAGTCCTGGTCCATTGGGAAGACTAAAATAGCCATCAATAACTTCGGGGCATCCAGTGGCAGCCTCTTTAACCCACGCTTCAGAGAAATCGTTGAAATGCTCCTGAATCTTGAAATTAGTGGTACACGCAGCAAAGTGCAAGGCGGTCGCTGTAGAGACGGGGCCACCGACGTTATGCGGTGCTACTGTCATGTAACACATATCGCCCATCGCCGCGATCTTCTTGGTTTCTAAGAATCCGCCTGTCTGGGTAATGTCGGGCTGTAGAATATCCGCCGCCTGCAAGTTAATCAATTCTCGGTATTCATACTTGTTATGGAGCCGCTCACCCGTAGCGACAGGGAGGTTAATCTTCTCGGAGGCTTTCGCGAGTGCAGCAATGTTATCCGGGGGCACCGGTTCCTCAACCCAACTCGGTTGGTATTTCTCCAATTCTGCCGAAATTTCGATTGCCATATACGGGCTAAACCGACCGTGCATCTCAACAAGAATTTCGACATCAGGTCCAACGGCGTCACGTACCGCTTCAACGAGTTCCACGGATTTCAACTTCTCTTCATAAGAGAGTTCATAGTACCCAGCACCAAAGGGGTCGAACTTGAGTGCTCGGTAGCCTTTGTCAAGCACCTTTTTGGCGGCGGCGTGAAACTCCTCAGTCGTGCGCTCAACGCGATACCAGCCGTTGGCATACGCTTTGATTTTATGGCGACAGGCCCCGCCGAGTAAGCGGTAGACGGGTTGGTTCAACGCTTTACCGATAATATCCCAGCATGCAATTTCAATAACGCTGATACCGGTTGCAACGATCTCACCCGCGCGCCCGTAATCGTCGCGGAACAGGCGTTGATAGAGGTTCTCAGTGTTGAAGGGATCGCTACCAATGACGTGGCGGCGTTTCGCACCATCAATATAGGCAACGAGTGCGTCCGTACGGTTGTTCATCCGTACTTCGCTGACACCCGTTAAGCCTTCGTCAGTCTCAACTTTCACGAACGTTAGGTTGCGCCAACTGGTCCCCATGACAAGGGTTTTGACATCTGTAATCTTCATTCTTTTGATTATAGGCTCCTGGGCTGTGCTCTACTTCGTTTCACGCAGGTTTCCGATTAGCCTGCACAAGATTTTTAAAGTAGAGCAGTCTATCTAAAATTTTTTAACTGTGGGATCCTAGGCTGTGCTCCATTTCAGAACCGGGATTGATATGATTATCAGATTCCCTCTATTTCCGTCGTTCAGTATCAGAACAATTATGGTTCAGACTTTCCTTTTCGTGGTATTAACTTCTCGCTTCTGATTCGGAGACGCTGCGCTGCCCACTTCTCTGTGTGGGTGCTGCCTCTATTGTCGGTGCCTCCTCGCCTGCTTCTAACATCCGACGAATGAGCCGCTCCCGCATTATGGCTGTGACGTTTTCGTGCGATTGCAATCCAACAAGGTTCCGTAACTCGTACGGATCCGCTTGAAGGTCATAGAGATACTGCTCAACATACCGCTCCGACCCAGCATCTCTGCCGCCATTTTTATGTGGGGCATCTACACCGTATTTCCAACGTTGTGTTCGGACTGCACGTCCCACTTGGGCTTCGCTGATTTGGACGAAGACTTCCTCTTGCCAGTCATCTGTTTCCCCACGTAGTAGGGGTAGAATGGATTTACCCTGCATCTCACTCGGCACTTCCAAATCAGCGGCAGCAAGGAGCGTCGGCGGGAGGTCCACAAGGCTAACAAGCTCTTGGATCTGTCCACCACCGATGAATCCGGGGCCGTGGAACGCCGTTGGGACACGGATGGAACTCTCGTGACACGAACGTTTGTATTCACCGTTGCGGGTTTTGAAATGACAGCCGTGGTCAGAGGTAAAGAGGATGACAGTATTATCAAGCAGATGGAGACTCTTGAGGGCATCAAGAAGTCTGCCGAGTGCTTCGTCCAGCCTTTTCACCATACCGTAGTAGCCCCCTAAGTGTTGGTGCGTCGAACCCCCAAGTGCGGCGAGATCCGGGGGTATCCATTTCCCAGCGTACCGTTCCCGATACCCATCCGGGGGTGGATAATCGTCCAGATGGTTCTGGTGGTGCGGTTCAATGTATGATGTAAAGAGATAAAAAGGCTCGTTCTTATGCCGATCAACGTAACGTATCACCGCATCAGTAAGCGCATCCACACGGTAACCGGGGAGGTCAACGGGCTCGTTATCGTTATCGTAAAGTGTTGTTTGGTAGGCATCGGAAGTAAATTCGAGCGTGTTGGACGCTAACCAGTAGTCGTACCCACCTCGATGCTCAGCTGGCACAGGTCCGGGACCGGTGCCGCCGCTATAGAGGTGCCATTTGCCAATATATCCGGTGGCGTAACCAGCTTCACCGAAATGGTGAGCAAGGGTCTTGAGATTGGGTGATAGTGGGATGCCGTTTCGAAAACATCCAGTGCGAGTCGCGTATAATCCGGTTTGCAGGCATGAGCGGGCGGGTCCACAGACGGGTTGGCACGTAAAGGAGCGGTGGACATGTGTCCCACGTTGTGCCATGCGGTCAAAGTTGGGCATTAAGTCAAGTGGATTGCCGTGCAAGCCGGAGGTGTCCCACCGCTGTTGGTCGGTAAAAAAAACGATGACATTCGGTTGATTTGTATCACTTTGTGGCATATCTCTGTTTCCTTCCCTTGTACAAGTTTGGCTCTTTTCATTTTATGGGATTTTTAGATAGATGTCAAGCAGAAAATTCGTATAGAGAGCATTGGAACATGGTGCGGCGGTTTTGTTAAGACAGACAGAAAACCACAAACGAAACCTATATTATCCGATGAGCATGTTGCAGAGTAAGATAAAGGGTGCTATACTTTCATAAAGGTAACCCAAGTTGCTATGGACAAGTTTTTAGGTAGACAGAGGCTGTTTTTCAGCGAAAATCCTTTAGGCTTTGGAGGTTTTTGTAGCAGCCACTTGAGTTTTTGCACATTTATGCACAGGCTAGCAGCCTATGCTACATAACTGGCAATTTGAGTCAAAGGTAGCAAACACACCTTAAGGCGAACAATGCTAAATTTTTTCAACGTGGAGGGAGTTGATGGCGACACTCTATAACAGATTACAAGTATGGATAATCGGTCACCATGCGTAAATTAGCAAAAAGTCCTCTGCGGTACCCAGGGGGTAAATCAAGGGCACTAAAACAGATTTTGCCACTTATTCCGGCGAGTATATCCGAATTTCGTGAGCCTTTTGTGGGTGGAGGTTCTGTCTTTTTTGCAATCCGAAGCCTCTTTCAAAGTCGTATCAAGTCCTACTGGATCAATGATCTCAACTACGACCTCTATTGCTTCTGGAAACAGACAAGAGACAATGCGCCAGACTTGATTGACTCACTAACGGAGATATACACAACAACTACAGACGGTCGCGCCCTGTTTGAAGAACTTACAGGGGCAAAAGATAAACTGAACCAAGATAGGGACATGCTCTGCGAATTTCAACGCGCGGTGCGATTTTTCGTACTCAACCGCATTACCTTTTCGGGTGTGGTGGATTCTGGTGGGTATTCACAATCCGCTTATGAGAAACGTTTCACGGATTCATCCATTCAACGTGTGAAAAATATTTGTCCATATCTTTCCGGGGTCAAAATCACGAATGGGGATTATACCGATGCACTTTTTCAAGACGGAGATCTCGATGTATTTATTTTCCTCGATCCACCTTATTGGAAGGCGACTGAGTCAAAACTCTACGGGGTGAGAGGCACATTGCACACGGCTTTTGACCATGTGCAATTCGCTGAGAATATGCGAAAATGTTCGTATAAATGGTTGATTACCTACGACGACTCACCCGTCATCAGAGAACTCTTTGATTTTGCTGAGGTTCAGGAATGGTCTTTACAATATGGAATGAATAACTATAGGAAGGATAGTGCTGCAAAAGGGAAAGAGTTATTTATCAAAAATTACTAAGAAGCGTCGTTTCTATTATTCTTTAGTCTACCCATTACGCACACCTGCAGGCGCGCCACGGCCTTAGGGGACATCCATGGCGCATCGAAACCCGACAACGTTCAGACTATTATCGGGATAATCACTAATACGTTCGGCATTACGAATCGTATGCGCAGCACGGTACCATGTTCCGCCCCGTAAAACACGGCGTTCGCCGGTGTCAGGGCCCTTTGGGTTCCGAACTGGCTTCTCCACATCTTGCACATCACTGTAGTAGGTTGGACTGTACCAGTCCGCGCACCATTCCCAGACATTCCCCGCCATATCATACAAGCCGTAACCGTTGGGAGGAAACGTTCCAACAGGTGCAGTAAAAAGGAATCCGTCGTTCACATCGGAACTCCGCCATTCAAACGCCGTTTGGCTGTCAGCAAAGTTGGCACTCGTGTTATTCGGCTCGGCATCCCCCCATGAATAACGGGCTCCTTCCAAGCCGCCGCGTGCCGCTTTCTCCCATTCCGCCTCCGTCGGCAATCGTCTACCTATCCATTTACAGTAAGCAGTCGCATCAAACCAAGTCACTGTTGTGACGGGTTGATGTGGGTGATTGAAATCCGTGTCATCCCACGGTTCATAACCGTGTTTAAGGAGTTCGTAGGTAGCAGTATAGCCGATCCCTCGTGGAGCAGGGTGTCCGGTTGTAGCGACGAATGCCTGATACTCGGCGTTCGTTACTTCATACTGATCAATATAAAAGGCATCGAGTTCTACCGTGTGCACAGGTACCTCATCGACATCTCCTGTGGTACTTCCCATCTGGAAGGTGCCTGCGGGAATTAGTACCATGCCTTCGGGCGGTCGCGCCACTTCCTCCTCGGAGCAGGCAAGCCATGCACAAACAAGGACGAAATGGAGCAGGTACCACATCCGAAACCTCTGTTGAGCCCCATCACGCCCTTTTTTCGAATTAGAAATTGTTTTTACTACAACCATACAAGAATGCAAATAACACTTGATATCTCAGGTTACTGTCCAGTTTTTACTTTCCCCCAGACGGTTGTGAGTTTGCCGCGAGCTTCAACATTAAGTGCTTCATCGATATTGCCGCTCGCCTCTTTAACCTGATCCTCATCTAAAGCGACTGAAAACACTGCGACTTCATCAAGCAAACCGTTGTACCAGTGACCACTTCCACCCCGATGGCCGAGCCGCAAATCCTGCTCTCCACCAATCAATTTGCCACCATGAGGTGCCGAATTTGCCAGATCACCGTCAATATAAATCTTGGCATCTTTGCCATCGTAGACACAGACACAATGGGTCCACTTCTCAGGTTCGGTTGTGCCGGCACCAGAATTCATCACCTTATGGGCACCCTCGCCACCGACAGAGAGTGTGAAGTAGAAGTAGCGACTCCCACGATTGACAAAGAGTCCGTAATTCTCCCAGGGCCCACCTTGTGACCCGTTTGCCATCACACACAACCAACCGTTGCCGGGAGCATCGTTCCAGTTCACCCAAACGGAAATTGTGACTTCATCAGCAATCGAGAGCGAATCCGAATTCTTGATAAGGACATGGTTATCCCCGCCTTCAAATTCCATTGCGTTGCCGTATTTCCCTTTGCCTTTTGCAACGGATGCCTTCATAATCGTGCCATCGTTTCCGTGCTCTGAACCGTCCATAACTTTGTTGCCTTGAATGTCGTCAAAAGACATATAGAGGGCAAGATCATCAAGGGGCAACTCTGCCCGCGTTGTCACTGGTAACAGGCAACAGAGCAAGACCGTTACAATTATCGTCAATCTCATTTGTCACGTCTCCTTGCGTTGATTTATACCAATTTTAGCAAATTTTTGGATACCTGTCAAGACCTGGTCCCTAGGGGTGGTCTCTGGAAGTAGATGCCGGTGAGATCGCAAAGGTCCGGTGGGTGTATATGCCCTACCACAGAAGTATGCATATTACACGGTGGTAGGAGACTAAACGTGCCTAATCGTAGGAAACTTTCTTATAGGCTTTCGGCAATGGTTTTCCGGCAACGAGGACAGATTTCAGTGGACGGACGTGTCGGCAACTACCGCGGTGTGTGAAACCAGGACAATCACACGTTACATCTACACCGACAACCTCCAGCGTATAAAACTTGCCCTTTTGCGACGAACTCTCAACGTGATAGATGGTCTGTTCGGGTCCGGCTAGGACTTGGGCTAAGGTACGGATGGCTTCTTCGGAATATGGACGAAGGTGTGTACGCGTCGCTTCTTCAAGATGAGACGCGTTCTCTTCAAGGTAGGCATCACTCGCTTGTTGGAGTACATCCAGCAATTGTGGTTCTTCAACCTTGGTGGCATGCACAGAGAGTGCATTCATCATCCGCTTAAGTTCACTGAGCACATCGGGTTGGAGGGCACCGTCCTCACCGGGTATCAACAATGTCCCTTCAACAAGTGCATCCATCAACGCGGCTTTCGTCTCCAATACAGTCTTGACGAATTCGTCTACCGTGCCGCGTGCGATCATATAGGTGACGTTAACAGTCCCTGTCTGTCCAATACGATAGGCACGATCCTCTGCCTGCCAATGATTCGCTGGCACCCAATCTAAGTCGTTGAAGACAACCTGCCGCCCAGCAGTCAGATTGATTCCAACACCCGCGACGTGCATATTGGCGATGAAGAGTTTGACGTTCTCATCGTTTTGAAACTGATCTACTCGGTCTTGCCGTTCTTCGGTGGGAACTTCCCCAGAGACGAAAACTGCTCGGTCACCGAAATGCTTGTGGAAACGTTCCAGTGTATTGAGGAATGCAGTGAAGAGGATGACCTTCTCGCCCTGTTCCAATGCGTTTTCGACGAACTTGATAGTGTGTCGGCACTTGGCGAAAGCGAGTTTTCGACGCGCTGTCGTTAACCTACCAACTGCCTGTCGCCGTTCCGAATTTTCCGATTCATCTTCAATCGCCCCAATGGATTCAGGTGCGTCAAACTTCGTTAGGAATTCTCGGACGGCGTTATTGAAGTGCTGTACCGCATAAGGGTGCAATTCAACGTCCAACCATGTTCGGACTTTGGGTGGGAGATCCAAGACCTCATTTTTGGTGCGCCGAAGCATCACGCCGTGTAACTGGACGGTCAATTCCTCAATGTTACTTGCTCCATCTGCTACCAATCCGAAGTCCCCCTGATAGGCATCACAGTACCGCTTGGCAAAACTGAGGAAACTCTTGCCGAGAGGGTGATCCACCAATTGCAAAATCGGGAAAAGGTCACGAGGACGATTCGTCATTGGGGTCCCCGTTAACGCGTGGATTACCGGTTGGAGTTGAATCGCTTTCACCAGTTTCGCGGCGTTCCGACTCCGCTGACTCTGGTAATTTTTCAAGTAATGTGCTTCGTCAAACACAACCCCTTTCCATTCAAACTCGAGAAGCCTTTTAAGGTGTTTGCCCAGAATTTCATAATTGATGATAACCCAATCTTGGAAATCACTCGAAGGGAGTGGATCAGGCCCCACGATGATAGGTTCGGCTATAGGGAGCACCAGTTCTATTTCACGAGCCCAATTCAGTTTGACGGAGGCAGGGCAGATGACAAGATAGGGACCCTCTGCTTCTGCCTCAACCATTGCAATGATGGACTGTCGGGTTTTGCCGAGTCCCATATCGTCAGCGAGAAGTGCCCGGCGACGACCCAACAGAAAGGCGACACCCTCTATTTGATGTGGGTAGAGACCTTCGGCAATTTTTTTAATTTTACATTGCAGAGGCAGGACGTGGTTTGTGGTTTGACGGTTTTCGCTCAAGAGCCGCCCTCCATTACATTGCGGGCTATGGTTACCGACCTCTATCAACAAGCCACAAATCTCCGTCACTGACGGTAGCGAGTTGTTTCAACATCACAGCACCCGGAAAATTAGGTGCCATTCCGATCCCCATCGCGAAGATGTGACCGTTGCCAGCTGCGTGTTCACCAACGAGCGCGAGATTCGGGCCCGAAATCGTGGTAGGGATACCATCACTAAAGAGAACAACGATGGTAGGGCCTGCTTTGGCAGTTTCGGTCAACGCCGAGAGCATATCATGGTCGGCCCCTTTTGTGTGGATTTGGGATTGGATGTCGGCGAGATAGTTTGACGATGCGGCAACTGTCGGCTCTGTCACTGGGACGAAGCCTTCTTGGTAGACGATGAGCTCCGTGCTAAACGCTACGATGTTGAAACTGTCGTGCGGTTCAAGGAACGTCAGCGAATTCCGCATGAGATCTATAATCCGCTTGAGTTTCCGCGGCGGGAGGTTTTGCATACTCGTGGACAAATCGATGCAGTAGACGATGCGCTGCGGTCCTTCCTGTGCCTCAATGAACCTCACCAACCGACTTTTGAAACGTGTTTTGGCTTTTTTCTCTTTTTGGAAAGGACGTTCGATAACCCTTTGCACACGGGGTGTATCGTCAAATTCGACACGGGTTGTGGTGGGTCCTACAGGATCGCCCACGTCCTTGGTATCGAAGGGTTGGAAAGGTGCGGGTTCCGCTGCAGAGACGACTCCGCGAGTGCTGGCAGGTTGATTGCTTGTGAGGATTTTCAGGCGAGGTTGGCTGACATCCCGCGTGCGTCTATGCCTGACTTGCGTGCGTTTCGGAGGTGTCACGCGTCTGACCTTCGGCTTCTCTTCAATGACAAATAAGGCATTGATAGCGTCAGCATTTCGTTGCGGATTTGTCCCGAACCAATAGAAAAACCCGAGTACTCCGACACCGAGGTGCAGTAGGACCGAGATAAGTAATGCTTTACTGGATTTTGATTTCATTGTAGTATGATCTCTCTAATTACGGAGCCTCTGATTATCCTCGTTTCTTTTTTTATGCTACTTATTGCTTGACATGGCACTGCAGCCGATCCCGAAAATCGGAAGGAACAGAGACAGAAGAGTGCCTTTGAGCCACTTTATAGCCTGTTTTATAGTAAAGTCAATAATTAGTTATACACTTTTATGATTTGGTCAATAGATGCTTCAGGGGTGTATTGATACCGTCGCTTAATGTTGGCGAAATCCTT